>JABMPC010000009.1 GCA_013203905.1 Chlorobium sp. | reverse complement strand
TCTTCCTATTGTGCTTGGAAGAACCATTGCCAATGAGGTCTATATTGATGACCTCGCCTCGCTCCCTCATCTTCTGATTGCCGGCGCAACCGGATCGGGCAAGTCGGTCGGGATCAATGTGATCATCACCAGTCTGCTCTACTCGTGCAGCCCGGACAAGGTCAAGTTTCTCCTGATTGATCCGAAGCGGGTCGAACTGTTCAACTACACGCACCTGAAAAGCCATTTTCTGGTGAAGTTCCCTGATATTGATGAACAGATTATCACCGATCCTCAGAAGGCGATCTATGCGCTGAAGTGCGTGGAGAAGGAGATGGATATGCGTTACATTACCCTGCAGGAGGCAGGGATGCGCAATATCGGGGATTACAACAAGGCCCTTCCCCAGGAGGCATTGCCATACCTGGTGGTGGTGATTGATGAATTGGCCGACTTAATGATTACCGCCGGCAGAGAGGTTGAGGAGCCCATCACACGGCTGGCGCAGCTGGCCAGGGCGGTTGGCATCCATCTCATTCTTGCCACCCAGCGCCCTTCGGTTGATGTCATTACCGGCATTATCAAGGCGAACTTCCCTTCACGCATTGCGTTTCAGGTATCAAGCAGGATTGATTCCCGTACCATTCTTGACGGTTCAGGAGCTGAAAAACTCCTTCGCGACGGTGACATGCTTTACCATCCTGCCACACTCCCCAAACCGATACGCATTCAGGGCCCCTATGTCTCTTCCAAAGAGGTTGAGGCGGTAACTTCATTTATCGGTGCGCAGCATGCCCTGAAGAACATCTATATGCTTCCTTCTGCGGATATGTCGAAGGTTAATGGCGGTTCGCCTGCTGGCAGTAGTATGGATATGGGTGGGCGCGATCAGCTGTTTGAAGATGCTGCCCGGCTTGTGGTGATGCATCAGCAGGGAAGTGTATCGCTGCTGCAGCGGAGGCTCCGTGTCGGATTTGGTCGGGCGGGGAGAATCATGGACCAGCTCTGTGACAATCGTATTGTTAGTCCTGCTGATGGAAGCAGGGCAAGGGATGTCCTCATCGGAAGCGAGGAGTCCCTTGAACTGCTGCTCAATAATCTTGATTCGGAGTGAGGGGGAGAGGTCAGACCGATTCGACGCGTACGATTTCAGGAATGGCCTTTTTGATTGCCTGCTCAACACCGGCGCGAAGCGTCAGCGTGCTCATGGGGCAGCTACCGCATGCTCCAAGCAGTTTTACATCCACAACCATATCCTTGCTGATGCCGACAAGCTGGCAGTCGCCACCGTCAACCTGAAGGTATGGCCGAACGGTTTCAAGTGCTGCAATCACCCGGTCGTATAGTGCATCGCTGTTTGGCAGATAGTCCTTGCTGGTACTCATTGCGTAGATCCCTTATGAAATAATGGTTAGAAAAAATCGCTGTACATCCTTTTGGGGAGTCAGGTAATATCCTACCTGATCCCCAAAAAAACAACCTCTCCCCTGCAGTTCGTTCCCGAAAGCTGCATTAAGAGCAGCAGCAGGAAGAGGACGGGGAGGCATTGGTAATGGATATCTGCCGGGCCACCTCCATGGAGACGCTTGTGAATGCTTTGGCTGCTGATGAATCGGGTGTTCCTATGACTGCAGGCGTTCCGCTGTCACCACCCTCACCTACGCTTCTGTTGATAGGAACGGAGCCGAGGAAGGCCAGCCCTCTGGCTTTTGCGAAACGCTCGCCACCTTTCTGTCCGAACAGATAATCCCTGCCGCCGTCAGGCAGCTCATACCAGCTCATGTTCTCAACAACTCCTAATATGGGAACATTGACCTTTGCGAACATGTTGACGGCCTTGGACACATCGGCAAGTGCCACATCCTGCGGAGTGGTAACAATGACTGCTCCGGTAAGGGGTATGGTCTGCGCAAGCGTGAGCTGGATGTCACCGGTTCCGGGAGGAAGGTCGAAAATCAGGTAGTCGAGTTCGCCCCAGGAAACTTCCGTGATGAACTGTTTGATGGCGCTTGAGGCCATTGGGCCGCGCCAGATGAGTGCTGTGTCGGTTTCAACGAGGAAGCCGATGGACATGAGTTTCACTCCGAATTTTTCGAGAGGCTGGAGCATCTTCTCAACCACCTTCGGCTGCTCGGAATGAAGGCCGAACATGGTGGGAATACTGGGGCCATAAAGATCGGCGTCAACAAGGCCGACTGATGCGCCGGTTGCAGCAAGGCTGACTGCAAGGTTGACGGCAACGGTCGATTTGCCGACTCCGCCTTTTCCTGAAGCAACGGCAATAATGTTTTTGACCTCTTTCAGAGGACGCTCGTCATGCCCACCGCACTGGCCTCCATTGCACTGGTGAGCGTCATCATGGTGGTGGTCATCGTGACCGTGGCTGCAGCCGCCGGTAACTTCTGCCGTCATTTCCACATCAATCCGTTCTGCTGCGGGCAGTTCCGCCCTGATTGCCTCAATGCAGGACTGGCGTATCTCGTCTTTCAGGGGGCAGGCTGGAGTGGTCAGCACGACCTGAAAAGAGATGTCGCCGCTATCTGTAACGGAGATCCCGCGTATCATTCCGAGACTTACCAGATCTTTTTTGAGATCGGGATCAAGAACGGTGGAGAGGGCGCTGAGAATCTGATGCTTTTCTATTGTTGCCATGGTGTTGTGATGGGTGAAAATGTTGCGGAAAGTTCCGGTATGGTTATTTCTGGAGGAAACGGAGCGAAATGGTGACCCCTTTGAGGTCGAATTTTTCACGAAGCCTGTTTTCAAGAAACTTCCGGAAATTGGTCTGCACAAGCTCTGGATTATTGCAGAAAAAAGCAAATACCGGCCAAGGCGCCTGAATCTGTGTCATGTATTTGATTTTCAGCTCCGTTCCGCCTTTAGATGAGGGAGGGTTTGCGGCAAGCGCCTCTTCAAGGAAACGGTTGAGCGCGCTGGTGCTGATTTTTCTGGCCCGGTTGTCGCGGATTTCACGGGCGGTGTCGATGGCTCGGTACAGGTTCTTTTTGGTCAGTGCGGATATGAAGAGTACCGGAACATAGGCGAGATTGCCCATGTGCGAGCGGAGCGTATCCTCATACTGCTTGCTGGTTTTGGAGTCTTTTTCAATCAGATCCCATTTGTTGACGAGGAGCAGCACGGCCCTTTTTCGCTCAGTAGCCATATTGATGATTTTCAGATCCTGCTTCTCTATACCGGGCCCGGCATCCAGCATCACCATAACAACCTCGCAGCGCTCTATGGCTTTTTCGCTTCTCAAGGAGCTGTAGTACTCTATGCCGGCGCTGATTTTGGTGCGTTTTCTCAGTCCTGCTGTATCAATGAGGAGGAACTCCTGCTGGTTTCGAGTGAATCGGGTGTCGATTGCATCGCGGGTGGTTCCGGGAATGTCGGAGACAATCTGGCGGTTGTTGCCGAGAAGGGCATTGACAAAGCTTGATTTTCCGACATTCGGCCGACCTACAACCGCAAGGCGGATGGCGCCGTCTTCCTCCTGTTCGCCATCTGTTTCGGGGAGTTCATGGAGGATAGCGTCGAGCAGGTCGGCCACTCCGCTCCCATCTTTTGCCGATATGCACCAGGGGTCGGTGAAGCCGGTGCTGACAAAGGAGGCCGCCTCATAGGTGAGCTGGGGGGATTCAACCTTGTTGACGGCAAAGAAGACCGGTTTGTGGCTGAAACGCTGCTGAAGAACTTTTGCGAGCTCCAGATCGTCATAGGAGAGGCCGGCACGGGCGTCGGTAACAAAGACAATGATGTCGGCATCGTTGATGGCCGTCATGGTCTGATCGAGCATGGCGCTGCTGATGATGCCGTCTTCAGGGGCATACCCTCCGGTATCCATCAGGCGGAAGGCCCGGCCTTGCCAGAACCCTTCAGAAATGTGGCGGTCGCGGGTGACGCCGGGAGTGCTGTCGACAATGGCTGCCCGCTCCCTGAGTATGCGGTTGAAAAGGGTTGATTTTCCTACATTCGGACGGCCAACCAGGGCAATGAGAGGTTTCATGAAAAGAGGTGTGATGATGGAGATTCGCGCTCCCGGGAAATTCCTCGGGATGGAATGGTATAATTTGTAGAATTAAGTGAATTAATTTACATTGATAAACTTTATTTTTCGGAAAAGTCCAGTTAATCCATTGTTACACGAGCATGAGCAAGACGCTAAGTTTTAAAACATATTCGGCAAAGCCAGATGATGTCGAACGGAAGTGGTATGTCGTAGATGCCGAAGGTCAGATTTTGGGCAGAATGGCTGCTGAAATTGCAAAGGTCCTGAGAGGCAAGCACAAACCGGAATTTACCCCTCACATCGACACCGGTGACTTCATTGTGGTGACCAATGCTGAAAAAGTGGCGCTCTCAGGCAAGAAGCTTGATGCCAAGTCCTATTTCTCGCACTCCCAGTATCCTGGCGGCGTGAAGTTCAACCATGTCAAGGATCTGCTCCGCAAAAAGCCGGAAAAAGTTATTGAGCATGCTGTATGGGGAATGCTTCCTCACAACAATCTCGGCCGTCAGCTGTTCAAGAAGCTGAAAGTCTATCCTGGAGCGACACATCCGCATGAATCGCAGTCGCCTATTGAAATGAAAGTAAATTAAATCATATAACGAACAGGGAATGAAAGAGGTTATCGATACCGTAGGACGCCGTAAGACCTCGGTGGCAAGAGTGTTCATGACTCCGGGAAAAGGTCGGGTCATCATCAACAAGCTGCCGGCTGAAGAATATTTCAAAGACGAGGTCAAGTGCCGCGTGGCTCTTCGTCCACTGGTTCTTGCCGAAAAGACTGAAGACTTTGATATTAAAGTGAATGTGCATGGCGGCGGCATCAGCGGCCAGTCGGGTGCTGTCAGTCTTGCGATTGCAAGAGCTCTTACAGAGTTTGATGAAACAGTTCGCGCCGTGTTCAAGCCGGAGCGCCTGCTTACCCGTGATCCGCGAATGGTTGAGCGCAAGAAGTTCGGCCGTAAGAAGGCTCGTAAGTCGTTCCAGTTCTCCAAGCGCTGATATTGCCTTTGTATCGTTTTTTTTCAGAACAACATCACTCATATCGTGCTGTTCCGGGTCAGTTCCCGGATAGAGTTTTCCGGCAGTGTCCGGCGCCTTGCGCCGGATTCCGGAGGGTGGGCATGGTAGAAGACACAACTAAACAGAAGGAAGATTACAATGTCGTACTTTCAGCTTGAAGACATGCTCCGCGCTGGAGTCCATTTTGGACACCTTGCCCGCCGCTGGAGCCCGAAAATGAAGCCTTACATTTTCATGGAGAAGAACGGTGTTCACATCATCGATCTCCAGAAAACCCTTGTTCTTGCAGATAATGCCCTCAACGCACTTGATGCCATTGCCCAGACCGGGCGGGAGATTATGTTTGTTGGCACAAAGAAACAGGCAAAAAACATTATTGCCGCCGAGGCCGAACGGGCCGAAATGCCCTATGTCTGCGAGCGCTGGCTCGGAGGTATGCTGACCAACTTCTCTACCATTCGCCAGAGCATCCGTCGCATGAACGCCATTGACCGTATGGAGACGGACGGCACCTATGACATGATCACAAAGAAAGAGCGTCTCATGCTTGGCCGTGAGCGAGAAAAGCTCATGCGGATTCTGGGGGGCATAGCCACCATGACCAGAATTCCCGCTGCCTTGTTTATTGTCGATATCAAAAAAGAGCATATTGCTATCAAGGAAGCCCGCTCGCTGGGTATTCCCATTTTTGCAATGGTTGATACCAACTGCGACCCTGATCTTGTTGATTATATCATTCCTGCAAACGATGACGCCATTCGCTCCATACAGCTTATGGTCAAGGCTGTGGCAGACACCATTGTTAATGCCCGCGCATTGAAGGTGGAGCAGGAAGTTCTTGCAAAGATGGATGAGGCGGATGGCAGTGAGTCTGAGCAGCCTGAGGCTCCTGCAGCACCTGAATCAGCCGAGTAACGGTAACCATATTAAAACTGAAGCGAAAGAAAAAGCAATGAGTCAGATTTCAGCAAAAGATGTAAAAAATCTCCGCGATACGACAGGCGTTGGCATGATGGACTGCAAAAAGGCCCTCGAGGAAACAGGCGGTGATATGCAGAAAGCCGTTGAGTATCTGCGTAAAAAAGGCGCAGCGCTTGCCGCCAAAAGAGCGGAGAAAGATGCCAGCGAGGGAATGATATGCATCAAGGTGACGGACGATCGAAAGGCCGGAGTTATTCTTGAACTTAACTGTGAGACTGATTTTGTTGCGCGGGGCGAGGTGTTTAGCGGTTTTGCCGGTGCGCTCGCAGAGTTGGCGCTTGAGGGTTGTGCATCATCTCCTGAGGCTCTTCTTGAAATGACGCTTTCTGCCGAATTCGGTGGGGAGACTGTGGATGACGCAATCAAAACCATGACTGGAAAGCTTGGCGAGAAGATTGAGCTGAAGCGTCTTGTTTTTTGTGACGCTGCTGATGGTCTTGTTGAAGCCTATGTTCATCCGGGTGCGCAGCTTGGTGCCATTATCCATATAGCTTCCGCCAAGCCGGATATCGCCAGAGAACTTGCGCGCGACCTTGCCATGCAGGTGGCTGCAGCTGCGCCGATTGTTGTTGACCGCTCGGCAGTGCCAGAGGAACTGATTGCAAAGGAGTCCGACATTTATCGCCAGCAGGCGCTTAGTCAGGGCAAGAAGGAGGAGTTTGTTGACCGGATTGTCCAGGGCCGTATTGAAAAGTACTACCAGGAGGTGGTGCTTACTGAACAGGCCTTCATAAAGATTAATAATATGAAGGTTTCGGATGTTCTCGGGGAGTTCCGCAAGCAGCATGAGGCTGCAGTGGAGATCAGAGAGTTTGTCCGTTATCAGTTGGGAGAGTAAGAAAAAAAGCCCCGTGTATCGGGGCTTTTTTTTCGTTCAATAATATTTTCTCATGGAGGATACGACTATGCTGCAATACAAACGCATCTTGCTGAAACTCAGCGGTGAGGCTCTGGCAGGAGAGGATGGGTATGGAATCAACAGCGATATGCTGGAGCGATATGCCGAGGAGGTAAAAGAGGCCCGTGAAATGGGCGCTGAAATAGCTCTGGTGATTGGTGGAGGCAATATTTTTCGCGGCGTTTCCGATGCGGCACGCAATATGGACAGAGTGCAGGCTGATTACATGGGGATGCTTGCAACCGTGATTAATTCCATTGCTTTTCAGGATGCACTGGAACGGCAGGGTGTCTACACAAGGCTGCAGACTGCCATTAAAATGGAGGAGATGGCTGAGCCGTTCATCCGGAGACGGGCTATACGGCATCTGGAAAAGGGGAGGGTGGTCATTTTTGGCGCTGGGACCGGTAACCCCTATTTCACGACTGATACGGCGGCTTCACTGCGGGCCATAGAAATTGAGGCTGATGTTATTGTGAAAGGAACCCGGGTTGATGGTATCTATGATTCCGATCCTGAAACAAACCCCGGGGCGGAGTTTTTTTCTCAGATATCCTACATTGATGTGATACGCAAGAACCTTCGCGTCATGGACATGACAGCCATAACGCTCTGCCGGGAGAATGTACTGCCTATCGTAGTGATGAACATGAATGAGCGGGGGAATCTGACAAAGCTGATCAGCGGCGAAAAGGTTGGCTCACTGGTTCATCCGTAATCCTCTGTGTCGTCCCCAAGAGGTTCGTATTCGCTCATTTCTTCCTGCAGCCGCTTTGTTGCCTGCTGAATTTCCTGCCAGCCAAACCCCCGGTTGCGCAGAAAGATCTCAAGCTTCTTTTTTCGCACTGAAGGGGTGAAACGCATAAGAGCGGTCAATTTCTTTTCTGCAGCAAGCATTGCCCCCTTCATGCCGTTATAGCTTTTAAGCACCTCTTCAGCGATATTGTCGGGGACCCCTTTTTTACGGAGTTCAGCCCGAAGTTTCATTGTCCCCGCCGGTCTGCGTTTCAGTCTCCCTCTGATGAACTCTTCGCTGAACGCACGGTCGTCAAGCACCCCTCTTTCTTTTAGTCTCCTTAACACCTCCGCAGTGCTCTCTTCGGGGCAGCCTCTGGTTAGGAGCTTCCTTTCAAGTTCGGCAATGCTGTGGTTGCGCAGACCAAGCAGTTTGAATGCCAGCGTCATTGTTTCGCCGGGTGTCGGCAGTTTTTTTTCGGTCGTTTTCTCTGATCTCATTATGCCCTGAACAGAATACCGGTAAATGGGTGTTGCTCGGCAGCGCCTAGAGGTAATGTAGAAGAATTATGGAATTTCGTATATTAAAAGCTGTAAATCTTTTTGCTCTCGTCGTTCACCAGGACGCAGTCGGATTTTTTAAATTTGCGCTTGAGAAAAGAGCGTCATAATGGCATAACACAATGCGGAATCTATGGAATGACAAGGATTTTGATGCGGCACTGGCCGGAAAACCAACAGACGGGAAGACTCCCCGTGAACTGCTGGAAGTGGTGTATGCATCGAGACTTCTTGGTCGTGAAAGCTCTCTGGTGATGCATGGTGGCGGCAACACTTCTGTGAAATGCGAGCTTGGTGATATTATAGGCAATCGGGTGAATGTGATTTTCATCAAGGCGAGTGGAGTTGACCTTGCCGGTGTTGATTCCCACGATTTTACCCCCTTACGCATTGACCCCCTGCAGAGACTTCAGTATCTCTACGCAACCGGAGAGCGACACAGTATTGAGGAAGTGAAGCTGTTTTCAACCCGGGAGTTCAAAAACTTTCTCTATCTGAATCTCTTTGATCTTACCGATCACATGGTAAGCCAGGCGCTGAGTCCGTCGATAGAGACTCTTCTTCATGCTTTTCTGCCCCATCGCTTCATTCTTCATACCCATTCAATGGCGCTTCTTACCCTTTCCAATCAGCCTGTCGGAGAGGAGCTATGCCGCAGTGCTTTAGGCGGGAGTTTCGGTTCTGTGCCATACGCCAAGCCGGGTCTTGAACTGGCCAATTCAGCAGCAGCTGCTTACGAAAACGACCCGTCAATTGCCGGACTGGTGCTCCATAAACATGGACTTGTTACTTTCGGGGAGAGTGCACGGGAGGCTTATGACCGTATGATTGATGCGGTGACTGCTCTTGAGTCCCGTATTGCCGCAGCCCCGCAGAAGAGAGTGGAGTGTGTGCAGCTTCCACCCGAACTGCTTTCCGTGGAGGATGCTGCTCCCATTATCAGGGGGGCCTGCGTGATTGAACGCACTCCGGGTTCAAAGGACTATGATCAGTTCATTCTGGACTTTCGGACATCACCCGACATTCTCAATTATGTTAACCGCACCAATCTCGGGGAGCTCTCCCGCAGGGGTGCCATGACGCCGGATTTCATTGTCCGCTCAAAGCATTGGCCGCTGGTGGCTCCTGCTCCGGACGCTTCTGATCCTGCTGTATTCAAGGCTTCGGTTCATAAGGCAGTAGAGGCCTACGCCGCTGAGTATGCAGCCTATTTTGCTGCCGGGAAAGCAGCTGCCGGCACTGAGGTTTCCATGCTTGACTCTATTCCGCGTGTTGTTCTGGTTCCCGGGCTGGGTCTCTTCGGACTTGGCAGAACGGCCCGTGCCGCTGCTGTGAATGCTGATATTGCGGCTGCCAGCGCAACCGCTATTCTTAATGCTGAGTCTGTTGGTTCTTTTGTGTCTATTACGGATGCGGAAGCGTTTGCTATTGAGTATTGGGAGATGGAGCAGGCGAAGATGCAGAAAGTCCGCCATGGTGAGTTTGCCGGAAAGGTTGTGATGGTGAGCGGCGGCGCCGGCGGCATCGGGCTTGCCACCGCCAGGGCATTCCGGGAGAGAGGTGCTGAAATTGTGCTGCTTGATCTCTGTCAGGATGCGCTTGACCGGGCCGCAGAGGAGCTTGGCGGCGGGGTTCTTGCAATGACCTGCGATGTGACCTTACGCAGTGATGTTCGTGCGGCGTTTGAGGGTGCCTGCCGTCGTTTTGGCGGGGTGGATGCTATTGTTTCCAATGTTGGCGCTGCTCTGCAGGGGCGTATCGGTGAGGTTGCCGATGAGGTTCTCCGCAAAAGTTTTGAGCTGAATTTCTTTTCCCACCAGTCCATGGCTCAGGAGGCAGTCAGGGTCATGAAGCTTCAGGGATCCGGCGGCGTACTCCTCTTCAATGTATCGAAACAGGCGGTCAACCCCGGGCCCGATTTCGGCCCTTATGGTTTGCCGAAGGCGGCAACTATGTTTCTTGTGCGGCAGTATGCCCTTGATCATGGACGCGATGGCATCCGTGCAAACGGTATCAATGCCGATCGTATCCGCAGCGGCCTTCTGACCGCCGAAATGATTGATGCGCGCTCAAAAGCGCGCGGGTTGAGTGAAAAGGAGTATATGGCGGGCAACCTCCTGCAGCTGGAGGTGAGCGCTGAGGATGTGGCAGAGGCCTTTGTTCATCTGGCGCTTGAAAAAAGGACGACCGGTGCAATTACGACAGTAGATGGCGGCAACATTGCGGCTGCTCTGCGATGAGCATTAAGAAGAGAGTGTGCGAGAATTGACAATACAAACTGAAACAGGAGGGGCGCATTATGGCTGAGTATGACAAGGACAAACAGGCCAAGGATTATTATACCGACATTCCGGTCAACACCCACGGTTACTATCTGAAAGGAGCGCACTCTCTGGACTGGGGGATGAAAAACCGTCTTGCCCGGATTTTCCGTCCGGATACGGGCAAAACGGTCATGTTCGCCATTGATCATGGGTATTTTCAGGGGCCGACCACTGGCCTGGAACGCCCTGATGTGAATATTGTTCCTCTCATGCCGCACGCCGATGCAATCATGCTGACCCGCGGCATCCTCCGCACAACGGTGCCCCCTACGCTGAACAAGGCGGTGGTGATGCGCTGCAGCGGCGGTCCGAGCATTCTCAAGGAGCTTTCCGATGAGGAGCTTGCCGTTGATATTGAAGATGCAGTCAGGATGAATGTGTCTGCCATTACCCTTCAGGTCTTTATTGGTGGTGAGTTCGAGACCCGTTCCATCCACAATATGACCCGGTTGATTGACATGGGGCTTCGTTACGGTATTCCCACCATGGCGGTTACCGCTGTGGGCAAGGATATGGTCCGCGATGCGAAGTACTTCCGTCTTGCCTGCCGGATTTCCGCCGAGCTTGGCGCCCAGATTGTGAAGACCTATTATGTGCCTGAAGATTTTGAGACCATCGTTGCCTCATGTCCCGTTCCGATTGTGATGGCAGGCGGCAAGAAGCTACCGGAACAGGAGGCTCTCACCATGTCGTGGAAGGCCATTGAAGAGGGTGCTTCGGGTGTGGACATGGGACGCAATATTTTCCAGAGCGATGCGCCGCTGGCCATGATGAAGGCTGTCAATAAAGTGGTGCATGAGGGTCTGAATCCTTCAGAGGCATACGAATATTTTAGCTCCATCAGAGCGGAAGGCTGATGTGCACTGAAGAGTTGCCCCTATGGCAGGATGTGTGATTTTTATTAATGCCAATCCCGAACAGTCCGGTTTCGGTACTGTTCGGGGCGATGATACTGTTTTATGAACACAACGGATGTCAAGGGGTTTTTTGCCTCCAGAGAGCAGCTTGAGATGGCTGATTACCTGACGCTGGAGTATTATGTGGAGTGTGTGGGTGAGATTGAAACCGCACTGGCGCATTTCTGCAGTGAGCAGTCGACGGCACAGTGGAGCCGCATAGGGTATGATGAGGATTTCCGTGTGCGATTCGGCGCAAAGGTGATTGATCTTCAGATTCTTGCGGAGAGAGAGCATCTCAGTTATCCGGTGACGCATTCCCAGCAGGGCCCTATTCATGCCTGCCGGGTAACCATTGCTCATCCGCACCGGAATTTCGGCCCGAAAATTCCGAACCTTCTGACTGCGGTTTGCGGGGAGGGTGTGTTCTTCACTCCCGGCGTGCCCATTGTCAAGCTTCTTGACATCTCCTTCCCTGAGTCCTATTTGCGGGAGTTCGATGGACCGAAATTCGGTATCGAGGGAATCCGCGATCTTCTTCAGGCTTATGATCGTCCTATCTTTTTCGGCGTGGTAAAGCCTAATATCGGGCTGAGTCCGGAACATTTCGCCCAGATTGCCGAAGAGAGCTGGATGGGGGGGCTTGATATTGCCAAGGATGACGAAATGCTGGCCGATGTTGAATGGTCCACGCTTGCCGAGCGCTCTTGCCAGCTGGGAATTGCCCGAAAAAGGGCAGAAAAGGCAACGGGCGAGCCGAAGGTTTATCTGGCAAATATCACCGATGAGGTCGATCGGATGAAGGAGCAGCATGATGTTGCTGTCAGAAATGGCGCCAATGCGCTTCTGGTCAACGCTCTGCCGGTTGGGCTGAGTGCCGTCAGGATGCTCGCACAATATACTCAAGTCCCTCTGATCGGCCATTTCCCCTTCATAGCCGCTTTCAGCAGGATGGAGAACTATGGGATTCATTCACGGGTGATGACCAAGCTGCAGCGGCTTGCGGGGCTTGATTCCATAATTATGCCGGGATTCGGCAGCCGGATGATGACCCCTGAGGAAGAGGTGAAAGATAATATTTCCGAGTGTCTTCAGGAGTTTGGCCATATTCGCCGTTCACTGCCTGTTCCTGGCGGGAGTGACTCAGCTCTGACGCTGGAAACGGTGTATCGCAAGGTAGGATCGGTTGATTTCGGGTTTGTTCCCGGACGGGGCATTTTCGGACATCCGCTGGGGCCGAAAGCTGGCGCAACCAGTATCCGACAGGCCTGGGAGGCTATTGCACAGGGGACTTCTCTTGAGGCATATGCGGTTGGACGGCCTGAGCTGCAGGCTATGCTTCCGCCGGTAAACGGAGATAATGGGAAGGCTTGAGGGAAAGGTAGCCATTGTTACCGGTTCATCGCGAGGGATTGGCAACGCTATTGCACACGCCTTTGTTTCCGAGGGAGCGAAGGTGGTGGTGACTTCATCATCCCGCACGAATGTTGAAGCAGCTGTTGCGGGCTTTCCTGAAGGGTCGGTGCATGGCCGGGTGTGTGATGTTCTCTCTCGGGGTGAAGTGCAGGCGCTTGTTGCAGAGAGTGCTGAGCGTTTCGGGCGCATTGACTGCTTCATTAACAATGCGGGGATTTCCGACCCCTTTTGTTCTCTTGCGGAAAGCGACCCGGACGCATGGGGCCGGGTGATTGACACCAACATCAAGGGGACCTACAACGGGAGTCGTGCGGCCATCCGTTATTTCCTCTGCGAGAACCCGCACGGCAAACTTATCAATATGGCTGGTTCAGGGACAGACAGCGGTTCAAACACCCCCTGGATAAGCGCCTACGGGGCAACCAAGGCGGCTGTCGCCCGTTTTACACACGCCGTTGCCGCTGAGTATCGCCATACACCAATCTCTGTAATGCTGTTGCATCCCGGTCTTGTGCGCACCGCCATGGTCAGTGCTGAAAACCCCACGCCCGAACTGCAGAAGCAGCTTGCGACATTCAACACCATCCTCGATATTTTCGCACAGCCGCCCTCTGTGGCAGCCGGGCTTGCCGTACGGATGGCTTCCGGCTGGAGCGACGGGAAAACAGACATATATCTTTCAGCACTCAGTGGAATGAGAAAAAAAAGGTTGCTCCTGACCTTTCCCTTCCGTAAAATATTCAACACGATAGATCGTCAAACCTATTAACCGGGCAGGTGCCGTGAAAACTGTTGTATCAAGGGTGCTCTCTCTGGCTCTACTGTGCCTTTCGCTTGGCGGGTGTTACAGTCTTAGCGGAGGCTCTCTTCCTGAGTATGTGAAAACTGTGGCCGTTCCGGTGTTCGGCGGCGGATCCGGCTATGGCAATGATCTCAACAGGGCAGTGACGAATAAAATTGAAGCCGCCACTCCGCTACAGATAACCTCATCCATTGCCAGAGCGGACGCTCTTCTGGAGTGCTCCATAACCACCTGGTCGGATAGCTCAAGCCAGCTCTCGGTTGATACGGAACGGGCCATCACAAACAGGATTACGATAGGGGTGCGAGCATCCATGGACGACAGGGTGGAGAAAAAGCAGATGTTTTCGCAGTCGTTTGTCGCTTTTGCCGATTACACCGTGGGTGACTATCTTGGTCAGCAGGAGGCCATACGGGTCTGTATGGAGCGTATCGCTGATCAAATTATTGATGCGATTGTATCCGGATGGTGAATTTAACGGAGGGACTCATGGGTTCCATGAACGATGTTGACTATCGCCTTCAGCTTGTGAGGGGATTTCTTGATGAGGCCCGGCAAGATTTTGCCGGCGGGCGCTGGCGGGCAGCTGTTTCGGGTTCGGTGCTTGCAGTTGAGAATGCAGGGGTAGGGGTGCTGATGCTTTTTGGCGTTGCCCCGACCACGCACAGGCCGGGAGAGCATCTGTCGCGGCTGATGGTTGAGGGAACGCTTTCGACCGAGGTTGCCGGCATGATCGGCCAGCTTCTGCCTCTGTTTGAGAGGCATGGTTCTCATCAGAAGATGCTGACGAAATATGGTGATGAAGAGGGCTGTCGGCTTCCCTGGGATATTTTTGGAGAGGGGGATGCGCGTGAGGCGCTTGCATCAGCCGAGACGGCCATGCGCATTGCATCTGAAACAGCCGCAGTGATTTCTTCTTCTGGTGGAAAAGTGCAGGACTGAATTATTTTTGTATATTGAGTGAAGAATCCGTAAGGGTGCCCCCACCCATGTCGGTGATTTGACAGAACGCACAACGAGGCACCATGAAAGGCATTATTCTTGCCGGCGGTTCCGGCACAAGGCTATACCCTGTTACAAGGGGCATTTCAAAGCAGCTCCTTCCTGTCTACGACAAACCGATGATCTACTATCCACTGACCACCCTCATGCTTGCGGGGATCAGGGATATTCTCATCATCACCACTCCCGAAGACCAGCCATCATTCCGGAAGCTGCTCGGCGACGGCAGCGACTGGGGCATCTCTCTCTCTTACACTATTCAGCCCTCTCCCGATGGTCTTGCGCAGGCGTTCATTCTTGGCGAGGAGTTCCTCGGCGGGGAGGATGTGGCTCTGATTCTGGGTGACAACATTTTTTTTGGCTACGCATTCACTCCTATGCTTGACCTTGCGGTCCGGACGGTTAGTGAGCAACGGAAGGCGACAATTTTCGGTTATGCTGTCAGTGACCCGGAACGATACGGTGTAGCGGAAATTGATGGTGAGGGCAATGTGCTCTCCATTGTGGAAAAGCCTGAAAGCCCGAAGTCCGATTATGCTGTTGTGGGACTGTATTTTTATCCCAATGATGTGGTCGAAGTTGCCCGCAATGTTCGCCCTTCAGCGAGGGGGGAGCTTGAAATCACAAGCGTGAATGAACACTATCTTGAGGCTGGCCGCCTGAAATGTTCCATGCTTGGCAGGGGGTTTGCATGGCTTGATACCGGCACGCACGAGTCGTTTCAGGAAGCAGGCAATTTCATTCAGACTGTTGAGAAACGCCAGGGGCTGAAGATTGCATGTCCTGAAGAGATTGCCTGGCGCAATGGCTGGATAGGCGATGATGATTTGCTGCGGCTTGCTGTCCCGCTTTTGAAAAGTCAGTATGGAGAGTATCTGAAACGCCTTCCTTCCAGGCGCTGAAAGCGGCCTCTGAAAACCTCTTCCCCAAAGAATCTGAAACACTGTAAGTTTTTGTCACAGTATGCGTGTTACGAGTACCGCCATTCCTGATGTCCTGGAGTTTGAACCCGTCGTATTCGGTGATGACCGGGGGTATTTTTTTGAATCCTTCCGCCGTGACCTGATCGAGGAGCATATTGGACGGGTTGATTTTGTGCAGGACAATGAGTCAAAATCTTCCCGAGGTGTGCTGCGGGGGCTCCACTTTCAGCTGCCGCCCTATACCCAGTCGAAGCTTGTGCGGGTGGTGCGGGGCAGGGTGCTTGATGTTGCCGTTGACATTCGACGGGGATCGCCCTGGTATGGCCGCCATGTTGCCTGTGAGCTTGACGGCGAACGCAAAAATGAGCTCTGGGTCCCCAAAGGGTTTGCCCATGGGTTTGTTGTCCTTTCAGACGAAGCGGTGTTTTCCTACAAGTGCGACAGTTACTATCATCCCTCTTCTGAGGGGGGGCTGCTCTGGAACGACCATTCACTCGGCATTGACTGGCAGCTTGATGCGGCCGATATCCGTGTTTCAGGAAGGGATGGCGGCCTTCCCGGTTTTTCAGAAGTTGAGGATTTTCCTTACAGTGAGTACAACGCTGAATCAGTCTACCGCCGATGAACATTCTCGTGACAGGCAGCAATGGCCAGCTTGGCAGTGAGCTTCAGGAGCTTTCCCGCTCCATTTCCGACCATAGTTTCTTTTTTTATGACCTTCCGGAGCTTGACATAACGGACAGTGAGGCTGTTATGTCGGCTGTGGCGGAGTGCAGGCCCTCGGTGATCATCAATGCAGCTGCATATACCGCGGTGGACAAGGCGGAGAGGGATCCTGAATCAGCATTCCGTGTCAACCGCAACGGCGCAGGTGTGCTTGCCGCTGCCTGCAGGGACGCCGGCGCGCTCCTTCTTCATGTGTCCACCGACTATGTGTTTGACGGCAGCCAGCCGAGGCCATACCGTGAAAGCGATCCCCCCTCACCTTCAAGCGTCTACGGTCGTTCCAAGTTTCAGGGGGAAGGGTTGATTGGTGAAATTGATCCTTCGCACATTATTGTGCGCACCTCCTGGCTCTACTCCTCTCATGGCTCGAATTTTGTGAAAACCATGCTGCGTCTCGGGGCTGAAAAGAAGGAGCTGCAGGTGGTGTTCGACCAGACCGGTACGCCTACCTCTGCCGTCGACCTCGCCGGTGCCCTTATGGAGATTGCATGGCGCCACGACCCTTCCCATCACTACCGCCAGACCTATCATTACAGCAATGAGGGAACTGCATCATGGTATGACTTTGCCTATGCTGTGATGGAGCTTTCGGGGCTGGAGTGCAGCGTACACCCTGTTGACAGTTCCTCTTACCCTCAGGAAGCGCCGAGACCCTCCTACAGTGTTCTTGACAAGGGAGCCATCAAGAGAGACTGGGGAATACGGATTCCTTACTGGCGCCACTCGCTTGCAACAATGCTCAGCCACCAACCATAACCAAAAGAGAACCATGCATCTGCTTGTTACCGGTGGAGCCGGCTTTATTGGATCCCATGTTATCCGTCATTTTCTCAGGACATATAGCGACTGCCGGGTGACCAACCTCGACAGCCTTACCTATGCAGGCAACCTTGCCAATCTTCGTGATGTTGAGGAGGATAACCGGTACCGTTTCCTCAGGGGTGACATTACCGACGGGGAGTTTCTTATGCGGCTGTTTGCCCAAACCCGTTATGACGGGGTGATTCATCTGGCTGCCGAATCGCATGTGGACCGTTCCATTGCCAATCCGACAGCGTTTGTCCGGACCAATGTGCTTGGCACAGTGAATTTGCTCAATGCGGCCAAGGCCTCTTGGGAGGGAGACTTGTCGGGCCGTCTGTTCTACCATGTTTCCACCGACGAGGTCTATGGATCCCTTCATGCGGGGGAGGGGCTTTTCACTGAAAAGACCCCCTATGATCCGCACAGCCCCTATTCTGCATCAAAGGCCTCTTCTGACCATTTTGTCAGGGCTTATCATGACACCTACGGTCTGCCGGTTGTCATCAGCAACTGCTCGAACAATTACGGGCCGTTCCAGTTTCCCGAAAAGCTCATTCCGCTGTTCATCAACAATATCCAGCGTGGCAAGCCGCTGCCGCTCTATGGGAAGGGTGAAAATGTGCGTGACTGGCTCTGGGTAGAGGACCATGCGCGGGCCATTGACACCATTTATCATCATGGGAAGATTGGCGAAACCTACAATATCGGCGGCCATAATGAGTGGAGCAATATCAGTCTGGTTCGCCTGCTCTGCCGTATCATGGATGAAAGGCTCGATCGGGTTGCCGGTTCCTCCGAAGAGCTGATTTCGTTCGTCACGGACCGGGCGGGGCATGACCTGCGCTATGCAATTGACGCTTCAAAGCTGAAACGGGAGCTGGGCTGGGTGCCCTCGATTACTTTTGAAGAGGGTCTTCGAGAGACGGTTGACTGGTATCTTTCAAACAGCGAGTGGCTTGAGGCGGTGACTTCTGGTGCCTATCAGGATTATTATGAAGCCCATTACGGGAAACGATGAATTTCTAAACGGATTCGTATGAATATTCTTGTCATCGGCGGAGCTGGCTACATCGGCAGCCATGTCGTTCGTGAGTTTCTTGACCGTGGCTACGGGGTGACTGTGTTCGACAATCTGCGGACAGGGCTCAGGGAGAACCTCTTCAGCGAAGCCAGTTTCATTCATGGCGATATTCTCCAGCCACAGCAGCTCAGAGAGGCCATGGCGGGAGGGTTTGACGGATGTGTTCATCTGGCGGCTCTGAAGGCGGCAGGTCAGTCCATGCTGCAGCCTGAAGCCTACGGGGAGGCCAACCTGCAGGGAACTATCAATATTATCAATCAGGCCTCAATGGCCGGCATCCGCGCGCTTGTTTTTTCATCGTCTGCTGCGGTATACGGGAGCCCGCAGTACCTGCCCATTGATGAGGAGCATCCAAAGGAACCTGAAAATTTTTATGGATTCACCAAACTGGAGATTGAGCGGATTCTTGAATGGTTCGACCGTCTTCGGGGTATTCGCTACGGGGCGATCCGGTATTTCAATGCAGCCGGCTATGATACTCGCGGCCGTATTGGAGGGCTGGAGATGAACCCTGAAAATTTGCTGCCGATTGTAATGGAGGTGGCCTCTGGGAAGCGGGAGAAACTCTCTGTTTTCGGTGACGATTATCCAACGAGGGATGGGAGCTGCATTCGTGATTTCGTACATGTGAGCGACCTTGCCGTGGCACATGTCAAGGCGTTCGAGTATATGCTTGAGTATGATCGGAGCCTGTCGGTGAATCTTGGCAGTGAAACGGGTGTTTCAGTGCTGGAGATGGTGGAACGGGTCCGCGCCCTTACCGGAAAACCGGTGCCTGCGGTGGTGGCTGGCCGTCGGGCGGGTGATCCTGCCGAGCTGGTTGCCTCATCGGCCCGTGCCCGGAAACTGCTGGGTTGGGAACCTTTGTTCAGCGATCTTGATACTCTGATTTCGTCAACATGGAAAATGTACCAGCGCCCATGATCATTCCTGTTATTCTCAGCGGCGGTTCTGGTTCCAGGCTCTGGCCGCTTTCACGGGCCCTCTACCCGAAACAGCTGCTGCCTCTTTGCGGAGAGAACACAATGCTTCAGGATACCGCTCTGCGTCTGAAGGAGCTGCCTGATGTGGGACCGCTTTACTGCGTTTGCAATGAGAGTCACCGCTTTCTGGTTGCTGAACAGCTTCGTGAAACAGGAGTGGAGATGGGGGGGATTATTCTGGAGCCTTCGGGCCGTAATACCGCTCCGGCAGCAGCTGTTGCAGCTCTTCTGGTTGAAAAACAGCATCCCGGAGCGGTGATGCTGATTCTGCCTGCCGATCATGTCATTCCTGATACCAGAGCTTTTGCCGCGGCAGTTGCTGCAGGACTTCCCGCTGCGGGTGAGGGGGGAATGGTCACTTTCGGCATTGTTCCCACGGCACCTGAAACCGGTTACGGGTATATCAAGGCTTCAGGAAAGGGTGATAGTGAGGGTGAGGCTCGTCCCGTTCTTCGGTTTGTAGAAAAACCTGACCGGGAGAGGGCGAAGGAGTACCTCGCTTCGGGAGGCTATTTCTGGAACAGCGGCATTTTTCTCTTCAGCGTCCGGACGCTCATAGACGAACTGGTCCTGCACGCTCCCGACATTCTTCATGCCTGCAGGGAGGCAATTGCAGGAGCCGCAAGAGATCTTGACTTTTTGCGTCTTGATCCTGAATCATTCCGGGCATCTCCCTCCGATTCCATTGATTACGCCCTCATGGAGAAGACCGACAGGGCGTTTGTGGTTCCTCTGGACGCCGGATGGAGTGATGTGGGGGCATGGTCGGCCCTTTGGGACTTCCATGACCGCGACTCGAACGGCAATGTGAAACGCGGAGATGTGCTGTTGCATGATGTGACCGACAGTTATGTTCATGCTTCCAGCCGGCTGGTTGCGGCCATTGGTCTTGACCGTCATATCATTGTTGAAACCGCCGATGCCGTGCTGGTAGCCTCACAGGATCGGGTGCAGGATGTCAAGCTGCTTGTTGAGGAACTGAACCGTCGCGAGAGGGACGAGGCCGCCATTCACAGGCGGGTGTTCAGGCCGTGGGGCAGCTATGAAACTGTTGACGGTGGTGAGCATTTCAAGGTCAAGCGCATAACCGTTAACCCCGGGGCGGCCCTCTCCCTGCAGAAGCATGAGCATCGGGCTGAGCACTGGGTGGTGGTGCATGGAACGGCGATGATCACTGTTGAGGATAAAGAGATAACCCTTACAGCTGACCAGTCAACCTATATTCCCGTTGGAGCGCTCCACAGGCTGGAAAATCCGACTGACCGTCCCCTGGACATCATTGAGGTTCAGACCGGCATGTATCTCGGTGAGGATGACATTATCCGTTTTGATGACCGTTACGGTCGAGGGTAGCCAGCCTTGGTGCCTGAAACTTTGAGAGGAGTCGTGAAAGTGCTAAATTCAATTCCTCAGGACTCTTTTTACGCATGAACCATAACCATGACTGCTCTATGGCTGAAGAAATAAAGAACCCTTTTCAGGAAAATGAACCGGT
The DNA here is from genome assembly GCA_013203905.1 of Chlorobium sp. Taxonomy (GTDB): domain Bacteria; phylum Bacteroidota; class Chlorobiia; order Chlorobiales; family Chlorobiaceae; genus Chlorobium. The sequence goes on along the minus strand of JABMPC010000009.1, from coordinate 12,122 downwards.
TCAGGAACCGGAACAGGATGTTGTCAAAGGCGATCTTGGAACCATCATTGTTGGTGTCGCCACACTGCTTGACAGCGCAATTGCTCCGATGGGCAAAGTTGTTGCACAGGCTCTCGATGCCATGACGGTGGTTGCACAACAGATTCTTGAGGGAGTATCCACAACCCTTGGCGAGAAAAAGTAATCCGTTTCCTTCCTCCCTTCTGGTATCAGGGCGCATCTGAGAAGATGTTTGCAGGCAGGCTTTTCCGCCGTGAGGGGAAGGTTCTGCCTTTACTGTTTTTACAGGTGATTCTCTTATATTGATTTTTTTTGCCGCCTGCCGGTACACTGACCCTGAACGATTTTCATGACCATGGCTGATAAATTTGCCGAGTATCCACAAAATGTCCCTTACAGTGAGGTTGAGGCCGAAGTGCTCTCTTACTGGAATGAGCGCGGAATTTTTCATAAAAGCCTGGAGGAAAAACCTGCCGACCGGGTTTTTTCCTTTTATGAAGGGCCCCCTACCGTCAATGGAAAACCGGGGGTTCATCATGTTTTCAGCCGCACCATCAAGGATGCAGTGTGCCGTTACCGGACCATGCAGGGATACCGTGTTCCGCGCAAGGCGGGGTGGGATACCCATGGTCTTCCTGTGGAAATATCCGTCGAGAAGAAACTTGGCCTGAAAAACAAGGCCCAGGTTGAAGAGTATGGAGAAGAACTTTTCAATACTGAGGCCCGTTCTCTGGTCTATCACCATATTGAGGACAACCGCGAAGGTTGGGGCAAGCTTACTGAGCGGATGGGATACTGGGTCGACATGGATCATCCCTACATCACCTGCGAGAACAACTATATCGAGTCGGTCTGGTGGGCGCTCAAAACCATTTTTGACAAGGGGTTGATCTACAAGGATTACAAGATTGTTCCCCAGGATCCGAAGTCCGAGACGGTGCTGAGTTCGCATGAGCTGGCCCTCGGGTATAAAGAGGTGAAGGACCCGAGTGTTTATGTGAAATTCCGGGTGAAAGACTCCAGCGAATCCTTCCTCGTCTGGACCACCACGCCCTGGACACTGATATCCAATGTGGCCCTCAGCGTTGGGGCTGACATTGATTATGTCCGGGTACGCCATTGCCATACCGGCGAAATGCTGATTCTTGCCGAGTCCTGCCTTCAGGTGCTTGTGGAGAAGGATGACGAGGGCACTACTCTCTGGATTGTTGAGGAGCGCATGAAGGGAGCTTCGCTTGAAGGAATGCAGTATGAACCCATTCTGCCATACACCCAACCGGCTAAAAAATGCTGGTTCGTCAGCCTCGGCTCCTTCGTGTCGACAGGAGATGGAACAGGGATTGTCCATATCGCTCCTGCGTTTGGTGCCGATGACTATGAGCTTGCAAAACAATATGACCTTCCAATGCTCCAGCCTGTTGGTCGCAACGGCTGTTTTACCGCTGAAGTGCCTGAGTACGAGGGGATGTTTTTCAAGGATACCGACCCCCTCATCATCAAAAGACTCAAAGAGGAGAAGAAGCTCTATCGCAAGGAGAGCATCACCCATACCTATCCCTTTTCGTGGCGCTATGATGTGCCGGTTATCTATTATGCCAGAGAGTCGTGGTATATCAGAACCACCGATATTGCTCCGCGGATGGTTGAGCTCAATAAAACCATCAACTGGTGCCCTCCGGAAATCGGCTCCGGCCGATTCGGCAACTGGCTTGAGGATAACAAGGACTGGGCGCTTTCGCGTGAACGGTTCTGGGGGTCACCGCTCCCTCTCTGGGTTGCTGAAGATTTTGCCATAGGGGACGATGCTTCATCAGGTAAAGTGTTTGCGGTCGGTTCTGTTGCCGAGCTTCGTGAAGGGTTCATTGATGTAGATGGGGAGCGGTGGGTGCTTGGCGAGGCGCTTGACAGAGGCCAGGTGGAGCTTGACCTGCACAAGCCCTTTGTTGACCGTATTTATTTCATTCGTGACGGGGTGCGATTCCGGCGCACGCCCGAGCTGATTGATGTCTGGTTCGACAGCGGCTCCATGCCCTTCGCGCAGCTTCATTATCCTTTTGAAAACAAGGAACTGTTCGACCGCACTTTCCCTGCCGATTTTATTGCCGAGGGGGTCGACCAGACCCGTGGATGGTTCTATACCCTCCATGCGGTGGCAGCACTGCTGTTCGACAGTACCGCATACAGGAACCTTGTTGTCAACGGCCATATCCTTGACAAAAACGGCCAGAAGATGTCGAAGTCGAAGGGCAATGTTGTTGATCCCTTTGAGACCATGGCGCGCTATGGGGCAGACGCCATCCGCTGGTACCTCATGGTTACTAGTCCTCCCTGGCGCCCGAAGTCGTTCAATACTGATGAGATTGAAGAGGAGCAGCGCAAGTTTTTCAGGGCATACATCAACAGCTACAACTTTTTTGTGCTCTATGCCAATGTTGACGGCTTTACCGGCCTTGAGCCAGCAGTGGAGCTTGGGGAGCGCAGCGGGCTTGATCGCTGGGTGCTTTCCAGCCTGAATACGCTTGTGGGCTCGGTGCATCTGTGTATGGAGCGGTATGATCTGACCGGTGCGGCCCGCCTCATCAACGACTTTATTGTCGATGATCTTTCGAACTGGTATATCCGCCGTTCCCGCAAGCGGTTCTGGAAGAGCGACATGGGTGCCGACAAGCTTGCAGCTTATCAGTCACTTTTCAGCTGTCTGGAGACGCTGGCAAAACTGCTTGCTCCGTTCACTCCTTTCCTTGCCGAACGGCTCTACTTGAACCTGAACGCCCGGAGGCGTGAGGGATCGAAGGAGTCAGTCCATCTTGCGGACTTCCCGCTTTCTGATGCTGATGCAGTTGACCGGCCACTTGAAGAGCGCATGAAAAAAGCGCAGATCATCACCTCGCTTGTACGCACCATGCGTGAACGGGCATCCATCAAGGTCCGTCAGCCGTTGCAGAGGATTCTGCTCTCTGTGAGTGATGCCGATGAGCGAGAGCAGTACAGGCTTGTGGCCGACATCATCATGGAGGAGGTCAATGTCAGGAAGATCGAGTATATCGAAGATGAGGGGTCGGTGATCAGCAAAAAAGTGAAGCCCAACTTCAAGACCCTCGGGCCACGATACGGAAAAGATATGAAGGCGCTTGGTGACCGGGTGCGAAGCATGAGTCATAAACAGATTGCGCTGCTTGAAAAAGAGGGGGTCATCTGGCTGGAGTGCGACGGTCGACAGTTTGAGATTCAGCGGGGTGATGTTGAAATTCTGCATGAGGATATCGAAGGATGGCTTGTTGCTTCTGACGAGGCCCATGGCATTATGGTCGCCCTGGATACTGAAATGACTGAGGAACTTGCGATGCTGGGCCTTTCCAGAGAGCTTGTCAGCCGGATACAGACCCTGCGTAAAGAGAGCGGGCTGGAAATTACCGACCGGATTGTACTCTCTCTTGAGGGAAGTGAAAAACTTCTCGAGGCAGTCAAGAAAAATGATGCGTATATTAAAGACGAGACGCTTGCTACGGAACTTCGGCTTTCGCTACTTGCTCCAGAGGCGGTTGCCGAAGAGATGGGGGAGAGGGTGAACGGTGAGCCCTGCCGATTGAGACTTGAAAAATCCTGATCAAAATGGTATTATAAAGTTCTCATTTTTTTCGGTGTACTGTTAGAATCAGAAAATACTGAGTATTATGGCCAGAAAAAGCAGCAGTGAGACTAAAAAAGAACAGGAGATTATTGAAACGCCAGCGCCGTTCAAGACCTATCTGAATGACGAAGAGCTTGAGCATTTTCGTCAGCTCCTTTTGAAGCGCCGTGAAGAGGTTCTGCGGGATCTGGATATTCTCCGCTCTTCGCTGTCAGACGAAAATGTGGAGGACTCAATCAACTCCAACTATTCCATGCATATGGCTGACCACGGCACGGAAACCATGGATCGTGAGCAGCGATTCATGTTTATTGCCCGTGACGAAAAATATATAGGCTATATCGATCAGGCGCTGGACCGCATTAGAAACCGCACCTATGGGATCTGCATCAAGTCGGGCAAACCGATTCCCAAGAAAAGGCTTGAGGCTGTGCCGCATACGGCAGTGCGTATTGAGTTCAAGCAGGGCAACAAGAAATAGTGTCCGGTTTTTCCGGCTGCTTTATACAGAGAAAAGGCGCATCGTGTGATGCGCCTTTTCTCATTTTGGTGTCAGTCAGCAGCTGTCGGTAGTCAGTCGTTTTCTTCCTTGTCGATTGAGGCCTCGCTGACCTGAATAGGGTAGTCGCCGCTGAAGCATGCCGTGCAGTAACTGCAGCTCTCTCCTTCAAATGAGGGGACGCTGGCAAGAAGACCTTCCATTGAGAGGTATTTAAGCGAATCAACCCCTATGTACTCCCGGATTTTCTCAATCTCATCAAATTCGCCTTCTATTGAGTCGAACATATGGGTGAGAAGCTGCCGTTTGGTCGGGAAGTCCATGCCGTAGAAGCATGGGTTGGTTATAGGGGGGGAGCTGATATGAAGGTGTATTGCGCTAGGTGCAGCCTCATGGATGAGTTTGATGAGCATTCTGGCTGTTGTTCCCCTGACAATCGAGTCGTCAATGAGAATGATCGGCCTGTCCTGGAGGACCCCGCGAACAATGTTGTATTTTGAGCGGACCTTGATGTCTCGACTCTGAACGCCGGGTTGTATGAAGGTTCTTCCGACATAATGGTTTCGTATCAGACCGTGCTCAAAACGAGCGGGGCGGTTCATCCTGTTACTTTCCCTTACGAAACCGAGTGCAGCGGTATTTGAGGAGTCAGGTACACTGACAACCGTCAGCTCTTTTTCTCCCGGTATTGGCGTGATTGTTGATTCACGGGCAAGGTTTTTCCCGAGGTTGCGGCGAACCTTGTCAACCGAGTTGCTGAAAATGAAGCTGTCTGGCCGTGCAAAATAGACATATTCAAAAATGCATCTCGCTTTCCGTTCAGAGGGAGGGAGGAACAGAGAGGTCGGCTTTTCATTTGCCACTCCAAGGTGATCAATGAGAAGAATTTCACCCGGCTCTATGTCGCGGATATACTCCGCCTGGATAATGTCGAACGCACAGGTTTCACTTGCCACCACATAGGCAAGTTCTCCTGTGATGGGATCGGTCTTTTTGCCAAGGGCAAGCGGCCTGAACCCATAGGGATCGCGGGCGGCAATCATCTGGTTGTTGGCCAGCAGAACCATTGAGTAAGCGCCTTTGACCTGTTTGAGCGCGTCGTAAATCTGCTGCAGGGGCTCTTTTTCGCGGCTTCTGGCAGCAAGATGGGGAATGATTTCCGTGTCTGAGGATGCCTGGAAGATGACGCCGAGTTCTGTCAGTTCACGGCGAAGCTGGCGGGAGTTGGTGAGGTTGCCGTTATGGGCTATGGCCAAGCTTCCCGACCGGTAGGTCAGCGAAAATGGCTGGATGTTGCTGGTAGCGGTGGAGGAGCCGGTGGTGGAGTATCGGTTGTGACCGATAGCCGCATAGCCTGAAAGGCGGTCAAAGACTGTTTCATCCCTGAAAACTTCCGAGACCAGTCCCATTCCCTTGTGCTGCCTGAATAGAGTTTTCTTTCGGGTCTTGCTGTAGTCGGCAACCACAATTCCTGCAGCTTCCTGTCCCCTGTGCTGAAGGGAATAGAGTCCATAGAATGTGTCTTCCGCTGGAGTTTTTGAGTTGAAAATTCCGAAAACTCCACACATATGCCGGGGATGTTAAGGTTATGTAAACTCCATTGCCTCTTAAAATCGCAATTGAAGCCACAACTTCAAACCAAAAACTTAAAATAATGATTCCTGGTTCATTCAGCTCATGAAGTGGTGGGGAGAAATAAAAAAAGCATGGAGCTGTTCCATGCTTTTTTTGGGGGTGGAGCTAAGGAGACTCGAACTCCTGACCCTTTGCATGCCATGCAAATGCTCTACCAACTGAGCTATAGCCCCTTATTTCAAGCTTTAATTAAAAGAAAAAAAACTTGTTTTTGCAACTTGTTTTGTTGATTCTTTTACTACATATGATCTTTGTCGCTCTGAAGGGGCCTCTATTTCAATCCATTATCCTGTCCTGTCATGTCACTCTCGTTTGTCCTCAAGGAGGGGTTTTCCAGTATCGGAAGGGCGAAACTGCCCGCTGCAATCACTGTTGCCATCAGCTTTTTTTCTCTTGTTCTTCTTGGCCTTTTCGGTACGGTTTCACTCAGTTTTTATGATCTGATTCAGGAGCTTCGCGGCAGGGTTGAGCTGGAGGTTTTTTTCAGTGATTCCATGAACGGGGAGGCAGCCGGAAGCGCAACGGAGAAGATGAAGGGGCTTAGAGGTGTGCAGGAGGTCTCTTTTGTGAGCAGGGAGGATGCTGCCAGAATTTTTTCGAGTGAATTCGGAGAGGATGTTGTTGCCATTCTTGGCTCCAACCCTCTTCCGCGGTCGGCAAAGATCTCCGTTCAGCCGGGCTATGCATCTGCTGACAGTCTTGCCCTCATGGTTCCGGCAATCAGGGAGGTTGCTCCGGGTTCAGATATCCGATACAATAAGGCATTTCTGGGGCAGATTGAGGAGAACGCGCGGCTCTTCACTCTTGTGACAGGAGCTCTGGGTATCCTTATTTCTGTTGCGACGGTGGTGATGATCGGTTATACAATCCGTCTGGCCATGCATGCCCGGCAGGAGAAAATCAGGACCATGAGGCTTGTCGGCGCTTCAGGCGCTTTCATTGCAGCGCCCTACATTATTGAAGGGGCACTGCAGGGGATCCTGTCGGGTCTTCTGGCCGCCGGTGCTCTTGCAGCGCTGTTTGAGATTGGTCTTGGCCGTTACGAACCGGCACTCTATCAGGTGCTCCGCTCTTCGGCGCTTCTCGTCTATCCCTCAGTTGTGCTTCTCGGACTTTGTCTCGGCTTCATGGGTAGTGCTACTTCGGTAGGCCGCTCGCTTCGCCTTGTTGCAAAAAAAGGATAGGCTGCCATTCGTTCACCCTTCTTCAAGGCTGTAGAGTAGCGCTATCTCCTCCCGCCACCCTTCGGAATCGGGGGTTTCAAGAATGAGCGGGATTTCCTCGAACAGGGGGCTTCGCATGATGTAGCGGAAGCACTCAAGTCCGATCATTCCTTTCCCTATGCAGGCGTGCCTGTCGAGTCGGCTTCCAAGCGGGCGGAGGGCATCATTCAGGTGCATGCCTTTCAGGTACTGCATGCCGATTGTCCGGTCAAACTCTTCAAAGGTTTTTTCGGCAGCCTCCACTGTTCCAAGATCGTATCCTGCTGCAAACAGGTGGCAGGTATCGAGGCAGACGCCAATACGCGAGCGGTCTTCAATGCGGTCAATGATTTTCTGAAGATGCTCAAACCGGCTGCCGAGGTTGGTCCCCTGTCCTGCGGTGTTTTCAATGACGGCCGTTACCCTGTCGGTGGCTTTGAGGGCGAGGTTGATTGAGTCGGCAATAAGCCCCAGGCACTCTTCCTCTCCTATGGCGTTCAGGTGGCTTCCGGGGTGGAAGTTCAGAAGAAGCAGCCCCAGTGTTTCTGCCCGCTCCATCTCTTCAATGAATGCATTTCTGGACCGCTCAAGCTTGTCCGGGTCAGGATTGCCGAGGTTGATGAGGTAGCTGTCGTGGGGGAGAATGTGGCGGGCCTCAAAGCCGCCGGCTTCGCAGTGTCGGCGGAAGGCCTCAACGGAGGCCTTTTGCAGCGGCGGAGAGTGCCATTGCCGCTGGTTCCGGGTGAAAAGTGCGAATGCCTTTGCTCCAATGGCTGTGGCGTTCAGGGGGGCGTTTTCAACACCTCCGGCTATACTGACATGGGCGCCGACTCGTTTCATGAGCTGATGTTCTGTTCCTGTTGATTGGTGAGGTTTTGCGTTTCCTTTATGGCGAACCTGCTCTCCGGAGGAGCTGAAATTGAGAGCATTTCGCCCAGCAGTCCTGTTGAAAAGAGCTGGACTCCAAGAATCAGCAGCAGAATGCCGAGAAAGAGGATGGGACGGTTGCTGATGAAATGGTTGTTGAGGATTTTGTCGAGGGTGACATAGAGGCTGATGCCGAATCCGGCAAGAAAGCTGATAAGGCCGGCCATGCCGAAAAAATGTATGGGGCGGCGGAAATACCGGGTGATGAAGAGGACGGCAAGAAAGTCGAACAGTCCGGAAAGAAACCGGCTGGCACCGTATTTGGTTGTGCCGAATTTTCTCGGTCGGTGGCTGACGGCAACTTCGCTGACTCTGAAGCCGTTCCATGCAGCCAGAACGGGAATATAGCGGTGCATGTCGCCATGAAGCTCCAGACTTCCTGAGAGGGAGGAACGGTAGACTTTGAGGCCGCAGTTGATGTCGTGGATGCGCAGGCCGGTAAAGAGCCGGGTGACCGCATTGAAAAGCCTTGAGGGTATGGTTTTTGTGAGGGGGTCACGGCGATGGCGTTTCCAACCGCTGACCAGATCGTTTCCTTCAAGGAGTTTTGCAAGCAGCGGCCTGATGGCTGCGGGGTCGTCCTGCAGATCGGCGTCAATGGTGCAGACAAATTCTCCCTCCGCTGCCTTGAAGCCGGCTGAAAGGGCGGCTGTTTTACCGAAGTTTTTCTGGAATGATATGAGTTTCAGCCCGGGTGTTGAGGCTGTGAGGCTTTTGATCGCTTCCAGTGAACTGTCGGTTGAACCATCATCAATCATGATGATTTCATGTCTGAACGGATGGCTGAAAAGCTCATGAAGCTCCCTGTCCTGCAGGGCCAGCGAGAGCTCATTGATGAGCTCCGGAATGGACTGCCGTTCGTTGAAGAGCGGGACAATAACGGAGAGGGTAATCAAAAGGGACGCATTGAAATGTGAAAAATGAAAAGTAAGCAGGAGCGTCGTAAAAGTCAACGCCACCATTTTTCCCGCTGTTATGCTCCCCTCGTGCGCTCAGGCCACAACAGCTTGTGAAGCTGGAGCTGCATTCGCACTCTGAGGCCGTCTTCAAGAATCCACTCTGCCAGCTTTTCTGGCAGAAGCTCACCGGCAACCACCCCCATGAGGACGGTGCAGGTTTGCTGAAGAGGCTGCATGCGGAGCAGATCCCTGGCCCAGAGATAGTCGTTGCGGTCGGCCAGTACCATCTTGAACTCGAATGAGTTGCGCAACTCTTCTCCCGCTTTGAAGGCAAGGGAGATGTTCTCCATGCAGTTTTTTGCCGATTCCCCGGATGAGGGGGGCTTCAGGTCAATGATTTTGTGGACCCGGTGGTCAATCCCCGCTACAGGCATGAAGCCTCCGGTTTCCAGGAGAACCTTCCTGCCTGTATTGCAGAGTTCGGTCATCAGCTGATGAACCCCGGCCTGCTCCAGAGGTTCGCCTCCGGTGATTTCAATGATATCTGTCTTGAGTGCCAGAGCACGGGAGAGCACTTCTCGGGTTGTAATACTCTCTTCAGTCGTTTTGGCATAGAGCGAATCACAGTGCCGGCAGCTATGGCTGCAGCCGGCAAGGCGGATGAAGGTGCATGGCCATCCGGCATACGACGATTCTCCCTGAATGGAGCGGAAAATCTCACTGATGTTGAGCCGTGTATCGTTCATCAGCCGGGCAGGGCGAGAAGTTTTTCAAGAGCGTCCGGGTAGAGCTTGTGTTCGCATTCAAGCACCCTCGCTGCGAGTAAAGGGGGCGTGTCGTCTTTTTCTACAGGAACGCTTCTTTGAAGAAGAATGGCTCCACGGTCATACTCTTCGTCAACAAAATGAACGGTGGCTCCGCTTCTGGTTTCACCGGCGGCAATGACCGCTTCGTGCACATGGGTTCCGTACATTCCTTCTCCTCCGAATTTCGGTAAAAGGGCGGGATGGATATTGAGGATTTTGCCGCTGTATCGGCTGACCGTCTCTGCAGGTATTTTTCGCATGTAGCCGGCAAGCAGGATGAATTCTATCTGGTGCTCTCGGAGCGTTTCCAGCATGGCGTGCGAAAAGTCGCCGGGCGTAGTGAACTGTTTTTCAGAGAGATGGACGGCAGCTATGCCTTTTTCCCGTGCAAATTCCATGGCTCCGCATGCCGAGCGGTTGGAGATGCAGAGGGCGATTTCAGCCGGCAGCGAGCGTTCCCCGATTGCGTGGAAAAGGGCCTGAAAATTGCTTCCGCCTCCTGAACAGAACACAGCAAGGCGTCTTTTATGGTTACTCATATTGGGAATATTTCTTACATTTCCGCTTGTGAAAGCCCTGTCGGCAATCTTCGCCGCGGGCTCTGGTCTCCTTTGCAATAATACCATAAGATAACCATTCCTCAAATGTCTGATCCGCTTATCAAAAGAGCACTGGTGTCGGTTTCTGATAAAACCGGTATTGTCGATTTCTGCAGGGAGCTTGTCTCTCTGGGTGTTGAAATCTTTTCAACCGGTGGTACCCTCAAAACCCTTCAGGATTCGGGCCTCAAAGCTGCGTCCATTTCCACCATTACGGGGTTTCCTGAAATCATGGACGGGCGGGTGAAAACCCTCCACCCTAAAATCCATGGCGGTCTTCTGGCGGTCAGAAACAATCCGGATCATGCTGCTCAGGCGATTGAAAACGGTATTGGCTTCATTGACATGGTTGTCGTCAACCTCTATCCTTTTGAAGCAACGGTTGCAAAGCCGGATGTTTCGTTTGAGGATGCCATAGAAAATATTGATATCGGTGGCCCCTCCATGCTTCGGAGTGCAGCCAAAAACAACGAGTCGGTGACAGTACTGACCGACAGCGCTGATTATCCGGGAGTACTTGCTGAAATGCGTGCCGGTGGTGGTGCAACCCTTCGCTCTACACGCCTTCGCCTGGCCCTGAAGGTGTTTGAGCTGACCTCCCGTTATGACCGTGCGATTGCCGCTTATCTTTCCAAGGAGGCTGGTACGGGAAGTGCTGCGGCTGAAAGCATGAGTGTGCAGCTTGAAAAAGAACTTGGAATGCGTTACGGAGAGAACCCCCATCAGAGCGCCGGATTCTACCGGCTGACTGATGCTGATGGGACCCGTTCCTTTGGCGATTATTTTGAGAAACTTCACGGCAAGGAGCTCTCCTACAACAACATGCTCGACATTGCCGCCGCCGGTGGATTGATTGAGGAGTTCCGCGGAGAGGATCCTTCAGTGGTCATCATCAAGCATACCAATCCCTGTGGCGTTGCTCAGGCGCCAACCCTTCTTGATGCCTGGAAACGGGCATTCTCCACCGATACACAGGCTCCGTTCGGCGGCATTATCGCCTTCAACCGCCCACTCGATATGGAGACTGCAAAGGCCGTCAACGAAATCTTTACTGAAATCCTCATTGCTCCGGCCTATGAGGAAGGCGTGCTCGACATGCTGATGAAAAAGAAAGACCGCCGTCTGCTGGTTCAGACCCGCACTCTACCCAAAGAGGGATGGGAGTTCAAATCCACCCCCTTCGGCATGCTTGTGCAGGAACGCGACAGCCGCATTGCGACCCGCGATGAGCTCAAGGTTGTTACGAAGCGTCAGCCGACCGAGGAGGAGCTGGGAGACCTTATGTTTGCCTGGAAAATCTGCAAGCACATCAAGAGCAACACCATTCTCTATGTTCGTAACCGCCAGACCTACGGTGTTGGCGCCGGACAGATGTCACGCGTTGATTCCTCAAAGATTGCCCGCTGGAAAGCCTCAGAGGTAAACCTCGACCTGCACGGTTCCGTTGTTGCATCCGACGCCTTCTTCCCCTTTGCCGATGGCCTGCTTGCAGCGGCTGAAGCCGGGGTAACCGCCGTCATTCAGCCGGGAGGCTCCATCAGAGACAATGAAGTAATTGAGGCAGCCGACGCCAACAACCTCGCCATGGTCTTCACCGGCATGCGCCACTTCAAACACTGACAACTTCGCTTCACGATGCCCCCGATAAAGCCCGCAAAAGCGGGCTTTATCGGAAGTCAAGAAATAGGGGACGTTGTTTAGTATCGCAAATAAATAGTATATTAGTGTATTAATGCGTTGAAAAAAAAGAATCTTGCCAATAATAATCAGGATTGATTATGCCAAGAGGACCGAGACTTGATGCACCAGGAACATTGCACCATGTGATGATCCGGGGGATAGATCGTGGCAATATCTTTCTGGATGATACGGATAGGGCAGAGTTTCTTGCACGCATGGGGCGATTGGCCAAGGCATCCGGGAC
>JABMPC010000073.1 GCA_013203905.1 Chlorobium sp. | reverse complement strand
GGTGCGGAGGTGGTGCGGCAGCGGGCTGTAATGGAGGGCTTTATTGCTGAACTTGCCGGTGCGCATTCTGTGGTGGAATTTTTAGCGGTGGTGGCGGTGCTGGCGCTGGTGCCTGCGGTGAGTGAGGAGCTGCTGTTCAGGGGGTATGTGCAGGGGAACTATGCCGCTTCAATGCGCCCTTGGTATGCGGTGCTGCTGACGGGTACTATGTTTGCTTTTTTCCATATGAGTGCAGCCAATCTGGTGCCGCTTGCTTTACTTGGCTACTATATTGGCTATATTTACTTCAAGTCCGGTAACCTTGCGGTGCCGATGTCGGTTCATTTTGTGAACAACCTTGCGGCTCTTCTGCTTCTTGTTATTGGCAGTGGTTCTGCGGTTGCAGGGCCTGAGCCGGAGCTTCTTCTCCTCATGCCATGGTGGTGGGTGGCTGTGCCACTTTCCCTTTTGTTGTTCGTGATTGTGATGCGGCGTTTTTCCTCCATTGCTTCGGCTTCGTAACGATTGTTTTTTTATGGGCAAGCTTTTTGGCGTCAATCTCCTGCAGCGGGTTCTGGTGGCTGCTTTGGGCATTCCTCTTCTCTTGTGGCTGATTCAGCTGGGAGGCGTATGGTTTTTTTCGTTTTTCCTGTTGCTCGCGCTGCTGGCTTCGTTTGAGTTTCATCGTCTGGCTTCGCACAAGGCCAACCCTCCGGCTCTCTGGATTATGCTGATTGCCACACTTCTGGTGCAGGCGGATTTTTATTTCGGGTTTGTGGAGATCTGGGTTGTTGTGCTTGGCGTGGTGATGGTGCTGTTTTTGCTTGAACTGTTTGTAAAAGAGGGCTCGCCGCTTCTTAACCTTGGTTCAGCGCTTGCGGGTTTTATGTATGTGAATCTGGCCTTTGGTTCTCTTTTGCGTCTGCGCATGGAGCCGATGAACGGGGACGGTGAGGCATGGGTGCTTTTGATGTTCATCTGCATTTGGTCGACGGATATTTCCGCATACTTCGGGGGAAGCCTTGCCGGGGGAAAGGTGTTTCAGCGCAAGCTGTTTGAGCGCCACAGTCCGCACAAGACCTGGGAGGGGTTCTTTTTCGGGGTTGTGGGGAGTGTTGCTGCTTCGTATGCGTTTTCTTTTGTTGTGCCTGCTGTTTCACCCTCAACGGTGCTTCTCGCCGGCCTTCTTATCGGCCTCTTCAGTCCTGCGGGGGACCTTATCGAGTCCATGTTCAAGCGCGATGCGGGGGTGAAGGATGCTTCGGCGCTTATTCCCGGGCATGGGGGCGTGCTGGACCGGTTTGATACGGTGATGTTTGTTGCGCCGTTCCTCTATCTTTTGACGCGGTAAGCCTGTTATATACCTCAGTGGCTGCGTTGGGTGGGGGCTGAAATCGTGCTGTCAGGGTGTTTAGAGGTTGGCGATTGAATTTTTATATTATGCCGGTCTTTTTTTCTGTGGCGGTGCGTTTCGGCTGCCCCGGGTGTTTTACATAGCGTCATCTTGTGTCAAAATGAAAATTGAGAGCATCCTTTCTGAAAAATATATTGCGCTGAACCTTGAACTTGAAACTAAGGAGCAGGTTATTGAGCGAATGCTTTCGATTATTTCGGGACATTCGGGGGTGAAAAATATTGACCGGTTGCGGACTGATGTGCTGCGCCGTGAGGGTGAAATGTCGACGGGTATCGGTAAGAAGATTGCCTTGCCGCATGCCAAGACTGATGCGGTTTCCCATCCGGTGCTTGCCATTGCTACCCTGAAGGAGGATATCAATTTTGATTCTATAGATAAAGAACCGGTAAAGATCATATTTCTTTTGGCTACCCCTGCCGATATGCTGGCTGAACACCTGAAGCTGCTTGGACGCATTACGCGCCTTGCCGGGCGTGAGGATGTGCGGGAGCGGCTTTTTGCGGCTGTAAAACCCTCTGAGGTGCTTGAGTTGTTCAGGCTTGAGGAGAAGGAGCTGCCGCAGATATGAACCGGATTGAACGAGAGGGACGGTAGCCTATGTCGCAGTATCAGGCGGTAAAGGGAACAAAGGATATTTTTCCGGACGAGGCGGTGCAGTGGCAGTTCGTTGAGGGTGTGGTGCGCCGGCTTGCCGGGCTCTATGCTTTTGGTGAGGTGCGTACGCCGGTGTTTGAGTATACGGAGCTGTTTCAGAGGGGCATTGGTGCTACAACAGATATTGTGGGGAAGGAGATGTTCTCGTTTCTTCCTGATCCGCAGGGGCGTTCGTTGACGCTCCGGCCGGAGATGACTGCCGGGGTCATGCGTGCCGCACTGCAGAGGAACCTGCTCTCGCAGGCTCCGGTTCATAAATTATTCTACATCAGTGATCTGTTCCGCAAGGAGCGTCCCCAGGCGGGGCGGCAGCGGCAGTTTTCGCAGTTTGGTGCGGAGCTCTTGGGGGTTTCGTCCCCGGCGGCAGTTGCCGAGGTGCTTTCGTTCATGATGGGGGTGTTTGATGCTCTTGGGCTCAAGGGGCTTCGGTTGCGCATCAATACGCTGGGCGACCTTGAAGACCGTGCGCGATACCGCGAGGCGCTTCGGGCATATTTTCTTCCCTTTTCGGACGAGCTGGACGAGTCGTCGAAAGAGCGGCTTGAGAAGAACCCGCTACGAATTCTTGATTCCAAAAACCCTGCCTTGAAGGAGATAATTGCCGCTGCGCCTCGCCTTTTCGATTTTCTTAAGGCTGAAGGGGTGGCGGAGTTTGAAGAGGTTCTTTCGCTGTTGCGAGACCGTGGTGTCAGCTATGAGGTTGACCATCTGCTGGTTCGGGGGCTTGATTATTATTGCCACACGGCGTTTGAAGTGACCAGTTCGGAACTTGGCGCGCAGGATGCAATAGGGGGCGGCGGGCGCTATGATGGTCTGGCCCGTGAGCTTGGTGGGGGCAAGGATATGCCGGCTGTCGGGTTTGCTGTGGGTATGGAGCGCCTCCTCATTGCCATGGAGAAGCAGGGGCTCTTGGAAGGGCTGAGGCTTCAGGGGCCGAAGGTGTTTGTGGTGGTGCAGCAGCTGGAGCTTTCAGGCCACGGTATGCAGGTTGCGTTTCAGCTGCGCCAGGCCGGTATCAGTACCGAGCTTGACCTTGCGGCCCGCAGCATGAAGGCGCAGATGCGTGAGGCGAACCGTCTGGGTTCTTCCTATGCACTCTTTATCGGCCAGTCGGAGTTTGAGCTGGGCCAGTACGGGCTGAAGAATCTTGTGACTTCGGAGCAGGAAACCCTTGGGCTCGAGGCTGTCATAGAGACGCTCTTGAACCTGCCCATTGAGGAGCGCTTGAGGCTATGAGCTGCCCTATCCCACAAGTAACTATCTACGGGAAGCCTGGCTGTTGCCTATGCGATGATGCGCTTGAGGTGCTGAACCGCGTTCAGGTGCGAGTGCCATTCCTTCTCGAAAAGATGGACATAACATCCAGCCCCGATCTTCTGTCTCTCTATGGTAATGACATCCCCGTCATCCATATCAATGGCTCTGAGGCCTTCCGGCAGGTTGTCGACGAAGCGCGGTTTCTGCAACTGCTTAGTTCGGCACAATAGTTTTTTTTTCAAACGGAGGCCATCAAGTCAAAAGCCCTTTGCCATTCAACGGCCCGGGGCTTTTGTTCATTCCGGATGGAGGTGCGGCGGCAGGGGTTATTCCGGCTTCAGGTGCGGGAAGAAGATGACATCGCGGATTGAGTCTTCTCCGGTGAGCAGCATGACGAGGCGGTCGACGCCGACGCCGAGGCCTGCGCATGGGGGCATTCCGTATTCAAGTGCTCTGAGGAAGTCTTCGTCCACAATCATGGCTTCATCGTCGCCGCGCTGGCGCAGACGGGCCTGCTCTTCAAGCCGTTGGCGCTGAACGACGGGGTCGTTGAGTTCTGAGAAGGAGTTGCATATCTCTTTGCCGCCGGCAATCAGCTCAAACCGTTCAACCGTCCCCTCTTTTGTCCTGTGCTGTTTGGCCAGGGGCGACATCTCTGTCGGGTAGTCGGTTATGAAGGTTGGCTGAATGAGTTTGGGTTCAACGAATTCGCCGAAAATTTCATCAATGATTTTGCCGGGTCCGATTTTCGGGTCGAGTTCCAGGCCGAGGTCCTTTGCTGTGTTGCGGAGCTCCTGTTCGCTCTTTCCTTCAATCTCAGCACCGGTGTACTCCCTGATGGAGTCGGCTATGGTGAGCCGCCGGAAGGGGGGCTTGAGGCTGATTTCGTGGCCGAGGAACACGGTGGTCTCACTTTTGTTCACGGCAAGCGCGGTTTCGTGGAAGAGCTCTTCGACGAGCCGCATCATCCAGTCGTAATCTTTATAGGCGACATAGAGTTCCACCTGGGTGAACTCGGGGTTGTGGAAGCGGTCGATGCCTTCGTTCCGGAAATCCTTGGCGAATTCAAAGACGCCGTCAAATCCGCCGACAATAAGGCGTTTGAGGTAGAGCTCGTTTGCAATGCGGAGGTAGAGCTCCATGTCGAGCGCATTGTGGTGCGTGGTGAAGGGGCGTGCGGCGGCTCCTCCGTAAATGGGCTGGAGTATGGGGGTTTCAACTTCGAGCCACCCTTTTGCTGTGAAGAAGCTCCGCATGTGCGAGACGATGGCGCTTCTTTTGATGAAGGTTTCACGCACTTCGGGGTTGACGATGAGGTCAACATAGCGCTGGCGGTAGCGGAGCTCACGGTCGGAGAATGCGTCGAAGACTACTTTCTCTCCCTCTACATCTTTTTCTTTGGCCACAGGGATGGGGCGAAGTGATTTTGAGAGGAGTGTGAACTCTTCGGCATGGACTGATATTTCACCGGTCCTGGTTTTGAATGTGTATCCTCTCACTCCCACAATGTCGCCGATGTCGAGCAGCTTGAATGTGCTGTATGAGGCTTCTCCCACTTCGTCTTTTTTCAGGTAGACCTGTATTCTTCCTTTGGCATCCTGCATGTGGAAAAATGAGGCTTTGCCCATTTTTCTGATGGCCATAATGCGTCCCGCCACTGATACGGGTGTTCTGGCCTCCTCCTGAAAGGTTTCAATGATGTCGCGGGAGTGGGCGGTGACGGTGAATTCGCATGGATAGGGGTTGACGCCCGATTCCATGAGGTGGGTGCGTTCGTCCAGACGGCGCTGCATCTGGTCGTTGAGGGAGACTTGCTGTTCGTGTTCTTGCTGCATAAGGAGAGCGGGAGAATAAATTACGGTGTTGTTGTGGCTGTGTTGCGTTCTCTCAGACGCTGGCTTTTGATTTGCGCCATACCTGCGGCAGCGTCAGTATTTTCTGGCTGAATGAGCGGTATGCCCGTTGTGAGAATACATCATAGCCGTTCTTTTCTATTGATTTCAGGATGTTTCCGTAGTTGACGCTGCTGAGGGCAACGGCCAGACGGCTCTCTTTCTGGAGCATCGGGATTCCTTTGTCGGACGAGAGGTAGTAGTTTCTTGCCCGTTCTATCTGAAAGCGCATAAGGTTACGGAAGTTGTCGTTCATGGTTTTCTGCATGAACTCTTCACGGCTGTAGCCGAATCGTTCCAGGTCTTCCAGCGGGATGTAGATTCTTCCGCGGTCAACATCCTCACCAATATCGCGGAGGATATTGGTGAGTTGCATGGCGACGCCGAGATCTATGGCATGACGGAGGGCTGCGGGGTCGCTGTACCCAAAGATTTCCGATGTCATGAGTCCGACAACCGAGGCAACCTTGTAGCAGTAAATATAGAGTTCGTCAAAGGTGCTGAACGGGGAGAACTCAATATCCATGGCAACACCCTCAATCAACTCAAGCGGGTGTTCAATGGCAATGGGATAGCTCTCGAGTGTGTGGTTCCAGGCAACCATGATGGGGTCGCCTCCTGTGTCTCCTCCGTAACAGGCTTTGAGGCGTGTTTTCCAGTCTTCCAGCAGTCCGTTGATTGTTTCGCGCGTCATGGTGCCGTTTGCCAGTTTCTCCTCGGCGTTGTCGACAAGGTCGTCAACTGTGCGAAGGAGGGCGTAGATGGCGAAAATGGGGTTCTGCAGCCGTTTGGGAAGGAACAGCGTGGCGAGATAAAAAGTCTTGGCATGATGCTTGGCAATCTGACGGCAGTGCTGATAGGCGGCCTCGGGCGGAAGTGCCGTGCTGTATTGCGCTGTGGACATGGTCCCGTTGTTGCCGTCAGTCATCTGTGTCTGCGCGATTGCGGTTTTCCTTTGCGCCCGTCGGTTTATTTTCCTGTCGCCGGGTATGCCGTGAAAACAAAAATGTGTAACTTTTCAGGGCCTGGATGGGTTACCTTAATGGTAAGTGTGGTCAAGATATAACAAACCGCCTAAAATCACAATAAGCCCGGTTGCGGATCGGGTGTAATTCTATACATGAGAAGCTGTTGAATACTGTTGACGCAATCGATGCACGAGAAAAGGCCATTCTGGTCGGCATAGCCTATCCACCTGAAGTTTCCAGGGTGCATGTGGAAGAGTATCTGGAGGAGCTGGCATTTCTTGCCGATACGGCGGGGGCTGATAGTGAGAACTCAATGATTCAGGAGAGGCGCGCTGCTGACCCCGGTTTTGCAATCGGGAGCGGTAAGGTGGACGAGCTGCGCAGTATGGTGAAGGATTCGGAGGCTGATATCGTCATTTTTGACGATGATCTGACCCCGCTTCAGGCGAGAAACCTTGAGCGGGAGCTTGCATGCAAGGTGATTGACCGGACCGGTCTTATTCTGCAGATATTTGCTCTGAGGGCAAAGTCGTTCCGGGCCAAGATGCAGGTTGAGCTGGCCCAGCTTGAGTATATGCTGCCGCGCCTGACGGGGCAGTGGACTCACCTGTCGAAGCAGAAGGGGGGCATTGGCACCAAGGGGCCGGGCGAGACGCAGATTGAGACTGACCGCCGGCTTGTGCGCAGCAGAATCGCGCTTCTGAAGAAAAAACTTCGTGATGTCTCTCTCCAGCATGATACCCAGACCCGGGGTCGGGCGATGGTTCCGCGGGTGGCTCTTGTGGGCTATACCAATGCGGGCAAGTCGACACTTATGAATATGCTCTGCCCTCAGGCGGAGGCATTTGCTGAAAACAGGCTGTTTGCTACCCTTGATACTAAAACCCGAAGGCTGGAGCTGAAAATCAACAAGCTTGTGCTGCTTTCCGACACGGTCGGTTTTATCCGCAAGCTTCCTCATACGCTGGTTGAGAGTTTCCGCTCAACCCTTGACGAGG
>JABMPC010000072.1 GCA_013203905.1 Chlorobium sp. | reverse complement strand
TGGTTGAGTTGCAGGAGGAAAACAACTTTGCCATGCCGGAATTTCAGGCGCTTGTGGACATGGTTGAGAATGTAGATGCATTCTTTGCTGCCAATCCCAACAATCCTACGGGAACCAAGCTTGCGCCGGCAGTTGTGCTTGCGCTTGCGAGCCGGTTTCCTGACAAGTGGTTTATTGTTGATGAGGCATTCATTCAGTTTACGGCTGATTTCCCTTCGAATTCGCTGATGCGTGAAGTCTTGGCATTCAGGAATGTGGTGGTTGTTCATTCGTTGACGAAGTTCTATGCGCTTCCAGGATTGAGGCTTGGAGCGCTCATTGCCCATCCGGATGTTATCGGGCGGCTGCTGGAATATAAAGAGCCGTGGACGGTGAATGCAGTTGCTGAACGCTTTGCCGGGCGTCTTTTCGGGTGTTTGGAATGGGAGGAGTCTGTTCGCCATATGGCGGCATTGGAGCGTGAGCGGATTTGGCGTGAGGGTGCTTCAATCAAGCGTATGAGCCTGTTCGGCGGTGTCGCTAATTTCTTTCTTGCCCGGTGGGATGGTTCACTTGACCGCCTGTTGGCTCGTCTTAGGGAGCAGGGTATGCCGGTGCGTGATTGCAGAAATTTCCGTGGATTGGAGGGGGAGTGGTTCCGTTTTGCCGTTCGGCGGCCGGAAGAAAATAGCCGGCTTATTGCGGCACTGCGGGAGGCCTCAAATGATTGAGGGCGCCTTGCTTGTATTGGGGGCATTTCTGCTGGATCTTCTTCTTGGTGACCCGCGCTGGTTCCCGCACCCCGTAAGGGGTATGGGGTGGCTGGCCGTAAAACTTGAATCCATTTTTCGATCCACCCCTCTGCCGCTAAAGATTTCGGGTATTGCTGTGGCTGCTTTTCTGGTTGGAATTTCGGGTGCAGTGGCATGGATTCTGATTGCTGCGGCTTCGGCATTTCATCCTTATTTGGGCTCTCTGGTGAGCGTGCTTATTTTGTGGAGCTGTTTTGCGACTCGTGATCTTGAGCGCCATGCCCGTGCTGTCCTGAATCCTCTTGTTGAGGGTGATCTTGAGGAGGCCCGCCGGAAGGTGTCGTGGATGGTGGGACGGGATACGGACGAGCTTGATATGGAGGGGGTAGTGCTTGCGGCAGCTGAAAGCGTTGCGGAGAACACAGTTGACGGAGTGACGGCACCAATTTTCTACGCGCTTCTGTTCGGCCCTGTGGGGGCGGTGGCGTTCAAGGCGGCCAGTACGCTTGATTCATCGTTCGGCTATAAGAATGAGCGGTACGGGGAGTTTGGCTGGGCATCGGCCAGGCTGGACGATCTGCTTAATTATCTTCCTGCACGACTTACTGTTCTTGCTATTGCTTTAGGTGCAGTGGCCGGAAAAATGAGGGTTTTTGATATCTTCAAAGCTGTGCATAAGGGTGCCGGGCTTCATGAAAGCCCCAATGCCGGATACCCTGAGGCGGCTTTTGCCGGGGCTCTTGGCGTGAGGTTTGGTGGCGCGAGGAGTTATGGTGGCGCCAGGAAGCAGGCTCCTGTTCTTGGTGTTGGTGAAAAGAGTTGTTCCCCGGATACGCTTCGTCAGGCTACTTGGCTGATGCAGCGTACGGCATGGTTTTTTATTGGAGGCGGTCTCGCACTCAGCGCGGCTGTCGGCTCGTTAATTGTAATGTAAGTTGATCAGGATGATGGAAAGTGAACGCAACAGATGCCGGATTCTTCTTTTTACCGGTGAGGGGAAAGGCAAGAGTACGGCGGCTTTCGGCATGATGTCGAGAGCTCTTGGCCATGGAATGCGCGCAAGGGTCATACAGTTTGTGAAATCAGACAGCGCCGTTGGAGAACAGAAGTTTTTCAGCAAGTTGCCTGAGGTCAGTTGGGAGCAGTTTGGTCGGGGGTTTCTTCCCCGAGACCCGAAGAGCCCTGTGATGGAGGAGCACCGGCAGGCGGCGGCCGAGGGCATGAGGGCAGCAATTGAGGCGCTTGGAAACCCGGCGTATGATTTTGTGCTCCTTGATGAGGTCTGTTTCGCGCTTGCCAATGAGCTGATTTCCGTTGAGCCGCTTCTTCTTGCACTCCGGAGCTGTGGAGGTGGTAAAATAGTCGCCATGACGGGCCGGAACGCGCCCAGGGAGCTTCTTGATATCGCTGATACCGCTTCTGAATTGAAAATGCTCAAGCATGGATATGAGCACGGAATTCCGGCTCAGAAGGGTGTTGAAAACTGATATGGCATTGAGGCAGGAAAGAATGGCAGTCTGTGCGGACAACCGCTTTACTCAAAAGAAGCCTCCGCTGCAGCGCTTCCGGCTTGTGCTGTTCCTTCTTGCTGTTCCTCTTCTGCTGATTATTTCGCTCATGCTTGGCCCATCAGGTATTGGTTTCCCGGATCTCGATTCTCCAGTGGGAAGTGCCATTGCGTCCCTTCGCTTCAGCAGGATGCTGATGGGAATGATGACCGGTGCAGCTCTGGCGGCTTCCGGCGTGGTGTTTCAGGCGTTGCTCCGCAACCCGCTTGCAGAGCCCTATGTGCTCGGGGTGAGCGGTGGTGCCGGACTTGGCGCTACCATCAGCATTCTCGCAGGTGCGAGCCTTGCGCTTCCCATGAGTCTTCCCGTTGTGGCATTTCTGTCTGCCGTTTTGACGCTGCTGCTTGTTTACGGCATTGCCAGTCAGGGCTCAGCAGGTCAGCCTTCCGTCTATAGTCTCATTCTGAGTGGCGTGATTGTGAGCGCGATTTGTTCCAGCATTATCATGTTTCTGGTTTCTACGGCAAGTGTTGATGGTATGCATAATGTTATCTGGTGGATGCTCGGAAGCCTTCAGCCTGCTTCAACTGCTCAGCAACAGTTTTCAGCAGTGCTGATTGCCGGTGGAATTGCAGGGTGCTGGGTACTTTCATCCCGATTGAACGCGCTTGTGCTTGGCCGTGAGATGGCTCATTATCAGGGAATCAATGCTGGGCTGGTGATTGTTGTTGGACTTCTGTTTTCAACCCTTCTTGCCGCAACAGCGGTGTCGCTGTCCGGGATGATCGGGTTTGTGGGGCTTATTGTGCCGCATGTGATGCGCGCCTCATTCGGCCCTGACCACCGTCGCCTGCTGCCTCTTGCTGCTCTTGGCGGGGGAGTCTTTCTTGTTATTTGTGATGCGGTGGCGCGCACCATTCTGGCACCCATTGAAATACCTGTTGGTGTGGTGACTGCTCTTGTGGGGGGGCCATTTTTTCTTCTGATTCTGCAGCGGCGGATGAAACAGGCCTGGATAGCATGATAATGGGAGTGAGCGCGCTGACATTCCGGGAGGTATCGGCTGGTTACAAGCATCGGAAAGTGCTGGACCGGGTGAGTTTTTCACTTCAGGCCGGGGAGTTTGTATCTCTGATAGGGCCGAATGGCAGCGGGAAAAGTACGCTTCTGAAAACCGCATCTGCATTCATCAAGCCACTTGAGGGCACGGTTGAGCTGTTCGGCAGGGATGTCTGCCATCTGCCTCCCCGTGAACGGGCTTCTCTGTTGGGGATAGTTCCCCAGAAGCTTGAGTCGCCCATGGCGTTTACTGTTGAGCAGATAGTGACTAACGGACGGGTTGCTTCTATGGGGATTTTGGGATCTGCGACTTCAACTGATCGCGATCTTGTTGAACGCGCAATGATATACACGGATGTGCTTGCCTTGCGTGATCGTTTTTTTGGTGAGTTGAGCGGAGGGGAGCAGCAGCGCGTTGCTCTTGCAATGGTGCTTGCGCAGGAGCCGAAACTCATCATGCTTGACGAGTCCATTTCGCATCTCGATATCAACCACCGCAACGAGGTGCTCCAGATTCTTCTCAAGCTCAATCGTGAAGAGCAGCTGACAATCCTTCTCGTCAGCCATGACCTTTCACTCTCCGCCGCTATATCCGACAGGCTCCTTTTGATGCAGGATGGAACGATCAGGGCTGCAGGCATCCCGCAGGATGTTCTTAAGGCAGATCTGCTCAGCAGTGTCTATAACTGTGACCTGCAGGTCCGTCAGGATCTCTATACCGGGGCACTGCAGGTGTCGGGGCCTGTTGAGGGTCAGAAGCGTTCCTCGCCAACAGGCTGCAGGGTGCATGTGATTGCAGGAGGCGGGAGCGGCATAGAGCTGTTCCGGCGGCTGCTGCTTGAGGGGCACAGGGTGACGGCTGGAGTGCTCAACCTGCTTGACTCTGATGCGGAGGCGGCAAGGGCGCTGAATATTGACACAGTGTTTGACCAGCCTTTTTCACCTATAGGCGAACCGGCTCTTCAGAGAGCCAGCCGGTTGAGTGAAGCTGCAGATGCTGTTATTGTGAGCCATGTCCCCTTTGGAGAAGGTAACCTTGTTAACCTTGATTTGGCGGCTGAGGCTCTGAGGAAGGGGCGCAGGGTCTATATTGCACGAGGTATTGAGGGTCGCGACTATACATCCGGCAGACAGGCAACAGCGAAGGTTAAGGCTCTTATGGACGCCGGCGCTGTGGGCTGGGAGAGCCTCCACGAGTTGCTTTCGGTACTCCATGAACATCAGAAACATTAGTAACCAATGGCATCATCTCCCGCCTTTCCTTTTCGCTTTGGAACAACATCTTACATTGTTCCCGATGAAATCATTCCCAATGTGGAGTTTCTCAAAGATCGGGTCGACGACATTGAGCTCGTCCTTTTTGAGTCAGACGAGTTCAGCAATCTTCCCACGACTGACGATATTGGCCGCCTTGTGGATACTGCCGATGAACATGGGCTTTCCTATTCCATCCATCTTCCGCTTGATGCCTATTTGGGTCATTCTGAGAGAAGTGAACGGCTCAAGTCGGTCGAGAAGTGCCGAAAGATTATCGAACTGACGCGACCGTTGCCGGTATCAGCTTTTGTAACTCATGCTGAAGCAGCTCAGGGTGTTGATGTCAATCTCTTTTCGGAAGATGGTGTCGCCCGCTTCAGTGACCTTTTTCGGCAGTCCATCAACCAGCTTCTCAAAAGCTCTGAAGCCAGCGCTGTGGAGTTTGCGGTTGAGACTCTCAATTATCCGTATGCCTTTATATGGCCGGTTGTTGATGAACTTGGACTTTCGGTGACTCTTGATGTTGGCCATCTTGAGTTGTACGGATTTCCATTGGATGCGCATCTCAAGGAGTACCTTCATCGCACCAGAGTACTTCATGTTCATGGAGTGCGTGAGGGAAAAGATCACAACTCTCTTGACTGGTATCCATCTTCAGCTATGGATACGCTTCTTAAGGCTTTACAGGCTAGTCCTGACCCGGACAGGGTGTTTACGATGGAAATATTCTCACTCGATGATTTTGAATCGTCATCTGCACTGATGCATCAAAGAAGGAGGGGACTGTGAAAAGGGTTGTGTTTGTGACTGGCGGAGCACGAAGCGGGAAAAGCTCATTCGCACTCAATCTTGCTCTCGGGTTTCAGTCGAGGGTTTTTCTGGCTACGGCTCAGGCGTTTGACTCCGAGATGGAGGAGCGGATACAGAAACACCGTGATGAGCGGGGGACGGGATTTACAACCGTTGAGGAGCCCATCAGCCTGTCTCACGCTCTTTTGCAGGTGCCTTCAGACACTGAAGTGGTACTGGTGGATTGCCTGACGGTATGGACCGGCAACCTCATGCACCGTTTCGGTGAACAGGCTGAAGAGATCATAGAGAGGGAGACAGCCTCACTGATTGGCGTCCTGCAGAATCCTCCATGCTCGATAATCCTTGTTTCCAACGAGGTCGGCATGGGCATTGTGCCCGAAAACGCAATGGCAAGAAAGTTTCGTGACCTTGCAGGAATAGTCAATCAGAAAGTGGCCGCAACTGCAACGGAGGCGTATCTCCTCTGCAGTGGTCTTCCCATCCAACTTACATAGGGTTTTACCAATGAAGGATAAGTTTTTGGCTTTGATTGCCAGCATCATCCCTGCTGACCATTCCCTTTCCGGGGAGGCTCAAGCTCATCTGGATGACTTGACCAAGCCTCAGGGAAGCCTTGGCCGGCTTGAGGAGGTTGCCTTGCGCTTTGTTCTGGCAACGGCATCCCTTTCGCCCGTCATCAAACGGAAAATGATTTGCTGTTTTGCCGGTGACCATGGTGTGGCCAGAGAAGGGGTTTCAGCTTTTCCCAGTGAGGTGACGCCGCAGATGGTGTACAATATGCTTTCGGGCGGGGCGGCAATCAATGTGTTTGCCCGTCATGCGGGGGTTGAGCTTGTAGTGGCTGATATGGGTGTAAATCACGAGTTTGCAGACCATCCCGGACTGGTGAAACGAAAGATTGCGTCGGGTACCTCCAATATTGCCGAGGGACCGGCTATGAGTGAGGATCAAGCGATTCAGGCCATGATGGCCGGTGCGGAACTGGCTTTCACAGCCCATTCTGAAGGGCACCATCTGCTGGGTACAGGAGAGATGGGAATTGCCAATACAACGCCAGCGACTGCTCTGTATTCAGTTCTTCTGGGCATTCCTGTTGATGAAATTACCGGCAGGGGGACAGGGATTGATGAGGAACGGCTGAGGCATAAAAAAGAGGTTATCAGACGCGCTGTTGCTGTGAATGCCGTGCGTTGCACTACTCCGCTGGGAACGCTTGCCGCTCTTGGAGGGTATGAAATTGCAGGCATTGCCGGATTCATTCTTGGTGCCGCTGCATGCCGGGTTCCGGTTGTCGTTGACGGCTTTATTTCGTCGGCTGGTGCTGTTGCGGCAATGAAACTCTGTCCTTCAGTGGCTGATTATCTTTTTTTCAGCCATCTTTCAAATGAGCAGGGGCACAGGTCCGTGATGGAGTCGCTCGGTGCACGGCCGATTCTCGACCTTGACCTTCGCCTCGGTGAGGGAACGGGCGCGGCGCTTGCAATGCAGATGATTGAGGCCGCCGTGAAAATGTATAATGAAATGGCAACATTCAGCTCGGCAAGTGTCAGCCAAAAGGAAGGGGAGTAGGAGAGTATGCTGAGAGGACTCGTAACAGCCATAAGAACGCTTACCGTTTTTTCTGTTCCCGGAAGAGATGCGGAGAAGTTCAGCAGTTCTCTCTATTGGTTTCCGGTTGTGGGGGCTTTTCTTGGCACTCTTCTCGCGGCTACGGCATGGATTGGTGTGCGTTTAGGATGGAATGAACTGGCCGCAGTCGGGGTGGTTGTGGGCGGTTTGCTGCTCACGCGCGGAATGCATGCTGACGGCCTGGCCGACATGGCTGACGGATTCTGGGGCGGCAGGGGTGAGCGGGAGAGGATTCTCTCAATCATGAAAGACCCTGCTGTTGGTTCTTTTGGCGCTCTTGCCCTTGTTTCACTTTTGATGCTGAAGTGGGTGGTGGTTCTTCGTCTTTTAGAAGATGGAGCCTTCGCTGTGATTGCCGCGGGTGTTCTGCTGGGCCGCCTTTCGCAGGTGGTGCTGGCTTCATCCCTTCCGTACGCACGACAGAATCAGGGGACGGCTTCTGGTTTTGTTGATGGAGCGGGACTTCGTCATGCCTTTTCTGCTTCCGCACTCTCCCTGATTCTTCTCTTTCCTTTTTTTGCTGACCACCCCCTGCTCTTTGTGCTTCTCACGACCTCGTCAATCGTTGTCGTCTTGGGAACGGGTCTGTTGAGCCGGAGAAAAATCGGAGGTGTGACAGGGGATGTCCTTGGTGCTGTCAGTGAGGTCACGGAGTTATTTGTATGGCTGGTTGCCGGCCTGAAAGTAATTCCTCTTAGTTAATTCTCCCTCGGTTATTTGGTTATATATGGGCATATGCTTATAATCAGCGCATCAGCATGGTGAATGCCATGGTTTCTTCATAATTTTTATCTGAAGCGTGCGGTTATGAGCGACAATATGATCATTTCCTTTGGTGGCGGAAAAAAAGTTAATGCCGATTATCGGGGGTTTGCCATTCAGACTGACCAGTCAGTCAATGGCGGTGGAGAGGGGTCTGCTCCTGAGCCGTTTGCTCTTTT
>JABMPC010000071.1 GCA_013203905.1 Chlorobium sp. | reverse complement strand
TTCAAGTGTGCTGAAGAAGTCGAGGCATTCCTGAAGGGGAAGCGATTCGGTTTCGGCTATGTTGAGGCCGTTGATTTTTACAAGCAGGCTTTCGCGGCGCAGTCTTGCTCCGCCGCACTCCGGGCATGGCATGCGGACCATATAGCTTTCGGCCCATTCGCGGATTTTCGGGGTGGAGGCGTTGCTGCTGATCTCTTCAACATAGGGAATGGCTCCGGGAAATTTCTGCGGATAGGATGTATCAAGTCCGGAGTTGCTGTAGGTGACATCAAAGGTTCTGCTTCCTGAACCGTGGAGTAGAATCTCTCTTGCTTCATCGGGAATGTCGGCAATTGGGGTGTCGAGATTAAAGCTGAATTCACGGGCGATGGCTCGGATGATTTGCCAGATGTTTCGTTTTCCGGGTTTGCCGAGGGGCTCAAGCCCTCCTTCGTTGAGTGAGCGGGAGGGGTCGGGGACCATCAGTTGCCCTGAAAGCTGCATGAGTTCGCCAATGCCGTTGCATTCGGGGCATGCGCCGAAGGGGGAGTTGAAGCTGAAGTGGTTTGGTGCCAGGGTGTCGACGGGGACGGAGCCGTCCGAGTATGCGTAACGGGTGCTGAAGACCATCTCTTTCATCTCCGGCTGGAGGGGGTCGCAGGAGAGGGTTGAACGGTGTTCGGAGTTGGCTATGGCAAGAGTGACTGCTTTGGATATGCGTTCCCGAAGGTCGGGGGCGAGGGCTAAGCGGTCAACAACAAGGTCTATGGTGTGGGTTTTGTAGCGCTCGAGCTGCATGTTTTTTTCCAGTTCGCGGTACTCGCCGTCAATACGGACGCGCAACCACCCTTTGAGCATGAGCCGTTCAAAGAGTTCACGGTAGTGGCCTTTTCTCCCTGTAACGAGGGGGGAGAGAATCTGTATTTTTGTGCCTTCCTCTAATGCCATGATGGAGTCGACAATGCTCTCTTCGCTCTGTTTCTGGAGCATCTGTCCGGTTATGGGGTCGTACCGGCGACCGGCTTTTGCGAAGAGCAGCCGTACGAAGTCGTGAATTTCAGTGATGGTGCCGACGGTTGAACGGGGTGAGCGGCTGGTGCTTTTCTGGTCGATAGCGATGACCGGTGAGAGCCCTTCAATGAAGTCGACATCGGGGCGCTCGATGTTGCCGATGTACTGGCGTGCATAGGGGGAGAGGGTTTCCATGAATCGTCTCTGGCCTTCGGCGTAAATGGTGTCGAAGGCGAGGCTGGATTTTCCCGAGCCGCTGAGCCCGGTAATGACCACAAACCTGTTGCGCGGGATGTTGAGTGAAATGTTGCGGAGGTTGTGTACCCGTGCACCTTGTATGGTGATGTGGCTGAATTCCATTCGGTCTGTTCTCGTCTGTTGCTTCAAGGGGTGAAAAGAATAATAACGCTAATTCCTGTCAGTATGCAAGATGAAATCATAGTATGGCCACTGGGATTGAACGGAAGAAAATGACTATTTTCAAAAAACGGATAAAAAGGTTTCATGGATGAACTGCAGTATGGGATGACGGGAGTGGCGCTGGGGGTTGTTTTTTTACAGATTCTGCGTATTTCGGTCCCCTTTGTACTTACCTCCGTTGGGGCTGTTTTTTCAGAGCGTGGCGGGGTGGTGAACCTTGCCCTTGAGGGGCTGATGCTGGCCGGCGCTTTTGGCGCAGCTGCGGGGCAGCATTTTACGGGTTCTCTGGCCGGGGGAATAGCCGGAGCGCTTCTGCTTGGTTTTCTGGTGGCTCTTCTGTTTGCTTTCATTACCATTACGCTGAAGGCCGACCAGATTGTTGCGGGCATTGCTGTCAATATTCTTGTGATGGGATCGACACGATTCGGTTTGGTGCTGCTCTATGGTAGTTCCATCAATTCTCCGCGTATTTCGGGATGTGAAGCCGCCTCTCTTTTTCTTGATCCGCTTTTCCTTACTGCCGCTCTTTGCGTTGCCGCCGGCTACTGGATTCTCTATCATACGCCTTATGGTCTCCGGCTGCGTGCGACGGGCGAAGACGCGGCAACGGCTGACAGTGCGGGCATCAATGTGCAGGCCATGCGGTATTCGGGTGTGCTGGTTTCAGGCTTCCTGGCGGCTCTTGGCGGTGCGTTTCTTGTGTTCCAGCAGCACACCTTTACCGACAATATGACAGCTGGCAGGGGGTATATCGCTCTGGCTGCAATGATTATCGGGCGGTGGAACCCTTTGGGTGCGGCACTTGCCAGCCTGTTTTTTGCCGCTGCCGAGTCTCTGGAGATATGGACTCAGGGAAGCTGGATTCCTTCGCAACTGCTGCAGACAATTCCCTATGTGGTGACGCTCCTGGTGCTGGCGGGTTTCATGGGTCATTCGGCCGCCCCCCGTGAGGCGGGTATTCCATTTTATAAAAACCGCCGCTCAGAGTAGCCTGGCAAGTTCTTCAACCAGCCGGTCGATTCCTTTTGCAACTTCGGCGATGGATGGGCCCAGCATGTAGGCGGGGGTGCTGAGGATTTTCCCTTTGTTCCAGACGATTGCGTTCCATACCGGGCAGTCGACATGACGGGCTCCCATTGTCTCAAGATCTTTTGCCGTTGAGGGGTCGTTGCCGATGGTGAGCAGGGGGTGCTCTGCTCCCAGGACTTGTGCGGCCAGAGCGGGGGCAATGCAGATAAACCCGATGGGTTTATCTGCCTGATGGAACGAGCGGATTGCGCGGGCAACATCTGGATTAACGCTGCATTCGGCTCCTTTGAAGCCGTAGTCGCTGAGGTTTTTAGCGGCTCCGTATCCTCCCGGAAGAATCAGAGCGTCAAGGTTGAGGGTGTCTATCTGAGCAAGGTCTGTGACGGCGCCCCGGGAAATTCGGGCTGATTCATCAAGCACATTGCGCATCTCGCCCTGGGCCACTTCTCCGGTGCGGTGGTTGACCACATGGATCTGCGGTATGTCGGGGGCGAGCACGATGGCTTCAATGCCGGCACGGTCGAGCGCAAGCAGGGTGAGGACGGCTTCATGGATTTCCGATCCGTCAAGGAAGCCGCAGCCGGAGAGAATGATGCCTGTTTTTTTCATTGATGATGGTGATTGATTAAGGTTGTGGGCTTTTGGCTCTGTTTCAGTATATCCGGGGAATGAATTTTTTGACTTTCTTCCGATAGTCGCTGTATTCAGGGTGACGCAGGGTAAGCCACCGTTCTTCGCGGGAGGCTTTGAAGCTGAAGAATGCAAGAGCAAAAAGGGTGAGGAGCGTGTGCGAGAGGCTCAGGCTGAAGATGCTCCATCCGGTGGCCAGAAACAGCTGGCTGCTGTAAAGCGGGTGACGCACAAGGCTGTAGATGCCTGTGGTGATGAGTCGGCTGTGTTCAACCGGATAGGGGAGGGGTGTGAGTACCTCTTTCAGATGGCGGGAGCCGAGCGAGCCGAAGATCATTGCTGTTATTAGGAAGAGAATCAGGACAGTCCAGCGCAGGGGTTCGGGAATCAAAAGGGTGAGCGAGTCGGGGACTGCGGGCATGACGGGAAGGACAATGAAACCGAAAATCAGGAGGAACTGGATTGCAACAAGGTATTCCCCCCGTTTTCCGGGTGGCTGGTAGTGCGGTGCGGCAGTTTTGTCTTGCATGAATTTGCTGTGATTATGGTATCTTAAAAGTTACAAAAAGGTATGTTGTTTCCCCTTGGCTGTTCTCTGTGTACTGTTGTATTCAACCATCGTTTTCATTAGACAATTCCTCCTATGATTCAACCTGAAGAGTCGTTGCTTCTTGTTATTGATGTGCAGGGCCGGCTTGCGGCAAGTGTTGCCGGAAGCGACCACCTTATTGCAGCCCTTTCCAGAATGCTGCGGGGTTGCGCTCTGCTTGAAGTGCCGGTTATGGTGACCGAGCAGTATCCCAAAGGGCTCGGCAGAACCGTGGAACCGGTTAGGGAACTGCTTCCGGGTTCGGTACCTCTTGAAAAACTTTCATTCAGCTGCTGCGGTAGCGATGATTTCATGGCCAGTCTTCGCTCATACGGTCGGAACGACATTCTCATCGCCGGCATGGAGACGCATGTCTGTGTCTATCAGACTGCCATAGAGCTGCTTGATTTCGGCTACAATGTCCATATTCTCACCGATGCGGTTTCATCGCGTACCGAGGCGAACAAGCAGTTGGGTATCGGGTGCATGGAGCGGGCGGGAGCGCTGCTCACCAGTACGGAAATGGCTCTCTTTGAGCTTCTTCGAGAGGCCGGAAGTGACCGTTTCAAGGCTGTGTCTGCCATTCTCAAGGAGCAGTGAACCCTCCCTCCGAAGTCTCTATCTCCCGACAAGATCTCTGAAGGTCATACGGAGCTTTTCGTCTCCCTCAGGGAGTCTTGTTTCTATTTTCAGGTATCGGCATCCGGCCTTTTCCATCAGCTCCTTCAGTTGGGGGTCGCCCAACAGGCGGAACCAGTCTTTTTCGGTTGTGACGAGACACAGCCCTTTCTCTTGTGCTTCCCGGATGAGTGAACGCACCATTTCAGATGTGAAAGGCTGATGGTCGCGAAAGAACCTGTGGGCTCTGACCTCCGCTCCGGTTTTGCGAAGGCTTGCCAGGAACTCTTCGGGGGCGGCAATGCCCGCAAAGGCAAGGGCCGGGAGCGGGGGGGCGGCATCGGGTGCAGGCTGCAGGCCGAGCGTTTGTACCCGTGTTCTGAGGACCGGCAGGTTGGTTGCCGTGAGTGCTTGCTCTATGGCATCAGCTTCGTCGGGGTCAGTTATTTTTCCCAGGAGGATGATGTCCGCCCGCGCAAGGTTTCGGAGCGGTTCTCGCAGCCGCCCTTCCGGCAGCATTCGTGCTTTGAAAAAGGGCTCGCTGGCGTTGATGATGACAATGTCGAGGTCGCGCGCCATCTGGCGGTGCTGGAAAGCATCGTCAAGAATAATGACATGGGGTGGAAAATTCTCAAAGGTTTTCTGAATGAAACGCGCCCCCTCTCTGCGTTTTTCAGCAACCACTACAATTGCTTCAGGGTTGTTTGCCGCCAGCATTGTCGTTTCATCTCCGGCCTCTCTTGCGTTCATGAGAAGATGGCGTCCGTCTGAGACAAGCCGCACCCCTTTCGTGTTTCTGCCGTAGCCCCGCGAAATGATGGCTACCCTGCAACCAAGTGAAAGAAAGTACTTCGTCGTCCAGTCGACCATCGGGGTCTTTCCTGTTCCTCCAGCTGTGATATTGCCGATGGAGACAACCGGGCAGGGGGCGCGCCACGGGGTGAACAGGCCTCGATCAAAGAGGGCGTTACGGATGTCGGCAATCAGCCCATAGAGTATGCCCAGCGGCCTGAGCAGTATGGAGAGCGGGTGTTTATGCATGGCTGAAGCGGTCTGAGAGCTCTTCGGAGAATGCCCGTAGCTCTTTATCGGAGCTGAATAAAGGAGGGTGAATGGTGTGAAGGGTAACCTGGACTCTGCTGAAGGGAAGGGGAATCAGGAACCGGTCCCAGCTTTTCAGCTTGCGGCTGGAAGACATTTCTATTTCAGCGAAGACGATGGGGTGCCCTCCTTCGGAGGCTATGCGCACGGTCCCATACTTTATTCTTTCGAAGGGACCGCGGGGGCCATCGGGGGTGACAGAGACAATGGTGCCGCGTTTGAGTTCCTCCTCCATGGCATTGCGTACTTCTGCTCCCCCTTTGGAGCTTGAGCCGCGGATAAGCTTGAACCCTAGTGTTGTGAGGGCATCGGAAAGGATGCTGCCGTCTTCGGACAGGCTGGCTACGGCTGCAACCGGGCGCCCTTTGGCAAGCGAGTGGGCGAGAAGCCAGCCAACTGCCATACGGCCGTGCCAGAAGGCGATAATGTAGCCTTTGTCGTTATCGGGAGGCTTGAAGCCGGAAGGCGACACCTGTATTCTCAGGCTCTGGTAGAGGAGGCTGAGGGCGCCGGGAAGAATGTGGCGGGAGAGTATCGGCGATATGGCCATGATGATAGGTAAAACGCTCCCGGGGGCACAGGGGGCGGGGCTGTGAAATTTTTTAATTGTTTTATTTACACGCTCTGCTTTATATACCTTTGTTGGCATCAAGGTTGTGAGTAATGTAATAAACCCCTGCCGATAAACCACAGGGGGAAAGGGAGAGTGAATGAAGGTATTGATTTTGGGAAGCGGGGGAAGGGAGCATGCTATGGCCCACTCTCTTGCTGGGAGCGAGCTTGTGTCGGCCCTGTTTGTTGCGCCTGGAAACGGGGGAACCGCCATGATGGGGGGCAAAGTGCGAAATATTGATCTGAAGGCTACGGCCGTGGAGGATCTGCTTGATTTTGCCGGGAAGGAGGGTATCGGGCTGACTGTTGTGGGCCCTGAGCAGCCGCTTGAGGCCGGGATTGTGGATAGTTTCCAGAGTGCTGGAATGAAGATTGTGGGTCCACGGCGTGATGCGGCTCGGCTGGAGAGCAGCAAGGTGTTTTCAAAGGATTTCATGCGGCGCCACAATATTCCCACTGCCGGTTACCATGTTTTTTCTGATCGGATCAGTGCGGCAGCCTATCTTGATTCGCTTCCCGCTTCCGGCTGGCCTCAGGTTTTGAAGGCGAGCGGTCTTTGCGGAGGCAAGGGGGTCATTATCGCTCCTGACTATGAAAGTGCCTGCTCGGCCCTTGGTGAAATGTTCGATGAGCGGGTGTTCGGTGAAGCTGCAGATGAGGTGGTGATAGAGGATTTTCTGACAGGTCAGGAGGCGAGCGTTTTCGTGTTGACGGATGGAACCGAGTACCGGCTCTTTCTTCCAGCCCAGGACCATAAACGCATAGGCGAAGGGGATACTGGAAAGAACACGGGAGGAATGGGTGCGTATGCTCCGGCTCCTGTGGTTACGGCGGAGGTGATGAAAAAAGTTGAGGAACGGGTTGTTGTGCCCACGCTTGAGGGGATGCGAAGTGAGGGCTGCCCGTTTACGGGGTTCCTCTATGTGGGGCTGATGATAGATGGCGGTGAGCCGTCGGTTGTGGAGTACAATGTGCGCCTCGGCGACCCTGAAACACAGGTGGTACTTCCTCTTCTTGAGAGTGATTTTGCTGCGGCGCTTCTTGCCAGTGTGGACGGCGGGCTTCGGGATGTTCCCTTTACAATGCGCTCCGGTTCGGCTTCTACGGTGGTGATGGCTTCGGAAGGCTACCCCGGCAGGTACCCTACAGGTATTGCTGTTTCCATTGACGATTCGCTGAAGGAGATGAAGGAGTGCTCGCTGTTCCATGCTGGTACGGTGCTTGAGGGCGAAAGGCTCCTGACGGCTGGGGGCAGGGTGTTTTCTGTGACGGCTGTTGGTTCCTCCCTGAAGGAAAGCCTTCAGTCAGCGTACCGTGCGGTTGCCGCTGTCCATTTTGATGGAGCAGTGTTCCGCAGGGATATAGGGGCAAGGGCGCTTTGAGTCCCCGAAAAATTCCCCTTAATATAAAGTTTGAGGCTTCAGTAATCCGATGGTTCAGTAATGAAAATACCTCGCAGAGCTTTTGAAATCATTCAGGAACAGGCTTTCCGTGAACTGCCGTATGAGTGTTGCGGACTGTTTGCAGGAGTACAGCAGGCAGACCGGAGGGGAGAGATTGAGAACACGGTGTATGAGGTTGCGCCCTGCCGAAACTGCCTCTATCATGGCCGTGAAAGCGGGTTTGAGATTTCCCGGCGCGAGTATGACGACATAGGCCATGAGGCTTCGGCTCTGGGTTACGCAATCGTTGGCTCGTACCACTCCCACATCAACTCTCTCGCAGTGCCTTCGCTCCACGATGTCGATTTTGCCCGGCCGGGCCATACCATGCTGATAATTTCCATGAAGAGCGGCCGCCCCAGCGAGGTGACGGCGTGGCTTCGTCGGGAGTCCGGCGGGTTTCATCAGGAGCCGATCCGCGTCGTGGAATAGCTGGAAATTTTGTACATTATCAGCCATTGAAACTTACCAAGACCTAACCCCAGATACCAGTGCCAAAGCGGGAAGATATCAAGTCCATTTTAGTGATCGGTGCCGGTCCGATTGTGATCGGTCAGGCGTGTGAATTCGATTATTCGGGGACCCAGGCCTGCCGGGCCCTCAAGGAAGACGGTTACCGGGTCATTCTGGTGAACAGCAATCCGGCGACCATCATGACGGATATCGATTTGGCTGATGCCACTTATATCGAGCCGATTACTCCGGAGTATGTGCAAAAAATAATTGAGAGGGAGAAGCCTGATGCGCTTCTTCCAACGATGGGCGGTCAGACGGCCTTGAATACGGCAGTGAGTCTTGCCGAGTCAGGTATTTTGGAGCGCAACGGGGTTGAGCTGATTGGCGCCAAACTCCGTGCCATACGCAAGGCCGAGAACCGTGAGCTGTTCAGCGATGCCATGAAAAAGCTGGGCCTTGAGATGGCGAAAGGATTTTTCGTCCGGAATGAAAAAGAGGCTCGTGATGCGCTTGAGGAGATCGGTCTGCCGATTATCATCCGCCCCTCCTTTACCCTGGGTGGAACAGGCGGCGGGTTTGCCGAGACAAAGTCTGAATATTATGAGGCGGTGCGCCGCGGCCTTGCGGAGAGCCCGATTGGTGAGGTACTGGTTGAGGAGTGCCTGTTTGGCTGGAAGGAGTATGAGCTTGAGGTTATCCGTGATCTTGCCGACAATGTGATCATCGTCTGCAGTATTGAGAATGTGGATCCGATGGGCGTTCATACGGGCGACAGCATAACGGTTGCTCCGGCTCAAACCCTGACCGACCGGCAGTATCAGGAGCTGCGGGATGCCTCCGTACGCATTATCCGTGAAATCGGTGTTGAGACCGGCGGAAGCAACATTCAGTTTGCCATCAATCCGGAGAATGGTCGTATTGTCATTATTGAAATGAATCCGAGGGTCTCGCGCAGTTCGGCGCTGGCCTCCAAGGCGACAGGGTTCCCGATTGCGAAGGTGGCGGCCAAGCTTGCTGTGGGCTATACCCTTGACGAAATTCTCAATGACATTACCAAGTCAACACCTGCGAGTTTTGAGCCGGCCATTGATTACTGCGTGGTGAAGGTTCCCCGCTGGGATTTTGAGAAGTTCAAGAATGTTGATGCCCGCCTTGGTGTGCAGATGAAGTCTGTGGGTGAGGTTATGGCGTTCGGACGGAACTTCCGTGAGGCGCTGCAGAAGTCGCTCCGCGGGCTGGAAATCGGCCGTGCGGGTCTGGGTGCTGATGGTAAGGATTTGATGAATGTTGTGGATATGACTCCGCAGCAGAAGAAGTTTGCCAAGGAGGACATTCTTGAGAAAATCAAGGTGCCCAAAGCGGACAGAATGTTCTCTATCCGCTATGCCTTCCAGGCGGGAGCAACAGTTGAAGAGATATATCAGGCAACGGCAATCGACCGCTGGTTTCTCGACAATATCCGTCAGATTGTTGCGTGTGAGGATGGGCTCCGGGAGCTTGCGCAGGCAGACTGAGGTCATAGAATGAAATATCTTGCCACTATTCTTGAGGAGAAACGCCGGGAGGTTCTTGCGCTGAAGCAGGCGCGACCTCTTGCAAGGTACCTTGATGTTGCCTCATCGTTATCCCCCTGCAGGGGATTTGCCCGCGCCCTTCAGGGTGAGGGGTTCTCCATCCGTCTTATTGCCGAAGTCAAGAAAGCCTCTCCCTCAAGAGGGGTCATCGTTGAGAATTTTGATCCTGTCCGCATTGCTCTTGCCTATGAGGCTCTGGGGGCTTCAGCCCTCTCCGTGCTGACTGACAGGCAGTTCTTTCAGGGCTCTGCCGAGTACTTGCAGCAGGTTTCCGCAGCGGTTTCCCTTCCTTTGCTGCGCAAGGATTTCATTATTGATGAACTGCAGATTTTTGAGTCGCGCCTTATGGGTGCCGATGCTATTTTGCTTATTGTCGCAGCGCTTGAGCCACCGCAGATTCGTGATTACCTGAAGATGGCAGGGGAGATCGGGCTTGATGTGCTTGTGGAGGTTCATGACCGGCATGAGCTTAGTGTGGCCATTGAATCCGGAGCGGAAGTGGTAGGGGTGAACAACCGAAACCTGAAGGATTTTTCCGTTGATCCCGCCACTTCGGCGGCCCTTCGTCCTTTTTTCCCTCCGGGCGTGGTGGCTGTGTCGGAAAGTGGGCTGAAAACCGCTGCCGACATCGCACTGGTAAGAGATGCGGGGTTTGACGCCGTGCTCATCGGTGAGGGTCTTCAGGTCAGCAGTGAGCTCTCTGACCTTTCCTGGCCGAACTCTTGAGAGTCCGGCCGGTTTCCTTTCTTCCTTTGGCTTATCGTGCTGCGCTTTTAATTTTGGCGGCAGCTGCTTTCGGATCTGCTGCCCTGAAAAATGCGGTTCCTGCAATCAGCGCATCGGCTCCTGCCGACACCACTTCCTGTGCATTCTCTTCGGTGATTCCTCCATCAACGGCTATGACCATATCGGGGTTTCGCAGTGTGCGCATGTCGTGCAGGAGGCGGATCTTTTCCACTGAGGAGGGGATGAATTTCTGGCCTCCGAATCCGGGGTTGACCGACATGATGAGAACAAGGTCCAGGTCGGGGAGGATGGATTCAAGCGTGGAAATAGGGGTTGCGGGGTTGAGCGATACGCCTGCTTTGGCTCCGAGACTCTTGATGAATTGGATGGTTCGGTGGAGATGGGGGCAGGTTTCCTGATGGACGGTTATCTGGTGCGATCCGGCTTTGACGAATGCCTCTATGTAGCTGTCGGGGTCGGCAATCATCAGGTGCGTGTCGACCACCAGCGAAGTGTTTTTTGCGATGGCGTCAACAACAATGGGTCCGAAGGTGATGTTGGGAACGAAGTTGCCGTCCATGATGTCGCAGTGGATCCAGTCGGCCCCGGCATCTTCCGCGATTTTCAGTGCCTCGCCCAGACGGGTGAGGTCGGCGGAGAGGATTGAGGGGGCAATGAGCGTAGAGGGTTCTGGCATGGCTGGTTCTGTTTTTGTGTGGTTAAAAAGCTTCGCCGATTCCAAAGTTGAAGGTGACGCCTCCAGGACTTCCGCTGGACATGACCCATGGATCATCAAGTGCGGGGTCGTGGATTTTCCATGCGAAGTCGAATCGGAATGGACCTATAGGGGAGCCAATCCTGAGTCCGAGTCCGTAGTCCCATCCGAAGTCCCGGGTCAGAGAGTTAAGGCTGAAGGCATAGGGGCCGTTACGGTTCCAGATGTTTCCGATGTCGGTGAAGAATGTGACGCCGGACTCCTGTCCGAATAGGCGGAAGAATTTGAGGCGATACTCAAGGGACATTTCAAGTTTGATGTCGGCTCCGAAGTTTGATGCGGCGTCGCTTGCGCTGCTGCCTGGGCCGAGCGTGTTGAAGAGCCACCCCCGCATGCTGTTTGAGCCTCCGGCGTAAAACCGCCTTTCTTCCGGGGTTGTTTCGGCCTTGCCGTAGGGCGCCATCCATCCAACATCAAGTTTGGCGGCAAGTTGCTCTTTTTTGGAGAGCTGACGGACGAGGGTTATGCGTGTGTCAGCCTTGAGATACTGCGAGTAGGTTGTACCGAAGATCTGAGGGTCGTTGTCGGTAAATCCCTCTTTTTCGTTGGTGTCAATGTATTCGTCGATCAGCCAGGGCAGGGCACCGGCGTGTTCAAGGAGGATGTCGACGGTGCGGAGGGTTCCGCGGGCCGGGACCCTGTGGCGGTTTGATGTGGTGAACCGGAGCCGGAAGGTCTGGTTGATATGAGTGTCAAGCAGGCTGTCGAGCCCGGCATTGAGGTCATCGGAGTTGGTCGGATCAATGCCGATGTTGTCCGCCAGGTCTGTCGTGAAAAGTTGTTTGAAGCCTCTGAGGGAGTCTTTTTCGACCCACTCTATATCAAAGAAGTCGAAATTGAGTTGTGACGAGGGGCCTTTTTTTGCGCTGTAGCTCGCCCTGAGGAGAGCGTTGCGGTTTGAGAGGAGCACTGGCAGCTCTGTTTCCGAGTACTCGGCCGTGACGCTGTAGAAATTGCCGGGTTTTCTCAGGACAGGAAGGAGCAGCGTGTTTTTGAGCCTGAGTTCATAGGGTGTCACCTTGTCGTACTGGTCGGGGGTCAGGTTGTCAAGGAGGTTGTTGCTGCTGCCGGCCTGACTTCCGTATTCTGTTGTGGTCCGCAACTGTTCGGCACCACCGAAGAGGTTCCGGTTTTCGTAGCTGAGGGCGCCCCCGATAAAGAGAGAGCCGTAGCGGTTGTCGATCAGAATTTTTGGTTCCAGCTGATGTTTCGGGGCGGGTTCGAGGTGGACGGTACTGTAGAGCTTTCCTGCTTTAACAGAGTCCTCTTTGATATAGATAGATGAAAAGATGTTTGTGGAACCGAGATTCTGAAGGGTTCGCTCTTCACGGCTCCGGCGGGTGAGTTCTCCGGGCCGGAAGCTGATGGCCGAGCTGATGAGCACCGGCGAGATGTTTTCCCGTTCGGGAATGGTGATGCGGGTGCTGTCAAGGATGGTTGTTTTCGGGGTACCGGCTGAGCGTCGTTTCAGCGGATTGTGGACAACTGCTGCCACGGTACCATAATGAAGCTGCCGGGGGAGGCTGAGCATGTATTGGATGCCGGCGCGGGTGCCGGCGGTGTCGACCGTGATTTTGAGACTGTCTTCGTTGAAAAAGGCGAACCCTTCTTCCCTGAAGAATGCCAGAGCCCGGTCCCGTTCGTCAATGAGACCTTCAATGGAGAAGATGTCGCCCTTCTGCAGTGTCTGTCCTTGAAGAAACCGGTTTCTGATTTCGGGCGTAAGGGTGCCAAGTCCCTGATAGGCAAGGGAGTCTATGGTGGTTGGATGATTTTCCGTTATTCGGAAGTCAATATCGACCCGTTTCCCGCCTTTTTTTCGCTCCAGAAGGGTGTCAATGTCGGCAAAGAAGTAGCCTTTGTAGGTGTAGAGTTTTTTGAGAAGAAGCAGATCTTTTGTGAAATCTTCCTCGCTGAAGGGGTTTCGCTGTTTGCCGAAGATGCCGAGGTCGAGAAATGATCGTTCTCTGGTGGTCATGATGACCTGGCTGAGCTCCTGGTCGCTGACGACGCGGTTGCCAGTGAAGAGTACTTTGCCGACATAGGGAGCGACGGGTTCCCCGTCAGCAGCGTGAGCCGGCAGTGCGAAGAGGAAAAGAAACAGCAGTTTCACGGCCACCCTCATGGTGTGATTGGAGTGGTGGCGGGTCAAAAAAAAAATCCAGAGTGAGGGTGCATTTCAGTTCTGGAGCTCTTCATCACTGTATCCGAAGTCTTCATCGGTAGGGTAGTCGGGCCAGATTTCATCAAGGCTTTCATACATGTCGTCGCTGTCAGGCAGATCCTCAAGGTTTTCAACAACCTGCTGTGGTGCCCCCGTCCTGTTGACATAATTGATCAGTTCGTCTTTTGTTACCGGCCATGGCGCGTCTGCTATGTATCGGGCAAGGTCAAGATTCCAGTACATATTCAGTTTTTTGGTTTGTTCATGTTACGAGTTGCTTCCGTTTTCTTCTTCTGCAGGACTTTGGTTGGATATGAATTTTTCGGGATGAGCTGCGTCAAAGAAGTATGCTGCAGGGTCAACCCTCTGTTGCCGGCGCATGACCTCATAGTGCAGGTGGGGGCCGGTGGATATGCCCGTGTTGCCGACAAGACCGATGACCTCTCCCCGTCGTACGCGTTGGCCCATCCGGACAAGTGATTTCGAAAGATGTGCGTAAAGGGTACTGAATCCGTAGCCGTGGTTGATGACAACTTTCTGGCCGTATCCCCTCTCATAGCCCGACCATGCTACCGTTCCGTCTCCGGTTGCTTCGACATGTGATCCTTTAGGGGCTGAAAAATCAACTCCTGTGTGAAACATCCGTACCTTGTAAATGGGATGTGTTCTGGCGCCGAATAAGCTGGAGACGGGGCCGCTGACAGGTCTGATGTTGGGTACGCATGCAAGAAAAGGACTTTGCTGTGCGTTTTTCAGGCCTTCAGCCGGTGCCGCGCTGCTGCTGTTCGCCTCTTCCATCTGCATGATCAGCTGCTCTATTGTCTTCTCCGTACCCGGTGCCATGTTTGTGGCGGCAGGCTCGGCTGCTTTGAGCAGCATGGGTGAAACGATACAGAAAAGCAGATACAGAAGTATGAATCCGCTCGGCTTGAGGGTGCTGCGAATTCCCGCACTTCGTTGGGCCTGTGGTATTCTCGATGCCATACAGTCAGTGAATTAGCGCTTTTCGCAGGAGTTCAGGCTATAATTTTTTGAATATAAAAAACTTTTTTTGATAAGCTCATGATTAGTTCTTTAGTGTGCTTCAAGCCAGTTTTTTCCGGCTCCGCAGTCAACTTCAACCGGGACGGTTTTCATTCCACACACGGCAGCTGCCTCAATCATGGCTTTTTCAACCATGGTGCCGAGGCTTTCCCGCTCCTCGGGCGTTGTTTCAAAGACCAGCTCATCATGGACCTGCAGGAGCATTGATGACTGCATGTTTTGTTCCTTCATCCTGATGCTGCAGAGGATCATTGCGCATTTGATGATGTCGGCGGCGGTGCCCTGAATGGGTGTGTTCATGGCTGCCCGCTCTGCGGCTTTTTGAAGATTTCCGTTTCTGCTTGACAAGTCGGGCAGGTAGCGGCGTCTGCCGAGAAGGGTGGTGACGAAACCTTTCTCCCTGCCGGTCGTTTTGATTGCATCAAGGGCTTCAAAGAGGCCTGGGTATTTGGCCGTATAGGTGCTGATGATGTCGGCAGCTTCACTTCGTGGTATGTTGAGCCTTTTGGAGAGGCCGAAGGCCTGTATGCCGTAGA
Organism: Chlorobium sp.; assembly: GCA_013203905.1. Classification (GTDB taxonomy): domain Bacteria; phylum Bacteroidota; class Chlorobiia; order Chlorobiales; family Chlorobiaceae; genus Chlorobium. The sequence goes on along the minus strand of JABMPC010000071.1, from coordinate 18,918 downwards.
GAACCCCAAAGTTGACCTCTTTTGCTTTTCGCCGCATGTCGGGGGTGATGTCGGTGGTGTCGAAGATGACCCTTGCCGTGGCGCTGTGGATATCTTCGCGGTTGCGGAACGCTTCAATGAGTTTCGGGTCACCGGAGATTTCAGCTGCGATTCGCAGCTCAATCTGGGAATAGTCAGCCGAGAGCAGAAGGTTTCGGGGGTCGGAGGGGATAAATGCTTTGCGGATTTCCCTCCCGAGCGGTGTGCGGATGGGGATATTCTGCAGGTTCGGGTTGGAGGAGGAGAGCCGGCCGGTGGCGGTGATATGCTGGTTGAAGGATGTGTGCACCCGCCCTGTTTGATGGTTGAGAATTTTCGGCAGTGCATCGATGTAGGTGGTCTTGATTTTCTGCAGGCTCCTGTATTCAAGCAACTTGCCGACAACGGGATGGAGAGGGGCGAGCTCTTCAAGTACCTCAACATTTGTTGAGAATCCGGTTTTGGTGGTTTTTTTGGTCGGTAGGCCCAGCACCTCGAAGAGGATTCGGGAGAGCTGTTTTGGTGAGTCAATATTGAAACTTTCCCCTGCAGCGTCGTGGATGGTCTCTTTTAGCTGATGCAGCTGCTCGCCGACGCTTTGGGAGGTGGTGGCCAGATGCCGGGTGTCTATGCTGATTCCCCGGTACTCCATTGCGGCGAGCACGCTGATGAGAGGGAATTCAAGAGTTTCACAGATATACAGAAGGCGCGGTTCCTTTTCCAGCTCTTTCTGCAGGACGGTGGTGAGGCGGAGGGCGATGTCGGCGTCCTGGCATGCGTAGTCGGTGAGTTTGCGGGGCTCGACATCGTAAATGTGAAGTTTCGTTTTCCCTTTTCCTGTCAGCTCATCGTATTTGGTGGTGCGCAGCCCGAGGTAGCGTGCGGCAAGGTCGTCCAGATTGTGCGTTGCCTCAGGGTTGAGGAGATAGCTTGCCAGCATGCAGTCAAAGCTTACGGGGCTCAGTTCCAGACCATAGTTTTTGAGGACCAGAAGGTCGTATTTGAGGTTCTGTCCTGTTTTGGCTATGGCGGGGTTTTCAAGGAGAGGACGGAGCAGCTCGATTGTGTTTTCACGGCTGAGGCTTGTCCCGGCAAATGAGATGAAGCTGGCGATACCGGGGGTGGAGCTGAGCGAGATGCCGGCAAGTTCGGCTTCGAAGGTGTTGAGTGATGTGGTTTCCGTGTCGACGGCCACCAGTTTCACCTTCATCAGTTCTGCGACAAGGCTGCGGACCTCTTCTTCGGTGGAAATAATCCTGTAGTCGGACCCTTCACGGGGGTCGCCAAGGGGGTCGCTTTCTTCTTCTTCGGGTTCTTCAAGGCCGTCAGAAAGAGCGTTTTCCGCTGCGGCAAATCCGGGGAACGCATCGGGTAGGCGTCGCACAATGGTTTTCAGTTCAAGCTCTTTGAGCAGAGCGAGGATTGCCGTGCTGTCGGGTGTGGTGCAGGCAAGCTCCTGTAGAGTGACGGGGAGCTGCAGATCAGTACGGATGGTGACCAAATCGCTAATGAGAGGAAGGCGGGAGTGAAACTCTTCGAGGCTGGCACGGGTTTTGGGTGCAATCTCTTCAAGCTTTTCGTAGACCTTTTCAAGAGAACCGAACCGTCCGAGAAGCGCTGCTGCGGTTTTCGGACCTATGCCTTTAGCTCCGGGAATGTTGTCGGAGGTGTCACCGGTGAGGGTGAGAAACTGGGTGAACTGACGGGGGGGAACACCGAACTGTTCAGCAATTCCTTCCGGGGTGAGCAACTGCAGTTCACTGTCGTTTTTTGTGGGGCGGAGCATTGATGCCCCGCCATGAACCAGCTGTGCGAGATCTTTGTCGGGGGTGACGATGAAGATGCTGCATTGGTCTTCAAACAGCCGTGCGGCGCTTCCTATGAGATCGTCGGCTTCATAGCCGGGGGTTTTCAGGATGGGTATGCCAAGGGCTGCAATGAGCTTGAAGAGTGGCTCAATCTGGGCAAGCATTTCTTCTGGCGGGGCTTGCCGGTTGGCTTTGTATTCGCTGTAAAGCTTGTGGCGGAAGGTTTTTTCCCGGCTGTCGAATGCGGCGGCAAGGTAGTGGGGATGATAGGTTTCAAAGATTTTAAGGAGCGTGGAGAGAAAGCCGAAGAGGGCGCCTGTCGGCTGGCCGCTCCGGCTTTGCATGCCTGAGCGCTGCAAGGCGTAGTGAGCTCTGTAGAGCAGCGCCATGCCGTCAATGAGGAAGAGGGATGGTTTCGGGGTTGAGGGTGCCGGGTTCGTGGGTTCAGTTGCGGCGTCATCAGGAAAAAAGTCGAACTGGCGTGTGTTCATGCATTCACCACCCCGTAGCTTCCCAGCACTTGGACCATGGTGGCGAACTCCCTGAGATGGGAGAGGGCATGTCTGATTGCCAGATCGTCACAGTGGCCGAGAATATCAACATGGAAAAGGTACTCGAAGGCCTTTTTGCGGAAGGGGCGGGATTCGATTTTTGTGAGGTCGATGTTTCGGAGCGCCATGGTGGCAAGTGCCTTGAAGAGCGACCCCTGCTCGTTGGGAAGGGTGAAAACGACGGTGGTTTTCTGGCGTGTGGTGTCGTATCCGGCTATTTTTTCAAGAGATTCAGGATGCCGGGAATGGGTGATGCAGAAAAAACGGGTGATGTTCCACTCTTCGTCGGCAAGGTTCCGTTGAAGTATTTCAAGTCCGTAGAGCTCTCCGGCCCGCTGTGAGGCTATTGCCAGTTTCGTCGGGTCTTTTTCCGCTGCAATCATTTTTGCGCTACCTGCGGTGTCGTAAGCGGCTTCGGCGGTAAGGTTCGGGTGGGTGGCAAAGAAATTCCGGCACTGGGCAAGGGCCTGGGGGTGCGAGAGAACGCGCTCTGCTGTTTCGGGCGAAGAGCTGCTGAGACCCAGAAGGCAGTGTTCCACCTTGACAAAGGTTTCTGCAGCAATGACGACCGGATGCTGAAGAAGGAGGTCATAGTTCTGGTGGATGCTTCCTCCCAGGGAATTTTCCATCGGAAGGACCGCCATAGCTGCCCTGCGGCTTTCGACGGCGGAGAACACCTCTTCAAACGAGCTGCAGGGAAGGGGCTTGCCAAGCCGCAGGGCTGCAATTTCACTGTACGCACCGGGTTCTCCCTGGTAAGCTATCTTCAGGTTTGTCATTATTTTTTCTTGTGATTACCTTGCACTAAAGCCATTGGAATAGATTTACTTTAAGGAAAATAAATCTATTATCATAGACGGTCCCTTTACCAAGCAACCATTTCAGAAGTTTTTCGCCATGTCAGGACACAGCAAGTGGGCAACCATCAAGAGAAAGAAGTCGGCAACAGACCAGAAACGGGGCAACCTGTTCACGAAGCTGGTCAAGGAGATTACGATAGCTGCCAAAATGGGCGGTGGTGATCCGGCTGGAAATCCCAGGCTGCGCCTTGCTATCGATACGGCTCGGTCAAACTCTATGCCGATGGACAACATTCAGCGGGCGATCAAGAAAGGAACCGGTGAGCTTGAGGGTGTAAGCTATGATGAAATTACCTATGAAGGGTATGGCCCGGCGGGGATTGCCCTTATTATTGAAACGGCTACGGACAATAAAAACCGGACCGTGGCCGACCTGCGGCACATCATGAGCCGCAATAACGGCTCTCTTGGTGAGAACGGCAGTGTGTCGTGGATGTTCCATCGAAAGGGAAGCATTGAGGTGCCGGGTGGAACGGTCACCGAGGAGCAGCTGATGGAGGTGCTCCTTGATGCGGGTCTGGAGGATATTGGCGGCGACGCTGAGAGTGGTTATACTGTGACAACCGATGTGCATGATCTGGAGTCGGCAAAAAAGGCGCTTGAGGATGCTGGCATTGCGTATGAGAACGCCAAAATGGATCTGATTCCGGAGAACTTCATTGAACTTGAGGCTGATGATGCCCGAAAGGTCATTAAGTTGATTGACGCTCTTGAGGGCAATGACGATATACAGGCCGTATACAGCAACATGGAGATCAGTGAGGGAGCCATGGACAGCCTTGACGAGTAGAGGATGGTTGTTTTGGGGATAGATCCCGGAAGCCTCGCCACCGGTTACGGTGTTGTCTTTGGAGAGGGAAATGGGCCGTTTCGGGCAATTTCCTGTGGTCTGATACGCCTTCATCCCCGAAAGAGTCATGCTGTGAGGGTGGGAGAGATATATCGGGAGCTCAGTCAGCTGATGAGTGAGCTGAAGCCGGATCGGGTTGCCATTGAGACAGCCTTTGTTGGTAAGAATGTGCAGTCGGCCCTCAAGCTCGGGCAGGTGAGAGGGGCCATCATGGCACTCTCTTTCAACTGCGGGGTGCCGCTTTTCGAGTATGCTCCCCGTGAGGTGAAGTCAGCGGTCACGGGCCGTGGAGGAGCCGCAAAGGAGCAGGTTGCCTTCATGGTGGCATCAATGCTTTCTCTCAGCAGTGTGCCGAAGCCTTTTGATGTGACTGATGCGCTTGGTGTTGCGCTTTGCGATCTCCTGCGGTGCCGGGGAGGGCAGCAGCGCCAGACTACTGCTGAGGTGAAGGGTTCGGGTGGAGGGTCGGGCAGCTGGAGTGATTTTGTGCGCGCCAGTCCGGACAGGGTTCTCTAACCATTAAATCGTACGCTGTGCAGGGTCATATTTTCAATCTTCCCAACGCGCTGAGTTTTCTCAGGATTCTTCTTATCCCCTGGTTTCTCTACTATCTCCATGCCGGGAACACGACTGTGGCTGTATCGCTGATGCTTGTTGCCGTCCTCTCCGACTGGTTTGATGGGCAGGCTGCGCGCTGGACGAATGAGGTGTCGGAGATGGGAAAGATTCTTGACCCGCTGGCCGACAAGCTCTGTCTTGCAAGCGTAGCGCTTTACTATCTTTGGGTGGGTCAGCTTCCCCTCTGGTTTGTACTGTTTGCTGTTGTTCGCGATCTCGTGATTTTCAGTGGGGCAGCCTGGGTTTGCCACCGTCACCAGATGGTCACTACTTCACTGTGGCCGGGGAAATGGGCTGTTGGTTTTGTGTCAATGCTCTTTATCACCATGGTGTGGCCGCTCCCCTTTTTTGAGAGCTGGCCCTTCAAGGAACTGTTCCTCTACCTTTCCACCATCATGCTGTTCTACTCTTTTGTCCTCTACTGCATCCGTTTTTATCGGATTCACAAAGGACTTGATTTCAAGAGTTAGTTCCCGGGTTTGTCCATTACGGTTGCCATCAGTGAGGCTTCGCATACCAGTTCGCCCCGAACAAAAGCCTTTGCTTCAAACTGGCAGACGCTTCTTCTCATGTTTACCATGACCCCTTCAATAACAAGCGTGTCGCCCGGCAGTACCGGCTTGCGGAACCGTGCTTTGTCTATTGCCATGAAGTAGACGACGCTCTCTTTCGTATTGTCTTTGCCGTTGAGCATCATGATGCCTCCTGTCTGCGCCATTGCCTCAATGATGAGCACGCCCGGCATGACGGGATTTCCCGGGAAATGTCCCTGGAAGAATGGCTCGTTCATGGTGATATTCTTGATGGCGACAATTTTTTCGTCAAGCTTGAACTCGACGATTTTGTCTATCAGAAGGAACGGGTAGCGATGAGGCAGCATTTTCTGGATGGCGTTGATGTCAAAAATCACGCCGGCTTTTTTCTCGTGCTGGTATTGACGGGCCAGTTTGTTGCGGTCGGCATATTTCTTGAGCTGACGGACAAACTCAACATTTGACGCATGTCCGGGACGGGCGGCAAGCACCTGGGCTTTAATAGGCATGCCGAGAAGCGCCATGTCGCCAAGGAGGTCAAGCAGCTTGTGGCGGGCAGGCTCGTTCTTGTAGCGGAGCTCGCGGTTGTTGAGGATTCCATTGTCTCCCAGTACAAGGTGGTCGCTGTCGAGTCCCAGTTTTTCACCGAGGGCCAGCATCTCCCCTTTTCCCATCTCTTTGTCAATGATGACAATGGCGTTGTCGACATCGCCACCCTTTATGATACCCTGGCCTGCAAGCGTTTCTACTTCGGAGAGGAAGCAGAAGGTTCTGGCGGGTGCGAACTCAGCGAGGAACTCCTGTTCAAGGTCGAAGAGCCCGGAGTGCTGTGAGCCAAGAGCGGGATTTTTGTAGTCGACCATGACGGTGGTGCGGAAGTTGTCAAGCGGCAGTGCTACAATGTCTACGCTGTTATTGGTGTCGTGGTATTCAATGGTTTCGTCTATGACCAGATAGTTTTTCGGCTCGTCCTGATCTTCAAAGCCTGCTTCAATGAGGGCTTCCGCAAAAGGCAGCGAGCTTCCGTCCATGACCGGCGGTTCCGGCCCGTCCATCTCAATGCGGCAGTTGTCTACCTGCAGGCCGTAAAGGGCTCCGAGGACATGTTCTGTTGTGTGGACCTTGATGCCGTTGACGCCGATAGTGGTACCGCGGAGCACTTCAAGTACATTCTCTATCAGCGCGGGAATCTCAGGGCTGTCGGCAATATCTGTTCGTATGAAGCGATAGCCGTATCCGGCCGGCGCCGGCTTGAAGGTGATCCTGCATTCTTTTCCGGTATGCAGTCCTGTTCCCGAGAGGGAGGCTTCTTTTTTGAGTGTGCGCTGATGAATGAGCATCGTGTGTTTTTGTTGCTCCCGCCACGCCAGCCGTGGCGGAAAATGGGCCCCTGTGTCATGAGGCAAAAGTGACGATTTGAAAGATACGAAAGAACAGGATTCTCTTCAAATCATAGAGGCGGTGAGTCTGACGGCTCTTCCGGGAAGTGGCGCTGTGCCATTGCCAGCAGCAGGGGGTGGGTAAGGTTGCTGCCGGCAATGATGCTTTTATGGCCGAAGACATCCCTCTCCCCATGAAAATCGGTGACTATGCCGCCGGCTTCGCGTACAAGGAGAACTCCTGCGGCGAAGTCCCATGGGAGGAGCTTGTACTCCCAGAAGGCGTCGAATCGTCCGCATGCGGTGTATGCTAAATCGATTGCCGCAGAGCCGGCGCGTCTGACTCCCGATGAGATGTGAATGACATCGCGGAGCATGGCCATGTAGCTGTCGAGATAGTCATAGTCTTTGAATGGCAGCCCCGTGGCGATAAGGTAGCCGTCCGCTTCCTGACGGTCGGTCACCCGGATGGGACGGCCGTTGAGCAGAGCCCCCTTTCCCCGTTCTGCGGTGAACAGTTCGTTGGTGACCGGAAGATAGACCACGCCTGCAAGGAGTTCTCCATCGCTTCCTTGAAGGGCTATGCTGATGGAGAATACGGGAAAGGAGTGGATGAAGTTCAGTGTGCCGTCAAGGGGGTCGACTATCCATCTGCGTCCCGATCGGGGCGTTATTGTTGTTCCCTCTTCGCAGAGCATACCGTCTTCAGGGAAGGCTTCAGAGAGGATGTGGCTGATTTCGGCTTCGCATCTCCGGTCTGTTTCCGTGACAAAATCCTTGAACTCTTTCGAGTGTATTTCGCTTTTTCGGAGCTCTCCGAATTTTTGGAGGGTGATTGCTCCTGCGGCATGGGCAGCGCGGGTGGCGGCAAGGATGTCCGGGGATTGTTGCGGCATGGCTTGTGGTGGAGGGTCAGATTGACAGGGTTATGACTGTTTCAGGGTGGCAATATAGTATTTCGCTGGAATTTCCGTTCAGATGGTGGGTGGTTTGAATGGCGGGAATTATCCCTCTTTGTGCTATGTTGCATTGAGTGTCTCAAGACTACTATTCACTGACTAAGACCCATTAAATCCAAACCATGATCATGAAAAGTCTCAACCCATTGAAAACAGGACTGGCAATAGCGATATGTTTCGTTTTTGCCTACGGTGGTAGCATTTTTACCCCTGTACCCGGTTCGGAGTGGTATTACCAGATACTCAACAAACCTTCCTGGAATCCGCCGGACTGGCTCTTCCTTCCTGTCTGGACGGTGCTGTTCCTCATGATGGGTACGGCCATGGGGCTTGTGGCGAGCAAAGAGGGGGCACCTCTGGAGCAGGTGCGCTCGGCATGGATTGTGTTTGTTGGTCAGCTTGTGCTGAACCTCGCCTGGTCTGCGGCATTTTTCGGTCTGCACTCTCCACTTCTTGCCATGGGCGTGATTGTGCTTCTCTGGGCCGCAATTGTTGCTACCATGATACAGTTCCGAGCTGTTGTTCCTCTTGCCGCAATACTGCTGATTCCCTATCTCGCATGGGTGAGTTTTGCGGGTTTTCTGAATTTCATCATCTGGCAGATGAACTGAACGGCTGTTTCTCTATAACGAAAAAGCCCGGTGTCCACCGGGCTTTTTTCGTGTTAGTCTGCTGGTTCAGCTCTCGTCTTCCTTCTCGCGGAGGTTTTCAAGAACGCCGAAGTCTTCAAGGGTGGTGACATCTCCCTTGATTTCGTTGCTGGTTGCCAGCTCGCGGAGCAGGCGGCGCATGATTTTGCCGCTTCTGGTTTTCGGTAACCCCTTTGCCCACCTGATTTCGTCGGGCTTGGCAATTGGTCCGATCTCCTTGGCTACATGGTTGCGCAGTGCTTCGCGCAGCTTCATGTCGCCTTCGTATTCGTCTTTGAGGGTGACGAATGCAACAAGGGCGTTGCCCTTGATGTCGTCCGGACGGCTGACCACTGCGGCTTCTGCGACGGCCTCGTAGGAAACCAGAGCGCTTTCGACTTCGCTGGTGCCGAGCCTGTGACCCGATACATTGACCACATCATCAACGCGGCCCATGATCCAGATGTAACCGTCCTCATCTTTTCGGGCGCCATCGCCGGTGAAGTACATGTCGTGGAATTCCGACCAATAGGTTTCTTCATACCGCTTGTTATCGCCGTATATGGTGCGGAGCATTGAGGGCCATGGTTTTTTGATGACCAGATAGCCTCCTTCGTTCGGGCCACAAGGGGTGCCATCTTTCTGGACGACATCTGCCATGATTCCGGGAAGAGGACGGGTGGCGGTTCCCGGTTTTGTAGGGGTTGCTCCGGGAAGAGGAGAGACCATGATGCCGCCGGTTTCGGTTTGCCACCAGGTGTCGACGATGGGGCATTTTTCCTGCCCGACTACCCTGTGATACCACATCCATGACTCCGGGTTGATGGGCTCACCGACTGTGCCCAGAAGGCGGAGAGAACTGAGGTTGTGTTTGGTGACCCATTCGTCTCCGGCGCGGATGAACGCCCGGATGGCGGTAGGAGCCGTGTAGAGAATAGTGACCTTGTGGCGGTTGATGATGTCCCAGAAGCGGTCCCACTGGGGGTAGTTCGGGGCACCTTCATACATGAGAAGGGTTGCGCCGTTGAGGAGCGGCCCGTAGACCATGTAGCTGTGGCCGGTGATCCAGCCGACATCGGCAGTGCACCAGTAGATATCGTCATCACGGATGTCGAACACATAGCGGAACGAACTTGCTGCGTGGACCATGTAGCCGGCGGTGGTGTGCAGAATGCCTTTGGGCTTTCCTGTCGATCCGCTGGTGTAAAGGACGAAAAGCGGATGTTCGGATTCTACCTCAACGGGTTCGGATTCGTCGGATGCAAGCCCCATGAGGTCGTGCCACCAGTGGTCCATGCCGTCATGCATGCTTATCTCTTCGTTGGTCACCTTCAGGACGATGACGCTACGGACGGAGGGGGTGTTGACGATGGCTTCGTCAACGATGTTCTTGAGATTTATTGAGCCACCGCGGCGACGGGTGCCGTCACAGCAAATGATGAGTTTTGCGCGGGAGTCGTTGACCCGTTCGGTGATGGCATGAGCTGAAAATCCTGCGAAAATAACATTGTGGACGGCTCCCACTCTGGCACATGCCAGAACGGCAATGACCAGTTCGGGCACCATGCCCATATAGATGGCAACACGGTCGCCTGGTTTGATGCCGGCAATTTTCAGGACATTTGCGAATTTGGATACCTGACGGTGGAGTTCGCCGTAGGTCAGGACGCGCTGCTCACCCTCTTCGCCTTCCCAGATGATGGCGGCCTTGTTTTTTCGCCAGCTCTGCGCGTGAACATCAACGGCATTGTAACAGATGTTGGTTTTGCCACCGTTGAACCATTTGGCATAGGGGGTATCCCATTCAAGGACGGTGTCCCACTTTTTGAACCAGTGGAACTCATCGGCAAGACCTGCCCAGTAGCTGTCGGGGTCGTCTTCGGCTGCTTTGTAGAGCGCCTCGTACTCTTCCATGCTTCCGATTCGGGCTTTTTCGGAAAATGCGGCCGGAGGGGAAAATTTTCGCTTTTCAGACAGGACAGAGCTTATCGACTCCGCTCCTTTGTTGTTGTCGTCTGTAGCCATGGATCGCCAGGATTTATGTGTTGAAAAAATCACGGGATTCCCTCTTTTTGACCGGCATGACTCACTTCCGTCACACCCGGGAAGCCTGAAGAGGAATGTTACATAAAAAAAAGTTCTTCATCAATGATTGTGAAGCCGCCTGAGAGTCTCTTATCGTATTGTATACCCTATTTTACGGCAAAATTTATAAGTTTGTCGGGAACAGCAATTTCTTTCATGATGCTCACTCCCTCAAGGAATTTCTGCACCGACTCAAGGGCTTTGGCTTCCCTGAGCAGTTGCTCTTTGGGAGTGCCCGGTGCGGTCTGGAAGGTGCCTCTTAGTTTCCCGTTGATCTGGACTGCGATGGTCACTTCCCTGTCGCGTGCAAGGGTCGGGTCGTACTGCGGGAAAGGGACGAGCGAAATGGACTGGCTGTGGCCGAGCGCTTCCCAGAGCTCTTCGGAGAGGTGTGGCGCATAGGGGGCGAGCAGGAGGAGAAGGGTTTCAATGGCCTCCCGGTTTCTCTCACCTGTGCGGTGAAGTTCATTGGTGAACACCATCATTTCTGCAATGGCGGTGTTGAATTTGAGGTTTTCTGTGTCCTCGCCGACCTTTTTGATGGTTTTGTGCATCCGTCGCAGGAGGTCGGGTGAGGGTGCATCGGTGGAGAGGTTGGCCGGGGCTCCTTCCGGTTCCGGCCAGACAAGCCGCCAGACCCGCGAGAGAAAGCGGCTGACGCCTTCTATTCCATTGGTGTTCCATGGCTTGACCTGTTCGAGGGGGCCGAGGAACATCTCATACAGCCGGACTGCGTCGGCACCATACTCGCCCAGCACTTTGTCGGCCGGGATGACATTGCCCCGGGATTTTGACATTTTTTCGTTGTCCTCTCCCAGAATCATTCCCTGGTTGAAGAGCCGTTGGAAGGGCTCTTTTGTGCTGACAACCTTGAGGTCAAAGAGCACCTTGTGCCAGAATCGGGCGTAGAGCAGATGGAGCACAGCATGTTCCGCACCTCCTATGTAGAGGTCGACATTCATCCAGTAAGCCTCTTTTCGGGGGTCTATAGGAAGCTCGCTGTTGTGGGGGTCGATGAAGCGGAGGTAGTACCAGCAGCTTCCTGCCCACTGCGGCATGGTATTGGTTTCACGGCGGAAAGGGCCATTCTCATCGCTTCCGTGAAGCCATTCGGGGATATTGGCGAGTGGCGATTCACCGGTTTCGGTGGGCTGGTATGCCTCAACTTCCGGCAGCATCAGGGGAAGGCTGGTTTCGGGTTTCAGGCTTCCGTCAAGGTAATGTTTGATGGGTATGGGCTCTCCCCAGTAGCGCTGGCGGCTGAATATCCAGTCACGGAGGCGGTAGTTGACCTTTCTTTTTCCTGCTTTTTTCTTTTCAAGCCATGAGGCCATCAGTTCGAATGCTTCCGGAAAAGCAAGACCGTTGAGGTTGATGTCACTGTTGCTGGAGTTGACAGCTGTACTGTCTTTGCCTTCAAAGACCGCTTCCCCTACATCATGCGGGCTTTTGACTACCTCGATGATTGGCAGGTTGTACTGTTTTGCGAATTCCCAGTCTCGGCTGTCGTGAGCTGGCACCGACATGATTGCGCCTGTGCCGTAGCTGGTGAGAACGAAGTCGGAAATCCAGACGGGGAGCGGTTCGCCGGTGGCCGGGTTGATGGCGTAGGACCCGGTGAAGACACCTGTTTTGTCTTTCTGGAGGCCAGTGCGTTCCAGCTCGGTTTTAAGTTTCGATTTTGCGATGTACTCCTTGACGGCAACCAGCTGCTGTGCGGTGGCGAGTTTTTCTGCCATTGCGTGTTCCGGGGAGATGACCAGATAGGTGGCTCCAAAGAGTGTGTCGGGGCGTGTGGTGTAGACCCGAAGCATGGTTTTGTGGCAGCGGAGTTCAAAGTCGACCTCCACACCTTCGCTTCTGCCAATCCAGTTCCGCTGCATCTGCTTGACATTTTCGGGCCAGTCAAGCTCGTCAAGGTCTTCAAGCAGCCGGTCGGCGTAGGCTGTGATTTTCAGAACCCACTGGCGGAGCGGACGACGGACAACAGTAAGGCCATCGGCGAGTTTTTCTTCAACCTCTTCGTTGGCAAGCACTGCACGGAGTTCAACGCACCAGTTGACATCCACCTCCGACATGTAGGCCAGCCCCATTTCATGGAGTTTCAGAAATATCCATTGCGTCCAGCGGAAGTATGCTGGGTCGGTGGTGTTGATTTCGCGCGACCAGTCGTACGAAAAGCCCATTGCCTGGAGAGTTTCCTTGAAGTTGGCAATGTTTTTTTGTGTGGTGTCGCTGGGGTGGGTTCCGGTTTTGATTGCGAACTGTTCGGCTGGCAGACCGAACGCATCCCATCCCATCGGGTGGAGTACATTGTACCCGCAGCTGCGACGGTAGCGGGCTGAGATGTCGGAGGCGGTGTAGCCTTCAAGATGGCCTACATGGAGCCCTGAACCGCTGGGGTAGGGGAACATGTCAAGCACATAGTATTTCGGCTTTTCGGGCGCTTCTCCGGTTTTGAAGGTCTCCTGCTGTTTCCAGCGGGCCTGCCATTTTTGTTCCGTCTTTGAAAAATCGTACCGCATGGGTTCTGTTATCGTTCAGTAAAAAGGAAAGCAGTGCAGGGTCTCTGCACTGCTTTTCCCTTGGGTTCAGTGATGAATTGTTCTCTCTTTTTCCCGTCAGTTGCCAGCAGCTTCCGGCGCGGCTTCCGTTCCCGGATCGGGAGCGTCGAGAGCGGCTTTGATGGAGAGGGCAAAACGGGTTTTTCCGGTTCTGGGATCTTTGCGGATGTCAACCAGCTTCACCTTGACCCGCTCTCCAACCTTCAGGTGGTCGCTCACTTTGGCAACCCGCTCGTTGGCTATTTCGGAGATGTGCACCAGTCCGTCGGTTTTGGGTATGAACTCGACAAATGCACCGAGTTCGTCACGGATGTCACGGACTTTTCCGATGTAGACGGTGCCTACTTCGGGTTTGGCAATCAGCGCCTTGATGATTTCAACGGCTGCTTTTGTGCCCTCATTGCTTGAACATGCAATGGTGACGGTGCCGTCGTCCTCTATGTTGATTTCCGCACCGGTCTCTTCTGTGATGCTGCGGATGGTTTCGCCGCCTTTTCCGATGATGAGACCAATTGATTCCACGGGTACCTGGATTGCCGTCAGGCGCGGTGCGTAGTGGGCTAAATCTTCGCGTGAGGCAGGAATGGCTTCCTCCATTTTGTCGAGGATGTGGAACCTGCCACGACGAGCCTGCTCGAGAGCGGTTTCAAGGATGTGGTAGTCGAGGCCGTCGATCTTGATGTCCATCTGGCATGCTGTAATGCCGTCGCGGGTGCCTGATACCTTGAAGTCCATATCGCCGAGGTGGTCTTCGTTGCCGAGGATGTCGGAAAGGATTGCGTACTCGGTTCCCTCTTTGATGAGACCCATGGCAATGCCCGAAACGGCCTTTTTCAGGGGAACTCCGCCGTCCATGAGGGCGAGGGTGCCGCCGCAGACCGAGGCCATTGACGATGAGCCGTTTGACTCAAGGATTTCAGAGACAATGCGGATGGTGTAGGGGAACTCCTGCTCTGAAGGGGCCACCATTCTGATTGCCCGTTCGGCAAGGTTGCCATGGCCGATTTCGCGGCGTCCGGTTGTGCCGAGTCTTCCAACTTCGCCAACCGAGAAGGGGGGGAAGTTGTAGTGGAGCATGAAGCGTTTGTCGTTGCTGTTTGTCAGGGTGTCGACCGACTGTGCGTCCTTTTTGGTGCCGAGGGTGACGGCTACCAGTGCCTGGGTTTCGCCACGGGTGAAGAGGGCTGAGCCGTGGGCGCGCGGTATGACTCCAAGATCTATGGAGATGGGGCGGACCTGGTCGAGACTCCTTCCGTCAAGGCGTTTGGCGTCGTCAAGAATCATGCGGCGCATGACATCTTTTTCAACGGAGTGGATCTCTTCTTCAATGATGTGCTCGTTTGTGCAGAGCGCTTTTGACGGATCGGCGGCAAAATCTTCGGAACTGAAGGTGGCGCTGAAGTGTTCAACGGCGCTTTTGACTGTTTCACCGTAGATCTCTTTGGTGCGCTCTGCCCGTTCTTCCTTGGCAAGTGCTGTGTAGGCTAGTTCTTTGAGGCGGGCTTTGCACGCATCGCTGATGAATGCGCCGAGTTCGGATGGCACCTGAAGCGGAGTGAAGGGGCGTTTGGCTTTTGCGACTTCCGCCTTTACGCTGTCCTGAAGTGCACAGAGTTTTTTGATGGCTTCGTGGCCAAAACGGATTGCCTCAAGCATTTCCGCTTCTGAAATCTCCTTCATCTCACCCTCGAGCATGCAGATGGTGCCTGCGGTGCCGCCGATAGAAATGTCAATATCGCTACCTTCGAGTTCGTCAATGGTGGGGTTGATGATAAACTGACCATTGAGTCTTCCTACCCTTACTTCAGACATGGAGTTCTCAAAGGGTATGTCGGAGACCATGATGGCAGCTGACGCAGCAAGACCGCCGAGAACATCGGCGTCGTTCTGCTGGTCGCTGGAAATGACATTGATGATGACCTGGGTTTCGTAGTAATAGCCGGTCGGGAAGAGAGGACGCAGAGCGCGGTCAATCAGCCGTGCCGAGAGAATCTCTTTTTCTGAGGGACGGGCTTCGCGTTTGAAGAAGCCGCCGGGGAATTTTCCTGCTGCATAATATTTTTCGCGGTATTCAACCTGGAGCGGAAAGAAGTCCTGGTTAGGGGAGGGCGTTTTTTTGCTGGAAACAACGGTCGCTATGACCATTGTGTCACCCATGCGGACGACGGTGGCGCCGTCTGCCTGTTTTGCCATTCTGCCGGTTTCAATCGAGATCGTTTTACCCTGGCCGAGATCAATTTCTTTCGTGATAATCATAAACTTCGTTTGGTGTGGGTGATGGAAAAAATTGTAGGGCCAGTCCACTTGAATGGATTCAGCCCTGTCTTTAAATATAGTATAAAAATCTGTTTCCTTTCACTTCAGGGCATCTCTATTTAGTTGTGAGTGCTGTGAGTACGAGGCAAACGAAGCCGGAGAGCCCGGAGTGTAGGCTTGATACATGAGTCTTTCAGGTACCGCGAAACCATGGAATCGCAGTGCGCGGCACATAAAAAGAGGTTCGTCATGCAACAAAGCATGCATTGTCTATTAGGCGGACGCTGCCGGCAAAGACGGCGGCAAGAATCCTGTAGGAGCGGCCTTTCATGGCCCGGCTGGCCGGCATGAATGTTTCCTTATCCACAAAGGCGACATAGTCAACCCTGAAGCCGGACTCATGGGCAATCATAGTGGCAGTTGCTTCAGCAAGCTCTGTCAGCCCGGTTTCGCCGGCGGCAAGTCTTTCGCCCGCGTGGCAGAGGGAGCGCCAGATGGCTCCGGCTGATTCCTGCTGCTCTCTGGTGAGATAGATGTTGCGTGAGCTGACGGCAAGGCCGTTTGCCTCCCTCATTGTGGGAGCCGCCAGCACTTTGACCGCTATGTTCAGGTCGCTGACAACTTTTCTGATGACTGCGAGCTGCTGCGCGTCTTTTTCGCCGAACACGGCAATATGTGGACGGGTGATGTGCAGGAGCTTTGTGACGACGGTGGCTACGCCGCTGAAGTGGCCGGGCCGTTTTTCCCCTTCAAAGAGATCGCTGATGCCGCTGCATGAGACCGTCGCTCTGAACCCTTCGGGGTACATTGCTCCCGCTTCGGGGGCGAAAAGGTAGTCCACCCCTGCTGAGCGGGCAAGTGCAGCATCCTGTTCAAAAGGTCGGGGGTATCTGTGAAAGTCTTCGGTCGGTCCGAACTGCGTGGGGTTGACGAAGATGGTGAGGATCACAATGCCGGCCTGTTCTCTGGCCAGTCTGACAAGGCTGAGGTGCCCTTCATGCAGGGCACCCATGGTCATAACCACACCGATGAGCTGTCGGCCGAGGCGGAGTTTTTCCGAAATTGCCTGCATTTCGGCAGGATCAGTGACGGTCTGCATCGTATTTTCCTTTTTTTGCTGGTTTCTTTTCCGGTGGCTGGACGGCGACGACAAACTCTCCTCTTGTTTTCCCTTCGGAGAGGTGAAGGCGGATCTCGGGGATTGAACCGGTGAGATACTCTTCATGTATTTTGGTCATTTCCCGTCCAATGAAAATTCGGCTGTCGGGGATAAGTGCTTCAAGTTCATCAAGCAGCTTCAGAATGCGAAAGGGGGATTCATAGAGGACGAAGAGCGTCTGCATGGCAGAGAGCTGTTCGAGTCTGGTTTTTCTCCCTTTTTTGTGGGGAAGAAATCCGGCGAAGTAAAAGCTGCTGGTGGGGAGGGGGCAGACGGACACAGCGGCCGAGAGCGCCGAGGGGCCCGGTATGGGAATGGCCTTCAGCCCGTGTTCATTGAGGGAGGCAAGGATGCTGTATCCGGGGTCGCTGAGGGCGGGGGTGCCGGCATCGGTGATGAGGGCAAGGTCAATACCTTCTTGAAGCATACCGGTGATGCGCTCTATGGCTTTTGCTTCGTTGAACGAGTGGTAGCTGATGAGCTTTTTGCCGGTTATGCCAAGGTGGCGCAGGAGTATGGATGCGCGCCGGGTGTCTTCGCAGGCTATAGCCTCAACGGTTCTGAGGATCTCGATTGCCCGTATGGTTATGTCGTCAAGGTTGCCGAGAGGTGTGGCAACCATATAAAGGGTTCCGTTGGAATTTCCGCCGGGTGTCCCGTTATTCTGCTGTTCTCTGTGCAAGGTTCAGGAGGAGCTCTGCCGCGGCAGGATTGAGAATGCTTTAGGGTTTTAGTATATACTACATAAAATAATGAAGACCACACTGACTTTTTCAGGGGGGGGAATGGCTTCCTTTATAAACGATAGCCTGAGTATGCGATGAGCAAGCGGCGACCAATTCTGCGGGTGGACGACCTACGGGTGGACTTTCTGATGCGCCAAAGCGGGTTGCTCAGGCCTCCCGTACCGCTTCATGTGGTGAACGGGGTTTCGTTTGAGCTGTTCGAGGGGGAGACGCTCGGGCTGGTGGGGGAGTCTGGATGCGGGAAAACAACTCTCGGCCGTGCGCTTCTGAGGCTTGGCAGTGGGCGGGTATCGGGAAAAATTGAGTTTGACGGGCAGGATCTTTCCACCCTCTCCAACGGAGAGTTCCGTCCGCTGCGCCGCCAGATGCAGATGATGTTTCAGGATCCATTCGGTTCTCTCAACCCCCGGCTGACGGTTGGCCAGATGCTCGCCGAGGTACTTCTGGTGCACAGGGTTGCACGGGGGACGGAGGCGAGGCGGAGGATCCATGAACTGCTGGATGTGGTAGGGCTCAGCCGTGAGTATTACAACCGTTATCCTCATGAGTTTTCCGGCGGCCAGCGCCAGCGCATAGGCATCGCCCGGGCTCTTGCCCTCAATCCGAAGCTCATTGTATGCGATGAGCCTGTTTCGGCGCTTGATGTTTCTATCCAGTCGCAGATCATCAACCTTCTCAAGGATCTCCAGCGTGATTTCGGCTTGACTTACCTCTTTATTGCACACGACCTTTCGGTGGTGGAGTACATATCGGACCGTGTTGCGGTTATGTATCTCGGTAAAGTTGTTGAGATTGCCGGAGCTGATGAACTCTACGGCAATCCGGCCCATCCTTATACGAAGGCTCTTCTTTCCGCTGTTCCCTCTCCGGAGCCCGGTGCCGGGAAGGAGAGAATTCTGCTGCATGGCGACCAGCCGGGGCCTATGCAGGCTCCTTCGGGGTGCAGTTTCCATCCCCGCTGCCCGTCCGCTCTGCCGCAGTGCGCCCTTCGCACGCCGACTCTTTGTTCTCTTGCCGGCCGTCCCGACCATCTGGTCAGCTGCCTCCTCTATGAAGAGGGGCGAAACATCGGGGGGAAGGAAGCATGAGCCTGTTCCGGAAAAACAGGAAACGGACGGGCTGCCTGACAAAAGGATGCCTTGTGCTGATTGTGTTTCCTCTGCTTGCTCTTGGGGCGATTGTCTTCATGCAGCGCTCCCGTTCGGCACTGCCCGATCATTTCGTGCTTCATATTCCCATTACCGGTTCGATTCCCGAGCGTTCATCCCCGAGCGGACAGCTGCCTTTTCTGGACCCCGTGGAACCGCTTTCCCAGCAGGAACTGCTGTTTATGCTTCGCCGCGCATCGACCGATAGCCGGGTAGAGAGTGTCCTTCTTTCAATTGACGGGCTGAGGGCTGCGCCAGCCAAAATCGGCGAACTTCGAGCCTCCATTGAAGCTTTGCGCAAAGGGGGAAAGCGGGTGATTGCTTTTCTCCCCTCCCCTGAAGACAGTGACTATTTTCTTGCCGCTGCCAGTGACTCCATTATTGCGGCAAAGGGCAGCTTCATGCTGCTTGACGGGCTGAGGGCGGAAACCCTGTACTACAAAACAGCACTTGAAAAGATAGGCGTGTCGTTTCAGGCGGCACAGTGGAAAGAGTACAAAAGCGGCGTGGAGCCCTTTGTCAGAAGCGGTCCGAGCCCCGAGAGCCTGGAGCGGCTGGGGGAGCTGCTTGACGATGTATACGGGGAGTATCTCGGATATGTTTCCCAACGACGCGGCATCTCAAGGGAGGCTCTGGAGAGGATTGTCAATACCCGTCCGCTTATGACCGCTGAAGAGGCTACCGGCCTCAAGCTGGTTGACGGGACGGTGTCGGCGTGGCAGCTCCAGCCGTCGTTGGAGAAAAAAATGACCGGC
>JABMPC010000070.1:40000-44748 GCA_013203905.1 Chlorobium sp. | reverse complement strand
TATGCCATTCCGGCTTACAACTTCAACAACCTTGAGCAGATGCAGGCTATCATCATGGCCTGTGCTGAAACCAAGTCTCCGGTTATCCTCCAGGTTTCAAAAGGCGCCAGAAGCTATGCCAATGAGACCCTCCTCCGCTATCTTGCGCAGGGTGCCGTTGCCTATGCCGAAGAGCTTGGCAGCCCGATTCCCATTGTTCTCCACCTTGACCATGGCGACTCTTTTGAGCTCTGCAAAGATTGCATCGAGTCAGGCTTCTCCTCTGTCATGATTGATGGCTCACACCTCCCGTATGATGAAAATGTGGCTTTAACCAAAAAAGTTGTCGAATACGCCCACCAGCACGATGTGACTGTAGAGGGTGAACTTGGCGTGCTTGCCGGCATTGAGGATGAGGTTTCCGCGGAGCATCACACCTATACCCAGCCTGAAGAGGTTGAGGACTTTGTAGCTAAAACCGGTGTAGACAGCCTTGCCATTTCAATTGGCACTTCACACGGAGCCTTCAAGTTCAAGCCCGGCGAAGATCCGAAAATCCGCCTCGATATCCTCCAGGAGATTGAAAAAAGAATTCCCGGGTTCCCTATCGTACTTCACGGTTCATCGTCAGTTCCGCAGGATCTTGTCAAAACAATCAATGAGCATGGCGGCAGACTGAAAGACGCTATCGGAATTGGAGAAGACCAGCTTCGTCTCGCTTCTAAATCGGCAGTCTGCAAAATCAACATTGATTCTGACGGACGCCTTGCCATGACTGCCGCAATCCGCAAAGTGCTTGACGAAAAGCCTGAAGAGTTTGATCCGAGAAAATACCTCGGACCTGCACGCGATGCCTTAATGGAACTCTACAAGCACAAAAACATTAATGTGCTCGGTTCTAATGGTAAAGCTTAAAAAGTAGGCTGAATTCTGCCGTGTTAAGAGAAAAAGGCGTCCTTACGGGCGCCTTTTTCCGTTATCGGCTTGCGGCGGCTGCACTCTCAAGAAAATGGCATGCAGAATAGGCCAGAAGCCCCGCCCCCGTCACCAGCGCTTTTTCGTCGGGATTGAAGGTTGGAGAGTGCAGCGTGTTGCCCCTCTCCTGCTCTGCTGTCCCGGTGCCGATCTGCCAGAAGGTTCCGGGAATTTCCTGAAGGTAATAGGCAAAATCCTCAGCGGTCATGAGCGGCTCGCTGTCGAGAACATTTTCCCGGCCGAGATACTGGGTGCATGCTATGGCGGCCTGCCGGGTAATTTCAGAGTCATTGACCAGAGCGGGATACCCATGACGGATTTCCAGTTCAGCGGTAACTCCCATTGCCCGGGCTGTATGGGTTACCGTGTCCTCAAGTTTCTGGTGCAGGAGTGCGCGAAGCTCCTCGTTCATCGTCCTCATGGTTCCACTCATGGTAACAGTTGAGGGAATGATGTTTGGTGCGCTGCCTCCATGAATAGATGCAATTGAAACCACTGCAGGCTCATGGGGAGGCACCACCCTGCTGACAAGATGCTGTACGGCGGTTATGATGTGTGCTGCTGCCAGAACCGGATCAGCCGCTTTGTGGGGGGCTGAAGCGTGACCTCCCTGCCCTGACACCGTGAAATAGAGCTCATCGGTTGCCGCCATGAAGCTCCCTCTGCAGAGTGCAACCTTTCCTGAAGGAACACTGGGAAAACAGTGCTGTCCAATGATGGCCACAGGGCTGAATTTCTTGAAGAGACCTGCCTCAATCAGAGGTTTGGCTCCACCGGGCGCCTTTTCTTCAGCTGGCTGAAAAATAAAAAGCACGCCTCCCTGCAGTTCACCCTTTATGGAAGAGAGAATGGTGGCAGCCCCGAGAAGCATGGCTGTATGCATGTCATGACCACAGGCATGCATTTTGCCTGGCTCAAGTGAACAAAAACCGTGGCTGTTCTCTTCATTCAGCGGTAGAGCGTCAATATCGGCGCGAAGGGCAATAATGGGTGAGCCCTCTGTATACTTCCCCCCTTTCAGCAACGCCACAACTCCGGTTTCCAGAAACGGTGGCTCAGGCTGAATGCCGAGTTTCTGAAGATAATCGCCAACAACACGGGTTGTTCGTACCTCTTCATAGGAGAGTTCGGGATGCATGTGTATGTCTCTGCGAATTTCGCAAAGTTCCGGAGAAAGACGGCTCGCATGCTCCTCTATCCTTGCGGCAAGCGCTGAGGCGGGTGCTGAATTCATTGAGAAAAAAGTTAAACATTAAAGCGGGATATGGGTCTGGATTCCCATGCACGGGACTTCAACAAGGTACGAATAACGCTTACAAAGTAAAACAGAAGCGGAATGGATATCGCAAAAGATGGAAAATTATCGGATTTTAATTGTTTCTGACTTATCTTTCATTAAGACTATGGTATAGTGTTACTCTCCAGCATAACCCAACTTCACAGACATGGTTACAGCCTCAACAATCGGAATGCGCATCAGAACTGTGCGAAGGCATTACGGACTTCGTCAGGAGGAGTTTGGAAAGAAAATCGGGATATCGGGAAACCGGATCTCAGAAATAGAGAATAATAAAGGCGGAACGAACGCTTCGGTACTTGAGGAGCTCTGCAGAAGCTTTCCCGTGAACCATGAGTGGCTGCTGACAGGAGTTGGCTCAATGCACAAAATCGATGAAAAGAATGACAACCAAAACGAACTGTCAAAACGGCTGACCATGCTTGAATCTGCCATAGGGCGCATTATCGGAACACAGGGAGGCGATGAGCATGAGAGTCCCCTGGTCAGCGTACCGCTCTTCAGCAGTGCCGTACCAGCCGGAATGCCTGCTGTGGCAGCCGAAGAGGTTGAAAACTATATGGATTTCCCCCGGTCATGGACAGGAGGCAGAAAAAATGTTTATGCGCTGAAAGTTTCGGGTGACAGCATGATGGATATTGGAATAATGCCCGGAGACACTCTCCTGGTGGAATCGCGCGAAACGGCCCGTGACGGGCAGGTTGTCATAGCAAGCCTGAATTCAGAAGTGACTGTGAAAACGCTCTGTATCAGCGATGGCGGAAATGTGTCGCTGGCTCCTGAAAACAGAAAATACCGCCCCATTCCCGTAACACCCGAAAGTGATTTCCGCATTATGGGAGTTGTTGTGGCTGCACTCCGGCAATACAGATAGCAATTTAAAGGTCCATTACCCTTATGAACTCCAGAGCCTTTTCACGAAGGTCTTCATCATCCCCTCCCGACAGGGGAGCTGCATAGCGGATAAGATATCCATACTGCTCAAGTGTTTTTACGAGATGGTAGGCATCGTGAACCTGAAGCCTCATACAGAGCACCCTGCTCTCCCCTTCCGGAGATGGATGGTAGGAGCCGAAACTCAGCACCGTTGCGTCGTTCTTCTCAAGAACCGCAATCACCTCAGAAACATTGAGCCCGAAAGCAGGAACCTCAAGCTCGAGAGTCATTGAGTCACCCGCCAGGTGAAATACCTCGACCATTCTCATAAATAGCCGTTCTTTATGAACAATGCCGAGATAGTCGCCTGTCTCGGCATCCACAACAGGAATAATGGTCTCGGGAAAGAATCCCATCCGCGAAAACAGCGCCAGTACATGTTCATCGGCAGTTGCTGATGGAGTCACTGGAAAATTCAGATCCCTGAGTTTTTCTGCTGCTCCTTCAGCAGCTTTTTCCAGTTCATCCAGATGAACAATGCCGGAAAATCTGCCCTTATGGCACACCGGGACACAAAAAAGCCCCTCCCTGCTCATAAAAGCAAGCAGCTCCTGTATGGTCTTGCTGTCTTCAAAAGCCGGATAACTAACATCCAGAGAGCTCTGTATGGAGTCGTTCAGGACCATTGCTCTATTTTCTCTACCCTGCGCTGATGGCGTCCACCCTCGAAATCGGCAGCAAACCAGTGCTCAAGTGTGGCAACAATTGTGGCGCTGTCTGTAAAACGGGCTGACATGCAGAGAATATTTGCGTTGTTGTGCTGTCGCGCAAGGGTTGCAAACTCTGGTCTGCATGCAAGTGCCGCACGAATGCCGGGCACTTTGTTGGCAGATATTGAAACGCCCAGACCGGTACCGCATAGCAATATTCCCTGCTCATACTCACCGGCAGCAACTGCTCGTGCAACTTTATGCGCATACTCAGGATAGTCGACGGACTCTTCTGTATACGGCCCCATGTCAGTGCATTCATGGCCATGTGCAGCAAGCCAGTCAGCTATTTCTTTCTTGAACTCAACTCCCGCGTGGTCGCTTCCAATGGCAATTTTCATGGTACTGCTACTTTAAAATATGAGAGATCTTCTTCTGAACGGCTCTCTCAAGAAAACGAACCTGACTGTTCACCAGAGGTTGATCGTTTTCCATGAGTGAATACTGACCGGAAGCATCCATCGTCCAGGCTTTTACATTGTCGGCAAGCAGAAGGTCAAGATCTTCAAGCACCCTTGCAATAACCGCTTCATCAAGAACGGGAAAAAGGGTTTCAACGCGATGATCCAGATTTCTCTGCATCATATCGGCGCTACCAAGAAAAAGTTCTGCCTTGCCGCCATTGTTAAAATAATAAGCTCTGCTGTGTTCCAAAAATCTTCCTATCACACTTATTACTCTGATATTCTCACTCACACCCTTAAGACCAGGTTTTAGGCTGCAAATTCCGCGAATAATCAGCTCAATCTTTACCCCTTCGGATGAAGCCTTATAAAGAGAACGGATGGTCTTTGGGTCAACAAGGGCATTCATTTTCATGATGATTCTTCCCCCCCCCTCTTTCCTGTGAA
>JABMPC010000070.1:0-35000 GCA_013203905.1 Chlorobium sp. | reverse complement strand
CATTCGCGTTTCAGACGAGGGAACTATAGAGAGGCTCAGCATTGGTGAGAATCCGTTACAAACTGCTGACGGTGAACGGGTTATTGACATGAAAGGCAAAATCCTTTCTCCCGGTCTTTTTGACATGCACTGCCACTTCCGCGAACCCGGCCAGGAATATAAGGAAACGCTTGAAAGCGGTGCGGCTGCGGCTGCTGCAGGCGGGTTTACCGGAGTGGCTTTAATGCCCAATACACAACCCGTTATCGATAGCCCTCTCGGCGTTGCATTCATTCGCCACCATGCAGGCAAGCTTCCGGTTGATCTTGAAGTGATAGGCGCCATGACGGTTGAAAGCAGAGGCGAGGGGCTTGCTCCGTTCGGGAAATATGCATCATATGGGGTTAGCGCCGTATCTGACGATGGTTCGGCAATCCAGAACAGTCAGATCATGCGACTGGCATTTGAATATGCTTCAAACTTCAATCTTCTCGTCATTCAGCACTGTGAGGACCGCTCACTTACTGCAGGAGGCGTTGTCAATGAGGGGATGTATTCCACACAACTCGGCCTTAAAGGAATACCTGACATCTCTGAAGCCATGATGCTTGCCCGTGACCTTCTTCTGCTTCGCTGGCTTGAAGAGCATAAACTTCACGACCCATTGCAGAGGCCCCGCTACCATGCTGCTCACATCAGCACGGAAGCATCTTTGAATCTTATCCGTCAGGCAAAAAAAGATGGGCTGCTGGTCAGTTGCGAAGTGACGCCCCATCACTTCACCCTCTGTGACGAGGATATGTTCAATGCCGAGGAAAAAGGGAGCTATATCATGAAACCGCCGCTCAGCTCAGCAAGAAACCGCGAAGCATTGCTTGAAGCGCTCCGTGACGGGACTGTTGACGCCATTGCAACCGATCATGCCCCCCATGCCTCACATGAAAAACAGTGCCCGCCACAGGAGGCAGCGTTCGGCATCATCGGCCTTGAAACATCCGTCGGTCTGACAATATCTCAACTTGTTGAGAGAAACATTATCTCAATGCATCGGGCAATTGAGCTGCTGTCGGTCAATCCGCGAAACATAATGAACCTACAGCCAATCAGCTTCAAAGAGGGTTCGGCGGCAAACTTCACGCTCATCGACCCCGGTATGGAATGGACGGTAACAGCCGACAGGCTCCGCTCAAAATCCATCAACACACCGTTCCTCGGCAGTACACTCAAAGGAAAAGCCATTGCAATCTATCATAAAGGCAGGCTTCACGAAGCCTGAAAGCAGGAGGCTTGAAGAGCCGGAGACAGTTATACACTAAGTCATTGGTTGTTGCTGAAGGCTGAAATTTTTATTACTTTCCAATTCTTTTTTGCATAAGGCATGAGAAGCGTAACAACAACCTGAACTACCCGACAGACAATGGCAAAGAAACAATCATTCGGCGAGAAGAATAAAAAGGGCGGCGCCGCCGATTTCAAAGTCGCAAAACTGGTATACACCGTTAAGTCAGAAAAAACAAGCGGCTGGAAATTCGTTGAGAAGAATGTCCGTATACCCAGTGGCGAAAACGATCAGACCGTCATCAACAAAGTCATTTCAGACGGCGTAAAATAAACTCCGACAGTTGTCATGCGGGGGCACCGACAGCCCCCCGCGTCCATCTCCTCCCCCCTTCCTGAAGTTCATTCCTGCAACAGATGCCCTCACTCCATAGTTCTGCAGACGAAAAGAATCAATCACAATGGTTCAAAGAGTGGTTCAACCACCCGCTCTATCTTGAACTGTACAGCCACCGCAACCGTGAGGAAGCGTCCGACTGCGTCAACATGATTCTTCAAGAAACAGGCCTTGAAACAACAAAGCCTTCCGGCCCGGCCCTGCTTGACATTGCCTGTGGAGCTGGTCGTCACGCGCTTGAATTTGCCAGAAAAGGGTTTGATGTTACCGCTAACGACCTCTCAGCTTTTCTCCTTCAGGAAGCACAAAAGGAGGCTGCACAGGAATCCTTGGAACTCCGCTTCACAGGTCATGACATGCGAAACATTTCAGAGTCGGGGAGCTACCGGATGGTTGTGCAGCTCTTTACCAGTTTCGGATATTTCGACTCAGCTGATGAGGACAGAAAGGT
Source organism: Chlorobium sp. (assembly GCA_013203905.1). GTDB lineage: Bacteria > Bacteroidota > Chlorobiia > Chlorobiales > Chlorobiaceae > Chlorobium. The sequence goes on along the minus strand of JABMPC010000070.1, from coordinate 32,895 downwards.
CGTGTCCGCTGTTTTCAGAGCCCTTCAGAGCGACGGATGGTATGTTCTTGACCTTATCAACCCAAGTCACTTGAAACGGCATCTGGTTCAGCATTCAACCCGCAGGGCTGGAGGAATGCATGTTGAGGAAAACAGAGTGCTTGAAGAGAGCCTGATTACAAAACAAATCACCATCACTCCCGAAACGGGTAAAGCACTTGAGTTTTCTGAATCGGTACGCCTCTACAGCTCCGAAGAGATTACGGCAATGCTTGAAAATGAGGGATTTGCTCTGGACTTTATTATCGGCGATTACAGCGGCAGCCCCTTTAGTGAGGGTGAATCTCCGAGAATGATTCTGTTCTCAAAAAAACGCTGAACTCCGCTCCCGACCTACTGCATCAGGAGACTCCCAACCGTTGTAATGCCAGCCTTGCGCCCTTTGGCAAGGAGCCGCTGAAACAGCTGGGCGGTAAGGTACGCATCTCCCGCAGAGGTGTGACGGTCGTGAAGACGAATACCATAGCGCTCGCAAAGGTGATCCAGCCGATACTCCCCTGCCTTGTGGGCCAGATTGTGATATGGCCCTTTTTCGAGCCGTTTGGCAAGGCTTGCAGTATCAACCACTCCATTGAAAAGACGGATGCGGAACATCTCCCACAGAAGCCTGTTCAGCATGCCTACATCAAAACTTGCGTGCTGGGCAACAAGAATGCTGTTGCCGATATAGTCAAGAAACGAGGTGACGCCGTCCCGTTCACTCACTCCTGAAGCAATGTCTTTTTTCAAGAGACCGTGAACACTCACAGACTCTTTTTCACCAACTGCTTGCTGGCGGACAAGCACCTCAAACGAATCAGCAACTGTTATGGCCGATCCCTCAAGAGCAACGGCGCCGATTGAAATCACCCGGTCTTTCTGAACATCAAAACCGGTCGTTTCAGTGTCGAAAACCACGAAACGAACCCTCTCCAGGGGCGCTGAAGAGCCCTGCTGACTGCTCATCCCGTTGACATATCGGCAGACAGCTTCAGGAAGGCCCCCTCTACGGCAACGCAGGTGAGCATACTGACGCAGGAAAAAGTCAGTCACGGATATAGTCAAGCTGGAACCTCATGTTAAGGGTTTGCTGAATATGGCCGATGGTAGAAAACACATTGCGCAGCATCTGCCGATCAAGTTTGTTCAGGCTCTCCGGCTTTATGTACCGGCCCGAACTTGCCTGCTCAAGACCATTTTCTGCCCGTAATCTGATCAGAAAATCATATGCGGATGCTGCCTCAAGAGCCAGGTCCTTCAGCGGAGGATCAAGAACTGCAATTTTCTGAAACCGCTCTACCGTGCTCAGAAAATCAGGGATTCTAAGATCATATGCCAGCACTCTGGCCGCATCGGCAAGCGGCATCATCGCCCGTGATTTGATATCGAACTCATTGGCATGGTCGCGGCTTTTCTCCACAAGAAAATTTCGGAAAAAACCGAGCGGAGGCGGGTTCTGGAGTGCGTTTTTAGCAAAAAACTCAAGAAAGCCTCTCCCCGTAGCCATTTCAGCAAAAATCTCCTGTTTCAGCTCCCCGGCAAGGGCAGTCTCACCATCAACGGGACGGAAATCAAAGAAAATGGTCGAATGCATGACCGCCTTGGGTTCTGGCGCTGCAATCCACTGGTGGAAATAGCGCCTCCACTGCCGGAGAGGCTGGCACCACTTCGGGTTTGAGGCCATCACTTCGGCAGGGCAGCGAACAAATCCGGCGGCCTCAAGCATACCGGTCACCCTTCTGCCAAGCTCAAGATAAAACTCATGGCAACTCTCAGACTCTTCGGTTGGCGGGTCCCGATAAATAATCGCATTGTCCTGATCGGTTCTCAAAAGCTGCTCCCTCCGCCCCTCACTTCCAAGAGAAAGCCAGCAGAACGGCACTGAAGGGCTCTTCATTCCCTCAACTGCCATAGCATCAAGAGCCATTCGGATTGAACGGACAATGATTGCATCATTGATTTCCGTCATGATGCTGGTAATGAAATGTACTGCTACATTCTGGCCAAGATAGACGCCAAGAAGCGTTTCAGCTTTATCGCGCTCAATCTTCAACTGCTCCATGCCCTCTGCGCTCATGATTTCTTTCATGATGACGGCAGGATTGTTGCCTTCTGATGTTATGATATCATGCTCGGAAATCATTCCTGCAATGGGACTTCCGGGAGTTCCGTCTTTAGTGATGCAGAAATGGCGCAGCTTTGTCTTTACCATGAGCATAACCATGTCGGCAACCGTTTTCCCTCCAGTAATCGTATAGACCGGACTACTCATTATTTCAGTGACAGGTCGTTCATTGACGGCCCCTGCCCTGGCGACAACTTTTTTCCGAAGATCAGTATCAGTAATGATGCCAAGCGGATGGTTCTCGGGAGAGGCAACGAGAATGGAGCCGATATTGCAGTCGGCCATGATTTTTGCAGCCTCCAGGATTGTGATGTCAGGGGGACAGGTCATCACATTCGTTACTGGCTTTACTTCAAGCGTTTCGTGCTCAAGGAAACTGCTGTATGACTGCTGGCTGAATCTCTTGTGGCTCTGTGAAAAAGCAGAGGTGAGGGTACGCTCCATCTCCTGTAGGCTTTTTGCAAATTCACCGGCAAAAAAATTGGAGACGCCGTTGTCGGCAGCAATGAGCGCTTTGATTTTTTCAACAGGTATGTCATACACAAGACTCTCTTCGGCAACCTGTGCACAAAGAAGATAGTTGGTGCCGCCAACAAGAGCCCTGACACCGAAAATATCGCCCTCATCACACATATCAACCAGCACCTCTTCTCCATCGATAGTGTCGAACAGACGCACAGCACCCTTCATCACCATGAAGGCTGAAGCCTTGAGAGCATCACCTTTGCTGAAGATGATCTCTCCATCATCATGATAGCTGACGGTAATTGATGAGGCAAGATCTTCAAGAAGAACGGCGCTCAGATTGTCAAACGGGGGGTTCTTCCGGAGATCGGCGGCAACTCTTTCTACAATGGTATTCGAAGGCATGGGCATCTCCTTGAAGTGAGGAGCTGAAGTCACAATCAACCCTTAATTCAGCAGGTTTCGGTCGCGGTACCATTCAAAAGCTTTTCGAACACTCTCCTCATGAGGGGCAACAGACATATTGAGTTCGCGTCGTGCTTTTTCCGAGTTGTAAAACAGAAACTCGGAGGCAACTCTGAACATGGAGAGATTGAAGAGTTTTGAGATTTTGTTTTTGTTTTTCTTGCGGTCAAGCACCGACTTCAGAATTTTTGCAATTCCGAAAGGAAGCGGAAGACGGACCTTTGGCGCTCCAGTAATGTGGCTTATGGTATCGGCAAGCTGCTTGTAAGTCACATTTTCACCGCCGATGATATAGCGCTCTCCTGTTCGCCCATGGTCCATTGCAGCCATGATTGTATCGGCAACAATTTCTACATCAACAACACAGATTCCTCCAAGCGGGTAAAAAGGCAGGCGGCGATTGTAGACATCCTTGATGATTCTCCCTGCATTGAAATTAATATCACCGGCACCAAAAACAAAAGCCGGATTGACAATGACACAGTCAAGACCCTTTTTCACTGCCTCAGCCACCGCAATCTCAGCCAAATGTTTTGTCCGGGCGTATTCGAGATTGATTTCGTCAAAATTCCACCGTACCGATTCATCAACAGGGACCCTGTTTTTTGCAATGCCGACAGCTGTTATGGAGCTGACATGAACAACCCGCTTCACTCCAGCCTGAAGAGCGGCATCCAGAATGTTTTGTGTCCCTTCAACATTGATTCTGAACAAAAGGGCATTCTTCTTGTCGCCCATATAGGTAAGACCAGCTGAATGATAAACCTCATCAATTCCCTTCATTGCTTCGTCAATTGCGCCCCTGTCAGCAAGATCACCATACACAACGGTAATGCTGTTTCTGACGGATTCAAGAGGCCTCAAATCGGAGGATTTTCGGACAAGAATATTGATGTCGTCACCGGTGGAAGCCAGTTTGATCACGAGTTGTGATCCTATAAAACCGGTTGCTCCGGTTACAAGTATTTTTTTGCGCACAGCTCGGATTTATCTGACATTGAACAAATGTTCAGGCGTTTATGCCTGAATGGAAGCCTATCAATCAAGGCCGGTGGTTTCTTCGAGAACAATCTTTCCTGAAAGTATGTCAGCCCTGATCTGCTCAACCCGATTATGCACAGCAGATGAAATCAGGGCGCTGTTTTTGTCATTGTACACATAATCAGTATACCGGTCAGCAAGACCATACGAAATGGCGGTCCCGCCGGCAAACGATCCGTCAAGAACCGATTCCACCACTGACAGCACAGCGCGATCAACCGCCTTGGTCATGGTGCTGAGCACAAAACCAGGCGCGAGATACTCCTGGTCACGGTCTGTACAGATAACCAGTTTTCTGCTCTCTCTGGCCGCTTCTATAACGCCAAGACCACTGGCTCCAGACGCCTGATAGATAATGTCAGCTCCCCGTCCGTACTGGCCAAGTGCAAGCTCCCGACCCTTGGCCGGATTGGCAAAAGCACTCCCGCTCATCCCGATATAGCCAGAAATCACCGTTGCATCGGGGTTGACGAAATGAACTCCTTCAGTAAACCCTGACTGGAATTTCCTGATGACGCTTGACTCCATCCCCCCAATGAACCCGACTGTGTTCGTTTTGGTCACAAGTCCGGCAATTGCACCGGCAAGAAAGGAACCTTTTTTCTCCTCGAATACCATGCCGGCAAGATTGGAGGGTATAGGCACACCCGGGGTCCGGAGGTAATCAACACAGGCAAACTTTTTATCAGGAAACTCCTCCGCCATATCTGCAATATCCTCACTGAAGAGCAGACCAACTCCTATGACCAGCTGCACATCGGGATTAACAGCCATGAGGCGTAGCGCAGCTTCACGATCTGAACCCTGTCCATCCGGTTCTGCAAAAAGAAAATCTATCCCCCTTCTGCTGCGGGCCATTTCCAGACCGTTATAGGCGGAATCATTGAACGATCGATCTCCGCGACCTCCTGCGTCAAAAACAAGCCCTACAGTCAATGGAGCTGATGAGACAGAAGATGAGGATACTCTCTCCCCCTCTCCACTCCCGGAACATCCTGAAAGAACGGTTAAGGCTGAAAGAAGTATGGCAAGAAGGTATTTCATCCAGAAGAATCGGGTAAAGAGTGCTACTCAAAAAAAGACCGCGTTTTGGAAACACCCAAGTTATGAAACTCCAGCCCTAAAGTAAAACCCCTTATGCCCTGAGGGGCTAATAATGGCGAATTTCGAAGGTTACATTACCGTTACAGGGCAAATTTTCGAGGAGATCTTTCTATATTTAGAAATATGAATTTCAAAACCTGAACCCGCCCTCGCCAAAAAGGCATGAAGGAGGTTTCATATTCATAACCAATATCGGATTGGAAAGAATGCCAGATCTCCCGGAAACAACAGTCATCAAGATCGACCCGGACTCTGCCGCCATATCCGTTCCCCATATTCTTGAAAACACCCCCTACAGCCTCTCCTTTCCGGAAAGACAAAAGACACTCCGTCATTATTTCGACACCTTCGATTCGAAAGCCTTCTCTTCGGGTCTCACTGTTCAGTCTGAAGGACGGAGGATATCCATCAGAGAGAGTTCTTCAAACCGAATACTCGCTTCCGATACAGTTCCCTCCAACTCCGCCTGCTTCATGGCAGCGAACTTTTCTCCGGGCACATTCTCTACCTTGATTTCACATATCAGCCGGCTTCGTGCCTTCTGCAGACTCGCCTCGTTTCAGGTAGAATCGGTGAAGTGGAGGGTGCTGGATTGTGAGGAGAAAACCATAGGGACAGTAATCGATGAATCAATCAGCTGTATCGAGAGCCTGAAAAAAGGCCCGATTCTTCATATCATCACCCTCAATCCGCTGAGAGGCTACAGCCAGGAAATGGGAACCCTCAGAAAAGCGCTTCAGGGGGAAATGGCCGAGAGCGATTCGCTTGACGCTGCTGGCATTTTCCGGGAACTGATGCGCCACACTGGCAGAGAACCGGGAGATTACTCATCAAAAATCACCCTGAAGCTTGACCCCGGAGCACAGGTTCATGAAAGCGCGCTTCGTCTGTTGCGATTCACCACAGAGGTCATGCGCCACAATGAAGCGGGTATCAGAAAATCCATCGACACGGAGTTTCTCCACGATTACCGAGTCTCTCTGCGACGGGCCCGATCAATTCTGGCGCAGCTCAAAGGTGTTTTTGATCCCGAGACAGCCAACCGATTCCGCAAAGAACTCAAAGAGCTGGCCGGGCGGACAGGCGCACTGCGTGATCTCGATGTCTACCTTCTCCAGCAGCATGACTTTCCGGCATCACTCCCCCCCATCCTCCGTGGGGGCCTTACGCCTTTTTTTGCCGGCATCACCTCTGCCCGCAAGAAAATTCACAGGAAACTCGACCGATATCTCAGCTCTGAGGAGTACCGGAAACTGATGAGTGAATGGGAAGCGTTTCTCTCTATCACGCAACTTCCCGACCCCGAAAAGGCTCCTGCCGCCTCAATTGCAACAGGAAAATCCGCCCGAACCTCGATCAGAAAATCATGGAAGCGGGTTATCAGGAACGGAAGGCTTGTCAGCAGGGAGACCAAGGACGAGGAATTACATGAGCTCCGCATTGACTGCAAAAAACTGCGTTATCTGATGGAGTTTTTTGCATCACTGTTCCCTTCCGACAGAATAGGACCGGCCCTGAAACAACTCAAACAGCTTCAGGAAAACCTGGGAGAGTTCGTGGACTGTGCGGTACAGCTGGAATTTCTGCATGAGCATCTTGACGCAGCATCGCGCAATGGGTGCGACCCAGGCCTTGCCGCCTCAATCGGCGGCCTCATGACACGCATCTATCTAACGCAGGAACAAGCCAGAAGCACCTTTCATGCCTCGTTCCGAACCTTCGACAGCGATAGAACCGCCGCGCTTTTTGAAGAACTGTTAACAGAGAGAATGTACAAATGAAAACCATTGCACTCTACAGCATTAAAGGTGGCGTCGGGAAAACCGCCGCTGCGGTCAATCTCTCCTATCTGTCCGCCCTCACCTCTCCCCCCTGCCTCATCTGCGACCTTGACCCTCAGGGGGCAAGTTCATATTATTTTCGTATTACGGCATCCAAAAAATTCAGCAGCGATAAATTTCTGAAAGGCAACAAGAAAATTCACAGCAACATCAAGGCTACAGACTTTGAAAATCTTGACCTCCTGCCCTCCGATTTCTCCTACAGAAATCTTGACATAGAACTCTCCGAGGAGAAGAAACCACAGAAAAAACTCAAAAAAAATCTGGAGTCACTGAGTGACGACTACAGTCATGTTTTTTTTGACTGCCCCCCCAACCTCACACTCCTTTCCGAAAGCGTGTTTTCCGCCTCGGACATCATTCTGGTTCCAATGATTCCAACAACGCTTTCCATCCGAACCTACAATCAGCTCATCGATTTTTTTACTGCCAACAACCTTGACCGTAAAAGAATACGGGCTTTTTTTACAATGGTCGAAAAAAGGAAAGCAATGCATCGGGACATCATTGCCGAATACGGTGATGCTCCCGGTTTTCTCCGCCAGACTATTCCCTATAATTCAGAAGTCGAGAAAATGGGCGTCTACCGTGCACCGCTGACAGCCGTAAAGCCCAACAGCGTTGCGTCAAAGGCATACAAGGGGCTTTTTGAGGAACTGATGGCAGGAAAAGCTCTATAACCCGTATAGTGAGTATGAATATTCGTCACATCCTCCATTTTCTCAAATGGCTGGTTCCGGCCATAGCACTGCTTTTTCTACCGCTCGCTTACCTGCTGTTCTTTCAGAACATCCGTGATCTTGACGACATCAGGATACAGGGAAGGGCAAGGATCATTCTCAGCTACGACCCCATTAACTACCTTATTTATCGCGGAACTCCTATGGGGTTCAGCTATGAAGCAGCCGAACACTTCTGCAGGTATCTTGGAGTCGACATGGAGGTTGTTCTGGCTGAAGACATCAACCAGCAACTTCCTGCCCTGAAATACGGAAAGGGTGATATTGTCGCTCACAACCTCACCATTACCGCTCCAAGAAGGGCAATGGTCTCGTTTTCAAACCCTCTTGACTATACTGAACAGGTACTCATCCAGAGAAAGCCCCGACCTGCCGGCAAGGGGGAAAAACGGCCCCAAATGCTTCTATCTGCAGAAGATCTCGAAGGCAAAACCCTTTCAGTAAGACGGGGGTCTGCCTATTTTACACGGCTCAAGGAGCTGCAGAATGATGAAGGCATAGAGCTGACCATTGAAACCGTTCCGGGAGAAACAAGCACAAGCCAGCTGATCCGCGATGTTGCAACAGGCTCCATTGACTACACCATTGCCGACCGCAACATTGCTGAAGCCCACAGAACGCTCTATCCGAACCTGGATTTCGCTACAGTCATCAGCCCCCGTCAGCCGCTTGCCTGGGCCGTTGGAAAACAATCACCAAAACTCGAAATCGAACTCAACAAGTGGCTCTCACTGGCAGATACAAAACTGCATCTGCGGATTCTGCATGCAAAATACTATGATCGGCAATACACATTCAGACGAAGAACTCTGCGTGCCTTCCATTCCGATAAAGCCGGAATGATATCCGTCTACGACAACCTTATCAGAAGCTATGCTGCTACAATCGGCTGGGACTGGCGAATGCTTGCGTCTCTGATTTATGAAGAGTCACAGTTTGATGCACTTGCGGTTTCATGGGCTGGAGCATCTGGCCTGATGCAGCTTATGCCCGCCACTGCCGGCATGTTCAGAATCACAAACCTGTTCGACCCAGAATCCAATATGAGAGCCGGAACGCGCTACCTGAAAATGCTGCACAAGGAATGGAAGGATATTCCCGATCCGGAAACCAGGCTCAAATTCATACTCGCTTCATACAATGTTGGGCCGGGCCATGTGAGGGATGCTCAGGCTTTAGCGGTCAAATTCAATAAAGACCCCCATGTATGGGAAGAGAGTGTTGAGTACTACCTCAGGCTGAAATCAAAGCCGCAGTACTACAGAGACAAGGTCGCCAGATATGGCTACTGCAACGGAATCATGCCTGTTGAGTACACGCGCAACATTCTTGCCCGTTACAACCTTTACCAGCAGGCAATCCCCCTTTGAGGCATCACTCGAAAACCACAGACACGCCGCTGTCCTTAAGACGGACTTTCAACCACTCAGTGATTTTTTTCTTTTCTGAGAGAGGAATCTTCCGGGAGGCCGTTATATGGACAAATGAGACCTTGAGCGGGGAATCCTCTTTCTTGGCCACAAAGCGATATGACTCTCCGTAAAGGCATGAGGTAACCGCCGGGAAGAGTGGTTTCATCTCGTTGAGGAGCATACGGCCGGTATAACTCCTTGCCTGAAGGCTGTCTTCGCGCCGGGCGTTGGCCTGAAGAGCAAGAGAGAGGCGACTCACCTCAGCTTTCATTTGATCGCTTTCAGTGATACGGGTCGTTAATTCAGAAGAAAAATCCGAGAATGAGATCCCCTGTTCGAAATTGAGTGTTGCCTTCTCAAGCCCGAACTCGAGTGCACGCTGCTTGATGCCGGCCTTGTCTTCTTCCGTCAGTCGCCGCCCACCATAAACCAGCGTCAGGGTTTTGTTGTCGGCATCAATGTCATGACGCAGAAGGTACTCCCCGTTATACAGCCCGACACTTCGGGCAAGCTTCCCGGCATTTTCCGTAAATCTCTCTTTCTGTACAAGGAGGTACCCGAAATAAATACTTGGAATCAGAGTGATGAGAATGACGATGGTGATCCAGCGGTTGATGGCTGCACGACGATCTTCATTAATGCTGCTGCGGAGAGGAAACTTCATCACTTGTGAAAACGCAACGGTCGACAGCCCTATGAAGACTGTATTGATAGTGAAGAGATAGAGTGCCCCGAAGAAAAAAAAGAACTGCCCGGTCGCAAGGCCGTATCCGGCGGTGCAAAGCGGGGGCATCAGCGCTGTAGCAATAGCAACGCCGGGAACAACATTGCCCTTAAGCTTTGTTGTCAATGAAAGCGTTCCTGCAAGACCGCCAAAAAGGGCGATCATGACATCGTAAATGGTTGGACTGGTGCGTGCAAGAAGTTCGGAATGGGCAATTGAGACAGGGCTGATTGCGAAATACACAGTTGAAGCCGCAAGACTTGCAAAAACCGCAAAGGAATAGTTCTTGAACGCCTTGCGGAGGAGGGGGAAATTGTAAGTTGCAATGCTGTACCCCATCCCGTTGATGGGGCCCATAAGAGGCGAAATAAGCATGGCGCCGATAATGACAGCTGTGGAGTTGATATTGAGTCCCACTGATGCAAGCAGTATTGCAAAAATAAGAATCCAGAGACGGCTTCCCCGAAACTCGATATCGCTCTCCACCGCCTTATGAATGGCATCAAATCTTTCTGCATCATTGTGGATGCTCAGAGAGCTCAGAAGGAGCCTGATGGCGTTGGTTTTGGCGGGCATTTGGCGTTATGAAAAGGAGGTGGTTGATCGGCCAGTGACAACGAGGAATAAAGCAATTTACGAATATAAACCCTTCCTCCGTCGCCAATCATGCTTCAATACGCCAGAAAGCCCGATTAAAACGAGCTGACGGATTGATTTTGTTTGCATCATACAGCAATAATTGACATCATTGTCCTCCTCCCACAGCCAGGGATGCCTGTGAAAGTGACGAACCCGGTAGCTGGCAGGATTTTTTCCCTGAAGGGCTTATTCTTTTCAGTGACGCATCCATGAAAGGTCTTTTCACAACACTCCTCAAACTCTTTCTCCTCATTACAGCAGTGGGTGCTTTGGGCTTTCTTTGTCTTGGCTTCATTGTCTCTTATCATGGCGCTGCGCCTGTAAAATCGGATGTCATCATTGTGCTCGGCGGAGACAGCGGCCGGCGTGTCCAGCATGGCGCCTCTCTCTATAAAGAGGGATATGGAGCGCGCGTTCTGCTTACAGGCATAGACAGGCGATTTTACCGCAAAGGGCATCTGAACTGGAGAGAGCGGAGAATGAAAGCACTGGGAGTTCCTCTCAACGCAGTTCTTATTGACACCCAATCAGAAACAACATGGGAAGAGGCCGTCAATAGCTCCGCCCTCATGAAAAAGAGAGGGTGGCGGACCGCCCTGGTTGTCAGCGACCCGCCCCATATGCTACGACTGCAGAAAACCTGGGAGACAGCCTTCGAGGGAACAGGCTTCACCTTTGTTCTTACAGCAACCAAACCTGAATGGTGGGACCCCTTTATCTGGTGGAGAAACCCCATCAGTTATCGCTTTGTCATCAGCGAAGTGAAAAAAAATCTCTTCTACGCCGTTATGTACTACTAAAGAAAAAGCCGCCCTGCAAGGCGGCTTTTTCTTTCAAGTCTGCTCTCTTTTGAAACGCTGTAAATCAGAAGGTAAAGAGCTTGATGCCCTCTTCGCCCATTGCGGTAGCAACCACAGGAGGCTTTGCGACGCTTACGCCTTTGATCAGGTCCTTCGCTGTTTTACCCGTGTTTGGCAGGTAGAGCGGGCAGAGCTCAACTTTCACACCCTGTGCAATGAGACCGGCAAGCAGCATCTGGGGCGACTTGTCAAGCGGCTTGAAAGAGGTCTGCTTGCTTTTGGCGAGGGCAAGCTCTCCAGCAGGGCCGCAGAGAAGTATCTGAACGCTTCCGCCCTGCTTCAGGGTCTGGGTGGAAAGCACCATTGCCATCATCTGCGTCATCGGATCCGCATCGGTAACAACAACAAAAAGACCTTTGGTTTCTGCAACTGCCTGAGCAGGAGCTTTGGCATCAGCCGAAGAGGACTGCAAAGGGGACATGGATGCCAGCACAAGAGCCAGCATTGCTACGGTTCTGGTAAATACGCTCATAGATCTATTCTCCATCGTTTTAACTATAGGTTTCAGTCAACTGTAAAGGCCACTCAACATCATGGGCCTGCCCTCTGCAACACTTGCAGAAGTAATACAAAATACAAAAACCTCACTCAGCAACAACCTTAACAATTATTGAAAAAAGAACTTACAGGAACTGCACTGCCTCACTTTCCCAAAAAAGCACTCTGAATTTCAGCACAGACCGACATGGGCGACACTACTCAGGGTAGAGAGGCGGAGCTGGTTCAGCGGCGCCCCGAAGAGCGTCGGCAAGCCCTGAAAGCCGGGCAGTTGTTCTTTTGACCCCTTCTTCAAACGCTGCAACACCACCTCTGGCATCCAGCTTTTGGCGAGCACGGGTAATACCGGTATAGAGAAGTTCACGGGTAAGCAGAGGGCTCTCGGCTTCAGGAAGAATCATGAGAACATGGTCAAACTCTGAACCCTGACTTTTATGAATGGTCATGGCATATGCCGTTTCATGCGATGGAAGCCTTTCGGGTGCAATTGAGCGAAGAGAGCCATCAGCCGTCATGAATGCGACTTGCATCTGGCCGGGGTGCAGAGCATCGTCAACAACTATGCCGGTATCGCCATTGAAAAGGTTGAGGGAGGAGTCATTGGCACTCAGCATAACGGGTCGGCCATGATAAAAAACCTCAACCGGATTGATGAGGCCAGCCTCCTGCAGAATCTCCTCAACCAGCCGGTTGAGGGTTTTGACTCCCGTGACGCCGGGCCCTTCACGCAAGGCAGCAAGAATACGGAACCTGTCGAACAGACGAAGAGACTCGGCGGTTGTTTCGGCCTCAAGATAAGGCCGGAACCCCTCAGTGATGCGCTCCTTGAGTTCCTCGCGAAATACGCTCTCCCTTTCTGCCGGACCAAAACTGATATCGGAAACCCCGGGATCAAAAAAAAGAGCCGAGGCGGCAGCTCCGTCCCCCGCATTTACAGCCATACTCAGACGCCCCAAAGCACTTTCACTGGTAAACCGGTAGCTTTTGTTCAGTGTGACCAGCGATTCTCCTATCGGTGATTGGGGTTCGGCGGCAGCGGCGGAACAGATATCGCCAAGCACCGCTCCGGACTCAACCGAGGCCAGCTGGTGGGGGTCTCCAAGAAGAATAAGCGAGGCTTCGGGACGCATTGCTGAGACAAGAGCGGCCATAAGGGGAAGCGCAATCATTGATGCCTCGTCAATTACAAGGAGGTCGAAAGGCAAAGGGTTTTGAGGATTGTGACGGAATCGGCTGGAACCCTGGATGGTGCCGAGTAGCCGGTGGATAGTGGAGATTGCGCCACACTCCTCGCTCATTGCCTTGAGCGAGGAGTGAAGGCGCGCTGCGGCTTTGCCGGTTGGCGCACCGAGGGCAATCCTTTTTTTTCTGCCTTCCTCATGCTGACGGAGAAGTGAAAGTATCCTGGCAACAATAGCCGTCTTGCCTGTTCCGGGACCCCCTGCTATGATGGTCAGCCTTCCTGACAGAGCCTTTATAACTGCCTTTTCCTGCATCCCCCCTGACTCAAGTCCCCTCATCCCGCTGATGGAAGGAAGAGCATCAGAACCAGGCTCCTCCTGCCGTTGATACGCAGCCATAGCCAGCAACCGCTTTGCAAGATCGTGCTCAAGCTTCCAGTAACGGTAGAGATAGAGCCGCCCCTTTTCATCGAGCACAAGCGGAGCAGCCGCTCCTGGAGCCACAGCCCCTCCGGAGTCAAAAAGCAAAGAACGAAGAGTTTGCATTGAAGGCATTGCAACCTGCCGTCCCTCAAGCTCAACCGTATGCGCCTGAATAGAGGCGAGATCAAAACAGACATCTCCGGATGCCGCTCGGCGTGCAGCCATTGAAACTGCAAGACGGAGTGGAGAGAAGTCGCTGTCCTCAGCCCCAGTCAGACGAAGGACAAATCGTGAGAAATAGGAGTCCACCGCTCGCTCTTCATAGATCAGTGTCATGGAATCAGCCTCCGGTTTCAATCAAAATTTCCGTCAGGGAATTGACAAGCTCTTCCGAGGGTCTGGCTCTATAAAAGCCACGGTTCTGGCCTGAGGACTCATCAACACCGCGGAGAAAAACATAGATGACCCCTCCGAAGTGTGTAGAGTAACGGTAATCGGGAATCCGGAGACTGAGATACCGGTGAAGAGCCACGGTATAGATCAGATACTGAAGATCATAGTGATGCAAGCCCATAGCCTCCTCCATCCGCTCTTTTGTATAGGAGTCCAGAGCCTCTCCCAGATAATTCGACTTCCAGTCAAGCAGCCAGTATCGGCCACCGGCCTGAAACACCATATCAATAAATCCAATCAGCATACCGCGGACTGGTGCGAAATCAAGCTGTCCGGGATGGACACCCTTTCCTGCGAGTGAAGAGAGCCGCTCCGGAGTAAGAAAACGCAGGGGGAAGAAAAACTCCATTTCGGTGACCCACTCCCCCGGCTTCAGACTTGAAAGGCTGAAAGCAGCTCCATCCTCCGTACCGAGAGAAACAGCGAGAACGGCGCGAACCATTGAGGAAACTGCAGGAAGCCACTCGGGAAGGTAGCCGGAACGCTCCAGCGCGTTTTTGATCCCTTCCTCCGCACTATCGTCAAAAGGACGACTGAAGTCAAGTGTCTCAAAAATTGAATGCATGAAAAGACCGGCCTGTGTACCCCGGGGAAAGGCAAATATCGAAAGGCCCGGCATTCTGGCGGCGTCCGGCATATTTCGCTGCATTTCATCACGATCAGGCAGTTCGGGATGCGTATAACTCCCGCGTGTAAAGAAGCTGAAGCTGGCAATGTGCCATGAACGGTTAATACTGCCGGTAAAAATTTTCCTTACAGCCTCTCCGCACTCCCTAAGAGGCGGCTCGCGAAAAGTTGCCGGCTGCAAAGCGGTATCGTGCTGCTCAATAATGCGCATTCCAATAGCCCCGCCCCCCTTGGAAACAAGATGGCTCAGCTGTTCGTTTACACCAGACCGGGGACCGCCCTGCAGGAGATGATTCAGAGCTGTGTCAGTTTTTCGTATTGGCGCAACAACAACACTGCAGCTGTACACTGCGCGGGTAAGGGCAACATAGAGAAGGCGGATATCCTCAGCAAGCTGCTCCCGATGAGAAAGGGCGAGATGATCATCGAAATCCTCTGAACCGAAATCAAGAACTGTGCGATCGGCTTCATCATGGAACGCCGCCACATCAAGACCAGCAGGGCTCCCGCTCCACAAAAACGGACAGTAGACAACGGGAAACTGAAGCCCCTTGCTGACATGTATGGTCATAATTTTCACAGCCGGTTCGTCGGTTTCAAGGCGCAACTGATACTCATCACGAAGCTGGCCGACCTCAACCGTATTCTGTGTAAACCATGTAGCGAGAGCCTCCGGCCCAAGCCCCTCCTGATGCTCTTTTTGATGAAGCAGTTCAATGCAGTGAAGCAGATTGGTGAGTCGCCGTTCTCCATCCCGGAGAGAGAGAAGGCGTCCGCGAACGCCCTCCTCTCTCATAAGAAGTGCGGCCATACTCATGAACCCCCTCAGAAGCCAGAGGGAATGCAGGCGGGCGAAGAAACGCAACTGCGGAACCCAGAGCGTTTCATCATCCATCATTGCAGCTATATCGTTGCCGCTGCAACCAAGAATATCGGTAATCAACGCTGCCCTGACTTTGCCTTCATCGGAAGGATCAATAAAAGCTGCAAGCAGAATGCAGATCTCTCTGGCCTCATCGGAAACAAACACACTCCTGTCACTCCGGACCACGGAGGGTATTCTGAACACGGAAAGGGCATCACGAACCCGTGCGGCCTGTCGGTGGCTCCGGACAATGATGGCAATATCGTCAGCCTGAAGCGGACGGCCACCAATGAGGACTTTCTTGTTCTGGGCGGAGAGGAGAAGCATGGAAATTTCCGCAGCAACTGCCCGAGAAGCCAGGCCGGTCGCTTCGTCAACGCTGAAAAGGCCGTTCTCTTTCATGGATGCTTCAAGAACAAGAAACTCAAGAGGAGGGCGGGCGTCTCGTTCCTCAACAATAAGGCTGTCTTCTCTATTGGGCGTGCCCGACACAAGGGAACGATAGGTTATTTCCGGAAAAAGAAAGGGAGCTGGCACATTGGAAAACAACACATTAAAGGCTTCGAGAAGCTGTGGAACGGATCGCCAGTTGTGGGTAAGGGTGAATCGGCGATCCTCCCCAACATTTCGGCTGGCCTTGAGATAGGCAAAAACATCAGCCCCCCTGAAACTGTAGATAGCCTGTTTCGGGTCTCCAATAAGAAAGAGCGGCCCAACACTCTCTTCATAGATACTCCGGAAAATATCATACTGCCGGGCGTCAGTATCCTGAAACTCGTCAATCAGCGCTGCCGGCCAGCGGCGCCTGAGAAGAAGCCGGAAAGCCTCGCCCTCTTCATGGCTGAAAAGTGCGGCATGCATGTCGCTGAGCAGATCATCGAAAAAGCGGATATTGGCCTCTTTTTTGCGCTTGGGCAACCGGTCCCGGCAGTAGAGGATGAGCTCAGCTTTCAACGCAAGAAACCGCTGTCTGATTGCCGAATCGTAGCGCTCGCACAGATCGAAGAGCTCATGGTTGGGCGGTGTGAATTTCTTTTTTGTCCACTCAGCCATACGGCTCGTAGTGAACTTAAAGAGCTCCCTGAACAATGCGAATGGAAGAGCGTTTGCAACAAAGGCATCCATGCCTATAAAGAGCTCGGCAAGATCATCTTCCCTATATTTTCCCGCCGCCCGGCTCAGCCCGCGATCCTCAAACATCAATTTTTTGACCCTCTCCCCCTCACTTCCCCACAACTCAGCTATCTTCCTGTAGAGGTTCAGGCATTCATCTTCAATCGCCACAATATCCGAAGAGCTGAACTGAGGAATAATCAACTCGCCCGAATCTGCCCTCACTTCACCCAGAAAGCGCAGGAATGAACCGGGAGACTCGTTCATTGCATATCCCGGCAGAACTGCCTGCGATGTAAAAAAACGGGACCGCCAGAAGTCGTCGACAATACTGCCGGCAAGTTCCCGCTGATCGGCGGCAATTTCGGTATCATAGAGCGAACCGCTCTCAAAAGCGTTGTCCTGAAGAGCCCTGAGGCAGAACCCGTGAATGGTGAACACGGATGCGGTGTCGAGAAGATAAAGAGCACTTTCCAGCAGTCCCGAAACCCTCACGCCCCCCTTTTCCATTGCCGCTGCCCCAAGAGAGCAAAGACGCTGCGCGCACTCGTCAGGGGAAGCCAGCATCGTGAGTGTATCGCGGATGCGTTCCCTGATTTTCTGCCGAAGTTCCTTGGTTGCCGCTTCAGTAAAAGTGACAACGAGAATTGATTCCGGGAGAAGCTCTTTTTCTATAATCAGACGGAGATAGAGTTCGGTCAATGCATAGGTTTTGCCTGTCCCTGCACTTGCCTCTACAAGATTGACGCCGCTGAGGGCTATGGAGGATGTCTTGAGCGGTTGCATCAGTTCCTCTTCTCCTCGAAGCTCAGAAGTGGCAGCATAAGCTCGACGGCAAGACTCTTGAACTCGGTACCAAAAGGCTCTTTATTGCCGAAACATCGCTGAACGGCTGGGTGCGAACCCTCTCCATGAAGTCCGCTGAACGGGTTGTCGTTCCAGACGGAAAGGGCCGCCGCATAGGCCTTCTGGAGTCCGTCGTCAAGTTTTTCAGTATAAGCAAGCGATGCTTCGGGGAAAAACACAAGTGGCGAGCTGATTCCTTGCTGATATCGCTTGAGAAGATTTTCCAGATAGAGAACGGGCTGGTCAGGCGGTGCGAACCGGAGTGACTGATTGCGCATCACCAGAATGGTTTCAGAAGGATACCCCTGCTCCCCGGCAGCATTGAGAACAAGATGGCATATCCAGCTTTGTATTCTCTCACGCGCTTTCATTGATGCATGGCGATAGAAAAGCTGATGCTTTGGCCAGATACCTGCAAGCTCCCCCCTCAGGCGGACTCCGCCAATGTCAAGATCAACCGGAAGCGGGGGGAGCTCGGCGGCACCCTCTCTCAATTCAATCAATCTTGCTGCAAAAGCTGCAGACTCCGTGGCCATGGAGGCAAAAAGCCGCTCCCCGATGCCGGAGGGAGGAATGAGCCCTCTGGCCTGAAAGAGGGGAAGTATATCAGAGGGATCGCTCCCCTGCAGAATTTTCTCAAGCAGTTCCCCTCGAATCATATAGGCCTCCAAGCCCTCAATACTGAACGGCTCGCGGTCACAAAGAGGAGTGAGTAGCCTGTTCTGCCGAATGGCAAGTGTTGACTCAAGAAAGAATGCCGCCGGATTCCCGTAAAAACGAAGCAGTTGATCCAGAGAGACGGAGGCTGTATCACCCTCCGGCACCACAAGCGGTTCATCAACAAACGGAGCTCGTTCTCCTCCGCCCGAAGTTCTGAGGGAAAGGGCATGAAAATTGTCTGCTGAATAGCTGAAAAGTGGGCATTCAGGCTCAAAATATGCCGGGCTGAACGCCTGAAGACGGTGGCGAACCGTCAGCCGTTCGGCCAATGAAGAAGAACCTTCAGGGAGAGAATACACTCTTTCAATGGCATCAAGAAGCTCAACAACAAGAACGGAGGGCGAAATGGGTGAATTGTCCCGGACACTCTGGCCAACATAACTTATGAACAGGAGATCTCGGGCAGAGAGTATCATTTCCAGAAACAGATACCGGTCTTCATTGCGAAGCGAACGGTCACCGGGGCGGGGATTACTGGAAACAAGATCAAACGATGGGAGATTGCGCTGGCGCGGAAAAGCAGCATCATTCATTCCCAGAAGACAAATGACCCTGAACGGAATGCTCCGCATGGGAAGCATCGCGCAGAAGGTAACTCCGCCGGTCATGAATCCCAGATTCTGCCGCCTCTCTTCCAGCTGGGTCCGAACCCATGAAGTAAAGACGGCAGGCGATACCGGCTCCTGATGCAGCGTCCCTGTGAAAAGCTCTCCGAGGCTGTCGGCAATGGCACGCATCTCGCCATATTCCCTTTCGGAATCAGCATCGGCAGCAATGAAGTCATCCAGAATGCAAAGAAAAACCTGCCGCCACTCCTGAAGCGTTTTCGGGGCGGAAAGCCTTGTCGACAAGCGCTCCAGCGCATCAACAAACGAGGCAAAAATCCCGAGAGTATCAGCAAAGGATGCGTCAACATCGTCATAAGGAAGAATGCCGCAGTAAAGACTCCCCTCATCCGCCATGGCATAGCCCAAGAGAAGCCTGTCAAGACCCGACCGCCATGAGTTTTGCCGATAGGGAGGAACTCCCGCATCATGTCGGGCAGTTTCATCCAGTCCCCATCGAATTCCGGTTCTTTCAATCCAACGCCTTATGCATTCAAGTGCATCATCATCAATGTGAAAACGGCGTCTGACCGGCAATCGAGAAAGAAGATCAAAAACCTCGGCCGCACCAAGCCGGCTTGAAGAAAGATCAAGAAGTGCCTCCATTGCTGAGGCAATATCACCCTCGTTGATCATGCTCCGGTCGGCAACTGTAAAAGGAATGCGGGTTTCGCCATCATTTCCGGCCCCAAAGACGGCGGAAATATATGGGGAGTAGGTCTCAATATCAGGGGTCAGCACAAGGATATTGCGGGGCTCAAGATCCTCATACATCTCAAAAAAGCTGAGAAGGCTGTCATACAGAACTTCAACTTCACGAAGCGGACTGTGGCAGGAGTGAATCTGCACAGAGGAATCATTCGGTGAAAGGGTCCGAATTGCCGCGTCCGGGACAGAACCCTGAAGGTGAAGTATATCTGTCTGAAGTGAGCGAAGAAGCGTCTCCTCCCCCGGCTCCTCATAAGCCTCAAGCTGCATTTCAGCAGAATCCTGAAGGTCAAGCATGAGCGAGGAGAAGTCCCGCCCCATTCGCCCCAGAGAGGCAAGCAGCGGGTTACCTTCATTGCGGTAGATCCGCTCCTCAACTGACATGCGCGCCTGAGTTTTTTCAGGCATAATATCAGCCCAGAAATCGCTTGTGGGGCTTAGAACAAAAAGATTGATTTCGGTGACACGCGAAAGAGCGGAAAGTATGTCGAGGTGGAACTTCGGAAGGTAGGAGATGCCGAAGAGAGATATCCTTTCGGGAAAGCCCTTCACAGAAGGGTGCAATCCCCTGCAGAACTCATCCTTGAGCGCCCAGAGAGGTCTCACGCCCCCTGAGCGGGCAACAAGGCTCTTCCAGAGAATAGACTGCCACAGCCCTTCGTCCGTCTCCTTACCTCCCGACTCCCAACGCTCAAGCAGATCGGGCCGATAAAGCTGATACCCATCAAAAACAGAAGCCGTTCTTTCGGCAAGCTGATACAGCCTGAGACCCTCCCCGTCACAAGAAAGATAGTTTCGGATGGCGGCAAAGGGAGGTTCATCAAGAAGCGCGGGAAGCAGCGCAATGATATTCCACGCCATCTGCTGCGGCTGAAAGTAGTGCCGAGTATCAAGATCAGAGAAAAAAATCCTGAAACACTCATGCACAAGGGCATTGGGAAGTGGAAAGCGGCTATTGGCCCAGATGCCGTTCATCTCTGCCAGCTCAATGGAAAGCCAGCGCTGCATCCCGCGGCTCTGGACCACAATGATCTCTTCTGTCAAAGGGGATGACAGCCTGCGCCCTTTCAGCCGGACGGCAAGCTCGCCGACAAGACGCTCGGAGCGATTGCCTGTATAAAGATTAAGCGCCATCCCCGCCCCTCTTACTCGACTTCAAGTGTTACCGGCCCGGTGCCGTCAAGTTTCCGCTCACCGGCTCCTGAACCCTGAAATTCAAGCGCACCCCTGCCGGTGCCATCCAGCGGGCGGACAAAATCCTCATCACGACCGTTTGGAATGCCGTCGCCATCGGCATCTCGAGCCCTGTCATTAACTCCGTCTTTATTTGCATCAACAAAACCCCTGCCTCCCGCCGACCTCTCTGCTGACATATTCATCGAACGCATTCCCCCTCCTCCGCGGGCATAGAGGTTTCCTGCTGTGCCCGTGCAGGCAAGCATCATGGCAATACACATCACGGATACGAATGGCTTCATGGGGATCTGCGTCTGATTGATTGGGGTACTGCCTGACAACATAATTTCAAAGTAATGGATAGGTACTGCGAATCATAAAAAAAAGAGCGCCTATCTGAATCAAGACAACCATGAATGTTCTCTCATTTAGTTCTATATTCAGCCCAACCCTCATTTTGCATCACCAAACCGAATCCATGTCTGAACGAATAAAAAACGAATGGTTTTCAAACATACGCCCTGACCTGCTCTCCGGACTTGTTGTCGCCCTTGCCCTCATCCCCGAAGCCATCGCCTTTTCTATCATTGCCGGAGTTGACCCGAAAGTCGGCCTCTATGCCGCCTTTTCCATTGCCATCATCACCTCATTTACAGGTGGTCGGCCTGCAATGATTTCTGCGGCCACAGGTGCAATGGCGCTGCTCATGGTTACCCTTGTTCGCGAACACGGTTTGCAGTATCTCTTTGCCGCCACAATCCTCACCGGCCTTCTTCAGATAGCTGCCGGGTATTTCAGGCTCGGAAGCCTGATGCGATTCGTCTCCCGCTCAGTGGTCACCGGATTTGTCAATGCGCTGGCCATCCTTATCTTCATGGCCCAGCTTCCCGAACTCACCAATGTGTCGTGGCATGTTTACGCAATGACCGCAGGCGGACTTGCCCTCATCTACCTCTTTCCCCTACTGCCCACTATTGGCAAAAGCCTCCCCTCTCCCCTGGTCGCAATCATTCTCTTGACGGGAATTGCCATGGCAACAGGGCTCGACATCAGAACCGTGGGCGACATGGGAGAGCTCCCCGACACGCTCCCGGTCTTTCTCTGGCCTGAAGTGCCACTAAACATGGCAACCCTCTCCATCATCTTTCCCTACGCCATCGGCCTTGCTACGGTAGGCCTTCTTGAGTCCATGATGACAGCCACAATCGTAGACGATTTGACCGACACCCAAAGCGACAAAAACCGGGAATGCAGAGCACAGGGAATTGCCAATATTGGCGCAGGACTTATTGGAGGAATGGCCGGATGCGGTATGATAGGACAGTCGGTTATCAATGTGAAATCGGGAGGCCGGGGCCGACTTTCATCATTCTCGGCTGGTCTTTTTCTGCTTATCATGGTCGTTTTCTTTGACGCATGGATCCGCCAGATTCCCATGGCCGCCCTTGTGGCAGTCATGATCATGGTCTCCATCGGCACCTTTTCATGGGACTCTCTGCTTAACCTGCGCAAGCACCCCCCGTCCACAAGCATTGTCATGCTCGTCACCGTCATCACCGTTGTCAGCACACACAACCTCGCCATCGGTGTCTTCGCCGGCATTCTTCTCGCGTCACTCTTTTTTGCCAACAAGGTCGGCCACTTCATGCTTGTTAAAAAAGAGCTGGACAATGGCGGCACAACCCGGACCTACCGTGTCATCGGACAGGTATTCTTTGCATCTGCCGACAAATTCACCGAATCATTTGATTTCAGGGAAGCTGTTGCAAAAATAGTCATTGACCTCTCCGGTGCCCATTTCTGGGACATCAGCGCCGTATCGGCTCTTGACAGGGCGGTCATCAAGTTCCGCCGCGAAGGAGCACTGGTGGAAATTATTGGAATGAATGAAGCAAGCGCCACTATTGTTGACCGCTTCGGGGTGCACGACAAACCCGAAGAGGTGGAAAAGATACTTTCAGGCCATTAATAAGGGAAGATGACTATGAAAACCATTACAGCATGCCTTGACGGTTCTACGGGGGCAAAAGCCGTCTGTGAAGCCGCCGTTTGGGCCTCACTGAAGCTCAAAGCCCCGCTTCAGCTCCTTCATGTCCTTGAAAAGGAATCGCTCCCCCCATCGGGAGACCTCTCCGGAACAATAGGGTTTGGAAGCCGGCAGCGTCTGCTTGAGCAGCTGGTTCAGCTTGATGCCGAAAAAAGCCGGATCGGCAGAGAGCATGGCGATGCCCTTCTCGATGAAGCCAAAACCCTTGCCCGGCAATCCGGCGTGGCTGATCTTACCACCCTCCAGCTGCACGGAAGCCTTGTAGAGACGCTAAAGGATCTTGAGCCGGCAATCCGTCTTGCCGTCATGGGCCGCCAGGGCGAACTCCACAGCAAAGCAAACCATGCAATTGGCAGCCATCTGGAACACGCAATCCGGACACTGCACTGCCCTGTTCTTGTTGTTCTGCAGGAGTTTCGCATACCGGATCGCTTTATGATTGCATTCGATGCGAGCCCCACATCCAGAAAAGCCCTTGACCTGGTGATGACGAGCCCTCTTCTTTCCGGGAGTGAATGCCATGTTGTAATGGCAGGAAAAGCAGCTTCCACCCATACGACTTATCTTGAAGCCGCAACCCGTGACCTTCAGGCAAAAGGGTTCAACACAACAGCAGCAGTGCTTGAGGGTACCGCTGCTGAAGCGCTCCAGAGCTACGCGGAAACAAACCGTATGGCACTCATGGTCATGGGCGCATACGGCCACAAACCAATCAGGCGGTTTCTCGTAGGCAGCACAACAACCCGCATGCTTGCCGAAACCGCCATACCACTTCTTATTCTTCGCTGACAGACAAAACTTATACCAAACCCCGACTTATGCAATTCAGCTCACTTCATATCATTGATCCTATCCTCCGCGCACTTCAGGAAGAGGGATACAGCCATCCAACCCCAATTCAGGCTGAAGCCATTCCTGTTGTACTCAAAGGGGGCGACCTGTTGGGATGCGCTCAGACAGGTACAGGAAAAACAGCAGCTTTTGCCATTCCAATCCTGCAGCGCCTTCGTGAAACCCATGTGCAGGGACCAACAAAAAAAATCCGTTCTCTCATTGTCACTCCCACCAGGGAACTTGCCATACAGATAGGCGAAAGCTTTTCAGCGTATGGCCGACACACTCCACTTACCAACACGGTAATCTTCGGCGGAGTGAACCAGAACCCGCAGATCACCAGACTCAAAAAAGGGGTGGATATTCTTATTGCTACTCCGGGCCGACTGCTTGACCTCATGAACCAGGGCTTCATCAACCTGCATGATGTGGAGATTCTTGTTCTTGACGAAGCCGACAGAATGCTTGACATGGGCTTTATTCATGACATCCGTAAAGTCCTTGCCGCTCTTCCTAAAGAAAAACAGTCCCTCTTCTTTTCAGCAACAATGCCTCCCGACATTGTCCGGCTTTCGTCCACAATTCTCCACAACCCAACAAAAATATCGGTCACTCCGCCCTCGTCTACTGTTGAAATCATCAACCAGCAGATCTACTTTGTAGATAAAGGCAACAAAAGCGCCTTGCTGGTGCACCTTCTAAAAAACCCCGATATCAGCACTGCACTTGTCTTCACGCGTACCAAACACGGAGCGGACAAGGTTGTCAAGCATCTGCTGAAACATGCCATTACCGCCGAAGCCATTCACGGCAACAAAGCACAGAATGCACGGCAGAGGGCTCTGTCAAACTTCAAGTCACAGAAAACACGGGTGCTGGTGGCCACCGATATTGCCGCAAGGGGAATTGATGTGGATGAACTTCAGCATGTCATCAATTATGACACATCGAACATTCCCGAAACCTATGTGCATCGCATTGGACGAACCGGACGGGCCGGAGCATCGGGAACGGCAATCTCCTTCTGTGATGCAGAAGAGAAAGAGTACCTGAGGGATATAGAAAAACTGATAGCCAAAAGCATTCCCGTCATTGAGGGGCATCCCTTTCCACTTGTTGACCACCATCCTGTCAAAGCAGCCCAGCAGCAGGGTCGAGGCCGAAGCGGACATCCAGCCCCAAGACCGCAGAGCAACAGTCGACCAAAGCAGCGGCGCTACTAACACATAGCGCCACTTCTTCCCGGCACTTTCGCCCCCCTATGGCTTTTTCCTTTTTTGGCGTTTACTTTATTTCTTAAAGTTCTTTGCGATAAAGCAAAAAAAAGGAAATCACACCTCTTCAACGCGAGATGCGTCAGCAGTTTCCTCAGGCATGCTTCTGCTCACCTTTGCGCCAAGTGAGCGGATAGCCTCAACCCTCCTTACCAGATTGCCCCGTCCATCTGAAAGACGCCGCTGTGCAAGATCAAAAGACTCCTCCACTGCCGACAACCGCCTTCTTGCCTCTGAAAGAGCTTCAGCAACCAGAACCACCTGGTCATAAATCTTTCCACCGGCAGCGGCAATCAGTTCAGCATTCCTGTTCTCTTTTTCACGCCTCCACAGCTGCGCAATAAGCTTAAGGGTAATCATCAGGGTTGTGGGGCCGCAAATGACAACATTTTTACCCGCAAGCTCATACAAAAGCTCCGGATCTCCTTCCATCGCACTCTGCCAGGCCGGCTCAACAGGTATGCACATAATCACAAAATCAAGGGTCCTGTTTCCCCCTATCCCCGTATAGTCTTTCTGCTGAAGTTCGGCCACATGTCGCTTGACAGAGGCAACATGCTCACGAAGTGCAGAGGCTTTCTCCTCACCTCCCTCCAGGCCGGAATAGCGCTCATAGGCAGTCAGCGACACCTTTGAGTCAACAATAACACTCTTGTTGCCCGGAAGGCTTACTATGAAGTCCGGACGCACAAGATCTCCTTCATCATTCCGGAAACTCTCCTGTACCGTGTACTCCCGATCTTTTGACAGACCCGAGTCCTCAAATATCCGCTCAATAATCAGCTCTCCCCAGTCACCCTGCTTTTTTGAATCGCCTTTAATCGCCCGCACAAGACTGCTCGCCTCTTCACCAACCCGGGCGTTCAGATTCATCAGCTGTACGAGCTGCTCTTTGAGTTGACCGGCAAGCTCGGTATCATCGCGGTGCACCGCGTCCACCCTCTGACGGAATGAATCAAGCTGATCGCGAAACGGCTGCATGAGCTGATTCATTCTCGAGCTGTTCTCTTCGCCAAGAGCCCTTCCCCGCTCCTCAAGAATACTTCGCGAAAGGTTTTCAAACGCAGTGTTCAGTCGGGCTTCCGATTGCTGAAGAAACGCATCCCTGTCACCAGCACGGCTTCGTTCAACCTCCAGCTCCGTCTGAAGCGATGCACAGAGGCGTCTAAGTTCCGCAAGCTCCTGGTTCTCAATACGCAATCGTTCGACTTCCCCCTTCAGGAAAGCATCAGCAATCACTCTTCGAAGAGAGAGCGCAAGCAGTATGAAAAGAAAAAGAATAATGATGATGGAGAGCGTGGTCATAGGAAGGGGATTTTTACTCATGAATATACAGAACCGCCAGACCAAAAACCCGCGCTCGCAGGCTACTTTTGGCAACAGGCAGGCATAAGCATCTCTACACCCCCGATACCCGAAAGAAGACTGTCGGCTATTGACTGGATGGAAACAACCTCTTGAGGCCAGGGGTGAAGCAGGCCCGAGCCCGGGAAAACGATGTAGAGAATCTTTCCAAGTGGCTTTTCCGGACCGGTTCGTGGCGACACATTCTTTCCTCCGAGGAGTGCGGCAAGCGCAATGGAAACCTCCCCGAGCTGATGCTTTTCCGGACCGATGTCGGCAACGACAAACCCGGACCTCATGCCGTTTTCAAGATTAACTGCAACGCCGAAATCGCCAAGCGCCCCAACATCTTTTTTTCTGGCAAATGTCACAGGAAAAACAATATAGGGAACCTTTGATGCGTTGACATACCGACGGGGATCCGTCTCAGTCCTGCTCATGTTCTTCAAAGCAGTCATGGAAAGATAGTACCCGGCATAGGGCCCTGAGGGCATCACATATGGCCTGCTTCTGTCCCTCGGATCAGTCACCAGCACCGTTTTCCACCATGACTTGTCGGGATAGCCGGAATGTTTGAGAATGTCAATCCCCTCATCACGCGGATGGTAGGCATCGGGCGAGCCATCGGCATCAATGGTCATAAAACCGGTAACATAGCAGTATGCCTCGCTCTCATTGAGTGCAAAAATGCGCATCCCGCAATACTTCTTCCATGCCCGTAGATGCTTAGCCTCCGAAGAGCCGCTGGCCTCTGGAGGAAAGGGGAAAAATGAGCCTAAAAGAAGAGTCAGAAAAAAAAGGCGGATACCTGCCGATTCAAGAGGACCATCACCATGAAGAAAAATAGGCATAAAAGTGCTCCAGAGAAAAACTGGTTTGACCTCTTCACCCCCTGCCACTGCTCCCTACCTGAGGGAGCAGCAGACTGAGCGGCAGTTGTTTACTCTATCGGGTTCAGCGGAAATCCATACGGTTGAAACCCGAGCCCTACTTCCGGTTCTGGAGAAGCTCAACGGTTGGCACATCTTCAAGATGAAGGGTTGCGGCGCACTGTGAACAATCAAAAGAACTCCAGTAAAGACGCGTTTGTGTTAGCGAACCGCATTGCGGACAGACAACAGAAACTGTTTGCTGAAGACAGCACTCTACAAAGGCCCAATAATCGTAATCAAACCCTTCACAGCGCGCCTCCGTGAGAAGTTCCCGCCCTGACGGGGTAAGGCTTACGAAGCGGTCGTTGATTGCCACATAACCCAACAGGCACACCTCGTTCAGGTATTTCAGAGCCAATGACTTCCACTCCATTGAACAAGAAACCGCTTCATAGAGTTCAGTCATAGGCGACGCTGAACGCGTCACTGCATCGAGCACAATGGCAATCCTGTTCTTGTGCACACCGCGGGCGTCATAGGAACGCAGCATCCCGCTTATCTCTTCAGCAGAACTCCCGGTGAGGAAACCAGAAGACATTTCAGCAGCCAGCTCTTCCCACTTATGGACAGCCGTTTCCAAACCGGGAGCAATCATTGTCGACTCATTCTGACCCGCTTTTCTACCGTAGACGGGTATAGCAACCATATTGAAAACAACAGCCAGGAACACGGCTACAGCCCCGGGCAGCGACACTGGATCCAGAGAAAAGCCACCGCCCAGGGTTTCGGGAAGAGGTTTGAGCCCCTTGCCACCAAACGCCCTGTTGATGAGATCAAGACCCTCTTCATCGATGCACCTCCTGGCCGGGTCTTTCCCGAAAAGGAAGTGATAGGATGACAAACCCAGCCCGTTTGCTCCACGAGAAACAACTTCGAGTACTTCCGAAAGATAGTCCTCTGTCATCATTCCGCCATCTGCCGGGCCGATGAGCCGCACAACAAGCGGCATGGCTCCCGACTTCACCCGAAGCGACACCAGCGCGCGGGCAAGCACCTCCCTGTCGTCCTCAAGGCAGGCAACATGCATGACGGGGACAATAAAATCAAAAGCGGGTGCAATCAGAGAGATTTCCTGTCCTGACCGGTCAACATCCTTGTAATTGAAGACCCGGTTTCCCGTAAAGGCCGCAGAATACTCTACAGCTCCCCCGGCTGCCTTCTGGACAGATAAGCCGATCTTTCTGGCATATGCCGCAATCATACTGCTCCGCCAGTTAAGCCATTGAGGGTACTCTTTGCCAAGCAGATCACTATGAGTAATGTTTTCCGGTAGCCCGCGGGCATCGCTAAAGGCCTTGACATTGCTTTTTCCATAGTCATAATCCAGATCCGTATAGGTAAGGCAGTCAAGATGGATTCCATCGACCCCGTATTTTTGGATCAGCTCCTTCACAGTGGCCTCAGTATACAAGGCCACTTCAGGGTTCCCCGGCGACATCCAGTTAGCTGAAAGACGACCATTCTGTGCCGTCATTGCCCAATCACTATGCCGCCTTACGGCTCGTGTGTCGGAGAGTGCCGGAAGCCAAGCATGAACCTTCACATTCACCCCCTGTTTCCTCAGAAGAGTCATGGTTTTGCCAAACACATTGTCACGACTGTTTCTGCCATAGTAAAAATTCCCTTCGGTGTCTTTTGCCATCAGGAAAATATCTGTAGCCGATGTCCTTGAAATATCCGCTACAATCTCTTCGGGCGTGAAGTTCCGACGACTGAAATCAACCCAGATTCCATATCTATCAGGCCTGTATGCCTCTATCTCGGCGATATATCCGTCGGCAGTCAGAAAACGCCCGCCTTTTCCATGCACCCAGCTAATGAAATTTCTAAGAGCTTCAGGATACCTTGCGGCATGTTTCGGATGGAGCAGAATGATTGCGGGCTGACCAAGACGACTTTTAGCCGTGTAGAGCTCCTTGAGGGCAGCTTCGAATTCAGGTTCAGTGAAATTGTTGACCACAATCATATTGTAATCCGAAGCAAGCATCACCCTGCGCCGTAAAGCCGATATCGGAAGCTCTGTCAGTATGCTCTGCTGTTCCCAGTGCTCCGAATCAGAACTGTCATACCTGAATCCGTTAGCTTTCAGCACCCTCATGACCCTGTCATCATACTCCATATAGGGCGCCCGGAACCAGACAACAGGCTTCCCTGTAATTGATTCCAGAATCCTCTTTGAACGCTTCAGATCAGAATCAAGATCTTTCTGGCTGAGCTGAGAAAGATGCGGGTGCGCCTGTGAATGTGAACCTATGGTATGGCCAGCCAAAGAGAGCTCTGCAACCAGCTCTCTATTTGCTTCAGCAAATGCACCGGTTATGAAATAGGTTGAAGGAACCCGGATGTCAAGTGTTTTGAGCGCTGCGACATCGGCATTCTGTTCCGTATCGAAAGTCAGAAGCACAGGCGACGGCTTGGCCGCAGCAGACGAAAATGTCGCAAAGAAGGATATAATGATGCATGCCGATGCCAGAATGCTTTTCATGATCGTCTCCGAATGAAAGGTTACCAGGTGTTTTGTCGTTGCTGCATTTCCTGCATATAGGCAACAATGCGCCTATAGCTCAGAAAAATCCGATAGGGCTGCGTCGTAAATGTTGCAAGGGCAAGAGATGGCGTGAGCTTGCGGGCAAGAAGAAGCGGCACCATGCCCTGTATTGCGCTGATGCACTCCAGAATGATCATGTATAACAGTCCGAGCTGCAGGAAAAGCAGCGGCTGTGAAGAAAAAATGACAAGGAGTGGGTAGAGTGCGAGAAAACCCATCTCAAAGAAGACGCTACCGTAGCCGATGAACAGCGACCAGGGAAGCCAGAACATGCCTATGCTGCCCCCGATGGTCGAAAACATCAACCCCCTGTGCTCGCGGTAGACCTGCAGATGGCCTCTGGACCAGCGAAGCCGCTGCTTGTTCAGTCCTTTCCAGCTTGTCATGGCAGAGGTATAGGCTACAGCCCTTGGCTCATAAACAGCTCGATAACCAAGTTCAAGCATGGCAATGGTTATGTCGAAATCCTCGGCGAGCGTCCTGGCCCTGTACCCCCCTATCTCAATCAGAACGCTACGGCGGAACGCACTCACCGGGCCGGGACACATGCTCACGGCACCTCCCGACTTCAACTGTGCCGTTTTTATGATACACTGCCCGTAGAGGTACTCAAGCGTTTGCATTTTAAGAAGATATCCGCTATTGCGTTTCGGAAGAACCATTCCGGCAACTGCACCGATGGATGATTCAGTAAATCCGCCCACAAGGTGACGAAGCACCATCGGATCAAGCGAGGAATCAGAATCGGTAAAAAAGATTATCTCACCTTTTGCCTTCTCAATGCCGCGGTTCAAAGCCTCCGCCTTCCCTCTGTTGCCGCCCATAGAGATTACAGATACATCGTATTGCGAAGCAATGGAAAGAGTTTCATCTGATGAACCGTCATCGACAATGATGATCTCATAGGCCGGATAATCAAGAGCAAAAGCTGACTCAATGCAGTGTGCAATGTTAGCCTGCTCATTGAAGGAAGGAATGATGATTGAGACGAATGGCAGCGAAACATTCCTCTCTGTTTTTCTGTCGGGAAGCAGTATCAGCCCCGCAAAAAAGAGAAACGGGAACAATGAGCCGACAATATATATCAGGAAAAACATTGTAAACACCTGCGGCATCCATGCAGGAAATGCGTTGACATGCTCACCCCAGATCATCCGGTTCAGGGAGTCCATGGCACCAGGCAGCGTCTCCCATACCCAGAAGCATATTGCTGCAGAAACGAAAGCGGCCATGACGACACCCACCGGATGTTTCAGTGATGAAGGCGGGCGCTGGGCAGTATCCCGAGAAAGATACATCGTTGCTGTCTGGTTCATGGTAACACCTTTTTAGTGTGAGCGAGTGCTCAGTAAATTGGAATCCAGAAGGTCAGGCCAGCACGCAAATCCTGCGTTCGCTCCTGCTGGTCGTCAAAATAATCGACATTGAGATACTCGGCGTAGACTGAAACAGTTCCCGGAAGCAGTTTTCCGAGAGCCAGACGGATGCCCGGACCGTAGAGCACATTATTGTACCAGGAAACCCTGTTCCAAGACCTGGAGAGAAAATCATTAACCACATCGGCCTTGAAATACGGCTCCAGCGAAACATCTCCAAAGTCAATGCCAACACCGATTTTTGATGAAAGGGTACCCAAGAGAAAATTATCCTGCCCCTTATCACTGAAAGCAGTCGAATTCCAGGCCAGTTCGCCCCAGTGTTCCGTCCAGACGCTGAACGAATCACCAAGCCTTTCACGACGCTCCAGCCACATGTTCACACCGCTTTTTATATTCTGCTTATCCACCGTAGACGGAATTGGGTCCTTGGAGCCGTCAAACGACGATGTCATGATTTGATATGCCCCAAAAGCCGAAAGGTTCATGCCGCCAACCCATTCCTGGGCTTTATTTTCAAAAGAGAACTCTTTGGTGATTTTCAGACCCGCGCCCAGAACCTGATTGTTGTTCCAGTACGAACGGTTCCAGCTTCTATCATTGAAATCGTGAATAACATTCAGACTAACGAAAGGAGCCAGATACACGCTGTCGGAGAGGTAACGCCGTGCATCAAGCGTGAGATAACCAGACATCAGAGAATACCCCTCGCCGCTCTGAACATCATTCTCATCGCGCGTTCTATCAAAATTGTACTTCGTGTAATAAGCATCCATGCCCGACTCAAGATGTAATTCCACTGGCCCTTTCTGGTATTCGTCGGCAAGGAGCTGCCCGAAAGAAAGCGGCACTGCAGCCAGCAGCATTGTGCCAGCAATAATTGTCTTGTTGAATATGGCACTCATGACTTACCTCGTTTTTCCTGGTTTTTTTGACTTTCCTGCCAGAAACGCTGTATTAGCAGCTCTGGCGGGAACCCACTGAAAGTAGGTTTGCAACAAGCATGCCAAAAACGAGAAAACCCAATAGAAAGCAGTACTACAACGATTTACAAACGATATAAGGGGGCTTGATGGCTAAGAACGGGAAAACAGGAAACCGCAACAACTGTGTCAGGATGACGCAATTATCCTGAAGAAAAGTTCCAATACGAGATTTGAGAAGAAAGAGGGTGGAATTTGCAAAACCGCATCTTTTTATGTACCTATACAATTCTCATTCAAGGCGAAGTGGCCGAGTGGCTAGGCAGAGGTCTGCAAAACCTCGTACAGCGGTTCGAATCCGCTCTTCGCCTCTCCTTACTACCAAAAAGACCCCTGCAAGCACAGGGGTCTTTTAATTTTCCCAAACTAGGAAACTAGGGGACGTTGTTGATTAACGCAAATAACGAACAACAACAAAGCCACCAACCAAGACCTGGGCGGAGAGGATTGAGGTTGATATAGGCCAAAAGCTTTTCCGAGTACGCATCCTCTTCCCAGATAATTGCCTTGTAGCAATTCCGGAACAGATGGCCGAATCGCTTATGACGACAGTTGAAAAACTGAGCATAGCCTGCCAACAATCTCCCTATGAAAGCATATGGACCTGATTACTCATCAGGGCAAACGCATACATCCCTGTCCCGGATGGCATGGCCAATCGCCCCATGCGTGGAGGAACTCTGCCCTGTCCGTGTCATCCACAAAGATATTGCCGCGCTCTATCCCCCGGATCATCACATGATGATTATGATATTTTTCTCACTTTTCAAATCATTAATACAATAATATTATCTTTATTTGCGATACTAAACAACGTCCGCTATTTAGTATTTGTCAATTTTCAAATCATTAATACAATATTATAATATTTATTTGCTATAATAAACAAATTCCACTATATATTATAT
>JABMPC010000069.1 GCA_013203905.1 Chlorobium sp. | reverse complement strand
GCCCTGCTCTCCTTTGCAGTATTGCCGTAGCAGCATACTCTTATATGTCGCTGGTGCCCATCATCCAGCCGCCCATCATGAGAATGCTGACCACGAAAGCTGAACGCCAGATCAAGATGAACCAGTTGCGCTATGTCTCTAAGCGGGAGAAAATCATTTTTCCGGTGGTGGTCATTGTGCTTTCGGCGCTACTGCTTCCCTCAGCGGCTCCGCTGATTGGTTTTCTTATGTTCGGCAATCTCATGAAAGAGTGTGGTGTGGTGGAGCGCCTGAGTGAAACAACCCAGAACGCCCTGATCAACATTGTGACCATTTTCCTTGGATTGGGTGTTGGTAGCAAGCTTTCTGCTGAGAAGTTCCTCAATCTTGAGACACTTGGCATTCTGGTGCTCGGGCTGATTGCCTTTTCTGTGGGAACTGCTGGTGGTGTGTTCATGGCAAAGTTCATGAACCTTTTTCTTAAGCAGAAAATCAATCCGCTTATCGGTTCAGCCGGTGTTTCAGCCGTGCCGATGGCGGCCAGGGTCTCCAATAAGGTCGGGCTTGAGTACGATCCCCACAACTTTCTGCTGATGCATGCCATGGGCCCCAATGTTTCCGGTGTTATCGGTTCGGCGGTTGCGGCAGGCGTACTCCTTGCGGTCTTTATGTAAGAGCATTATCTCTTTATCAGCTGAAACAGAAATGGCGGCCATTGGCCGCCATTTCTGTTTCAGGTTTTTTGTCCTCAGTTTTTCAGTATCACTTCACAGTCGGGGTGAAGTTCAATGAATCGTTCCAGTTCAAAATCGGGCACCCTGCCGGCGCTCAATTCAAGTTTTTCAAGCTTCTCGTGCGCCATAATGGGTTCAATCGAGTGAACGGCTGTATGAGAGATGTCAAGCTCTTCAAGTTCACCAATGCGTTCAAGGGGCTCGATGGTTGTGACGGGAGTGCCGGAAATGCTGAGTTCGCGGAGGAAAAGCAGTTCGCCAAGAGGCTCGATGCTTTCAATGTTCGTTCTGTTGCACCTCAGGTATTCAAGGTTTGTGAGAGTGCTGAGGGCGGAGATGTCATTGATTGCGGAATGGTTGATGCCGAGTTCAATCAGGTTCTCGAGTCCCGCAAGCGCATCAACCGAGGTGACGCCAGTTTTGTAGCAGCTGATTTTTTCAAGATTTTTCAGCCCGTGGAGTGGGGACAGATCGCTGATGAGGGTTTCAGAACAGTAGAGTTCTTCAAGATTGCGTAGCCCGCTGACTGGTTCAAGTGAGTCGACCTGTGTGCTTGATATCCAGAGCAGCTTGAGGCTTGTGAGCTCCCGTATCGGCTCAAGCGACGCGAAGTCGCAGTCAAATGCATACAGCCTCTGCAGCTTGAAGAGACCGGCAATTGGGCAGAGATCTTCAACCGGTGATTCATCACAGCGAAGCTGCACGAGGTTTTCAAGCAGCCGTATGGGAAGCAGGTCGTGAATTCTCCTGTTGTCGCAGCGAAGATGGGTTGTGTCGAAAAAAGATGCGATTTCGCCTTCTGAGGGTTCGCGGACAAGTTTGAGCGTGTTTTTGACAACCTCTTTCCAGTCGGCGGTCATTGCATTCCACCATCGCTTGCGTATTGCCGAATCTTTCATGATCTCTTCTCGTGAGAGGGAGGCAAGAAACGCTTTCTCCTCGTTGCTGCAATAGATGTGCCGTGCTGCTTCCGACTGCTCTGCGGGTTTCTGGATGGGGCAGTGTTCTTCCTCATCGTTGGTTTGGAGAGAGTCTGTCAGGCGCCGGGAATACCATTCCGCTTTTTTGTTTTCTATTGCGCGGGTGTGCATTTCCATGCTTTCGCGATCCAGAGAGGATATCTCCTCAAGAATATCGTTGCCGCATCGTGGGCATATTGCGTTGCCTGTGGTGAGGGGAAAGCCGCAGACGGGACACTGGTTATATGTATTCTGCTCCAAAATATCCTGTGGTTAAAGCTCTTGCTGATCATGAGGGAGATGTACTGGAAACGCTCTTATAATAATAAGAAAAAAAGAGTTGTCCCCATAGCGGCACTTCGCGCTTCCTTTTTGGTGAACGGATTGGGCGTAGCGGGTGTTCCTAACTGTTCACTATGTCAGTTAATCCCCCATGGTTACCATATCCAGAATCGGGAGCAATCCCGAAGGAGCGGGGGCAATGGAAGAAAGCGGGGCAA
The DNA here is from genome assembly GCA_013203905.1 of Chlorobium sp. Classification (GTDB taxonomy): domain Bacteria; phylum Bacteroidota; class Chlorobiia; order Chlorobiales; family Chlorobiaceae; genus Chlorobium. The sequence goes on along the minus strand of JABMPC010000069.1, from coordinate 39,873 downwards.
AGGGTTCGGTACAGGCAACGGCACCCGATGACATGACCGGGGTTTCATCTGAAGAGTGGTTGCTGCGGAAACGGGGGTTTAGGCGTTCTGCACGCCATATACAGATTACAGAAACCCTCCTGACCTTGGGAAACGGATATCTCAATTTACGGGGAGGCCTTGAAGAGAGACCGCCCGGTCATTCAGCAGGTCTTTATATCAGCGGCATTTATGATAAAAGCGAGGCGGATGTAGAGGAGATGGTCCGTTGCCCTCTGTGGACCGACCTGACGATGTGGAGTGAGGGAGAGTCATTCTGTCTTTCCGGATGCAGCAGAGTTGAGCATGAGCAGGTGCTTGACATGAAAAAAGGAATGCTTCATCGCACAACCACCTACCGGCACACTTCAGGAAGAGTTCTCACCCTTGAAACAGTACGAATGGTCATGATGCACAATGTGCATCTTGGTTGCATGCTGGTGACCATCACTCCAAGAAATTTTTCCGGTTCTCTCAGGGTTTTCAGTGGCCTTGATGGTGAGGTATGCAACAGGGGTTTTTTTGAGGGAGAGAGGCTCAAACATCTTCAGCTTGAGAAAATAGAGCGCGGTCGCCATTTCATGTATCTGGAGATGAAAACCCGCGAACAGGGAATCAAGATTGCTGAGGCTGCATCGTGGCGGCTTGTGTCCTCTCCCATGAATCAGCTTAAATGGGAGCCAAGAATATATGGGGAGCGCTTTACGAGTGAAATTACCATTGATGTCCAAAAGGGGGAGAGCTACAGTTTTGAGAAGCTGGCTGTTGTGACTACCAGCAGGGAGGTGCCGCAGCAGGAGATGATGAAGGACTCGATATGCCGGCTGCGCGCTTTTGTGAAACGGGGTGTGCGCACTGAGATAGAGGAACATGTCGGCGCCTGGGAGAAACTCTGGAAACAAGCTGATGTGGTGGTGGAGGGAGACTGGGATGCGCAGAGGGCCATTCGCTTCAATATCTACCAGCTGCTTATCAACAGCCCCCGAACTCCCACTGGTATCGGGGCAAAGTTTCTGAGTTCCGAGGGCTATATGGGGCATGTGTTCTGGGATACCGAAATTTTCATCCTTCCCTTCTACATTTACAATTTTCCCGAGAGTGCCCGCCAGATGCTGCTCTATCGGTACAATACCTTGGCGGGTGCGCGAATAAATGCACGGAATATGGGCTACAGGGGGGCAAAGTATGCCTGGGAATCGGCCACAACCGGTGAAGATGTGACGCCACGGTTTGCCTCCAAGCTTGAGCGTACTATCCGCTTCATCTATACGGGAAGGGAGGAGGATCATATTGTTTCGGATGTCATTTTCGGCCTTGAACGCTATTTCCGTGTGACGGGTGATGAGGCGTTTCTGTTTGACTATGGTCTGGAAATGATTTTCCTGACCGCACGGTTCTGGGTTTCAAGGGTGGTAGATGCAGGAAATCATTATGAGATCCGCTGTGTGATAGGGCCTGATGAATTTCATGAGCATGTGGATAACAACGCCTATACCAATTATATGGTGAAGTGGCATCTCAACCTTGCAGTCATGCTTTTCATCTATATCGGAAAGACCCACCCGGAGTTGCTTGACAACCTTGCGGTCCGTCTGGAGCTGACGCAGGAGGAGGTTGATTCATGGTTGGCAGTCAGTCGTGGAATGAAGCTGTCGCGGGACCGTGAAAGCGGACTGATTGAGCAGTTTGATGGGTATTTTGACCTCAAGGATTACGAGCTTTCTCGTTTCAACCGCACTGGCCATCCAGTCCTTCCCCGTGGGGTAACCTACCGAAACATAGCTTCAACACAGCTGATCAAACAGGCTGATGTGCTGATGCTGCTCCTCCTTTTCCCCCATGCATTCAGTCAGAAGGAGATCATTGCCAATTTCACCTATTATGAAAAACGCACGGTGCATAAATCCTCACTCAGCCACTGTATCCATGCGATGATGGGAGTCAGGGCGAAAAAGCGGCTTCGTGCCTATAGTTTTTTTATGAAGACGGCTCTTTTTGATCTGGATAACCTGCATAAAAATACGGATCTCGGCATTCATGCAGCGGCTGTGGGCGGGACATGGCAGACGGTGGTTTATGGTTTCGGCGGTCTTTCCATAAAGTCAGACAGGCTGGTTCTGAATCCCTGGCTGCCGAAAAAATGGAGGAGTCTTTCCTTTTCCGTGCACTGGAGGTCGCGAGCTGTAGATGTGACTGTGTTTCACAACAGGGTAAGCGTATTTATTCATTCCGATGAGGAGGAGAATATTCCACTGAGTCTCTACAGAAAGACATACACGGTAACGACAAATATGAAAACGGAGCTCCCCTATTGTGCTTCATAATGTTAAGGAGCGAACAGATGAAAAAGAGATTGAGGATTGCCCAGATTGCCCCGCTTATTGAGCGGGTTCCACCAAAAAAGTATGGGGGGACGGAGCGGGTTGTGTACCATCTTACCGAGGGGCTGGTGGCTCGTGGGCATCAAGTCACCCTTTTTGCTTCGGGAGATTCACAGACAACCGCCCGTCTTGTGGCCCCGGTTACTGAGGCCATCAGGCTTGGCCGCAGGGCGCATTCACCCGAGATCATGACAATGCTGATGCTGCAGCAGGTGTACAGGATGATGCTCAAAGAGTTCGATATTATCCACTCCCATCTTGAATTCTCAACCTTTCCCTTTGCTGAAAATTCAGATGTGCCGACAGTGTTTACCATGCATGGGCGGCTGGATCAACCTGATTACCAAAAAGTTCTCCGTAGCTACCGTCACCTCTCCTTCGTTTCAATCAGCGATTCGCAGCGTCGGCCGATTCCAGACATCAACTGGGCAGGTACCATTTATCACGGATATCCCCCATCCTCTTATGATTTCAATGACACTCCTGAAGACTATTTTCTCTATCTTGGCCGTTTTTCTCCTGAAAAAAGGGCGGATCAGGCCATCATGATTGCCCAGGCCTGTGGGATTCCTCTGAAAATAGCCGCAAAAATTGATCCTTCTGATAGAGAGTATTTCGAGGCGAGAATCAGACCTCTGCTCAACCACCCCCTTATTGATTATGTGGGTGAGGTTGATGAGACCCGTAAGCGGGAACTACTAAAAAATGCCAGAGCTCTGCTCAATACCATTGACTGGCCTGAACCCTTTGGCCTTGTCATGATTGAGGCCCTTGGCTCGGGCACGCCCGTTATTGTAAGACGATGCGGTTCGGCTCCAGAGGTTGTTGCGGATTGCGAGACGGGATTTCTCTGCGATAGCCGGATGGACTTCATCAATGCCATACGAAATGTCGCCAGCATTTCACGCCAGCACTGCCGTGATGAGTTTCTTCGCCGTTTTTCAGACAGCAGCATGGTGGAGGGCTATGAATCGCTCTATTATGATATTCTCCGACAGCGTTTTTTTGAGAGGGAAATCAGTGAGGCGGAACGCATGTCGCCACCGTCCGGAACCATCAGCAGACTTGCGGGTTCGGGGGAAATCCAATAAGACTGCTTCTCTTTTTGGGGGGATGGACGGGAGGTTTTTTAGGGCTGTATAGTGTTTTTTTGTGCCGCAATGCCCATATTGTCGTGAGTGTTTATGCTAACCCCCTGAAAGAGAATTCTTCATGGATTTTGTTCATCTCCATGCCCATACGCATTACTCAATGCAGAGCAGTCCAGTGTTTCCGGGACAGCTCTTTGAGGCCGCTGCCAAACTGGGGATGAAAAGTATCGCTGTTACCGATTACGGTGCGATTTTCAATATGCCTGAGCTGTTCAGTGCGGCAGAACAGGCTGGCATACGGCTTATCATCGGAAGCGAGGTTCTGCTAAGAGAGTCGTCTCTTCATCAGGATGGGCGAAGCACCCCAGCCTCCTCGCTTATTCTTCTTGTGCAGAACGAAAGGGGATACCGCAATCTCTGCATTCTTCTTTCCCGCGCATCCCATGACGGATTTGCTGACGGCATGCCGCATCTTGACCGCTTGCTTTTCAGGGAGTTTCACGAGGGGCTTGTTTGCCTGTCCGGCTACAGTTCCGGCAGAATCGGGCGCTCTTTGCTTGCCGGGGCAGCCGATGATGCACGGGCTCATACAAAGTTTTATCGCGATATTTTCGGCGACCGTTTTTATCTGGAACTCCAGCGGCACAACAGCCATTTTGATGATGAACTCAATCGCAGTACCATTGCTCTTGCTGAAGAGTGCAGTGTTGCTGTTGTGGCAACTAACAATATTCACTACCTCGAGAGAAAAGATTCCGGCTGCTATCGGGCCATGGCGGCACTCAAGGCAAAGCAGAAACTTTCGAGCCAGAACCTTGCGGCACTTCCAGGCAGCGAGCACTTTCTGAAATCACCCTCCCAAATGAGCGAACTCTTTGACGACACTCATGGGGAGCTCGCCAGTACGCTTCGCATTGCCGAATCCTGCAGTTATGTATTCCGGGAAAAAGAGCCGATTCTGCCACATTTCCCTTTGCCTGAAGGCTTTGCTGATGAGGCGGCTTATTTGAGGCATCTAACCGGGGAGGGTGCAAAAGAGAAATATCCCGGAGTTTCAGAGGATGAGCCCTCGCAGGAAGAGGTGAGGGAGCGTATAGAGCTGGAACTCGGAGTTATTGAAAAGATGGGGTTCAGCTCTTACTTTCTCATTGTCAGCGATCTTATTGCTGCCTCACGGAGGCTTGGTTATTCGGTCGGGCCGGGTAGGGGTTCGGCGGCAGGAAGTATTGTTGCCTATCTGACAGGAATTACAAGGATCGATCCTCTCCGCTACAAACTGCTGTTTGAGCGGTTTCTTAATCCCGAAAGGCTTTCAATGCCTGATATTGACATCGATTTTACGCCTGTCGGTAAACAGAAAGTTCTTGATTACACGGTTGAGCGGTATGGAGCCGAAAGTGTTGCCAAAGTAGTTGCAATAGGTACCCTTGGCGCTAAAGCGGCTATCCGTGATGCGGCAAGAGTGCTTGATGTGCCTCTGAGTGTTGCAGACCAGCTTGCGAAACTGGTGCCCCAGCGGCCCGGTATTACGCTGGAAACGGCGCTTTCTGAAGTCAGGGAGCTCAAAGAGCAGGCTGAAGCTACGCCGCAGACCCGTGAGCTGATGATATATGCTTCGGCGCTTGAGGGCAGAGCACGCAATGTTTCCGTGCATGCCGGTGCTGTGGTTATTACCGGTGGACCGCTGGAGGAGCAGGTGCCGCTCTATGTTTCCAACAGGATTGAGACGGAGGCCAGGGTTTCTCTTGATGCTGTGGCTCCTGAAGAGCCGCAGCCAAGGAAAAATGCTGATCCTTCCGGCGGAAAACAGGTGATCACGCAGTTTGACAAAAACTGGATTGAGACGGCAGGTTTGCTGAAAATTGACTATCTCGGACTGGAAACCCTTGCTGTTATAGATGAAACCCTTCAGCTGATACGGCGTCGCCACAATGTGGATATTGATCTTGAAAAGGTGCCGATGACCGACCGGAAAACATTCCGGATTTTTCAGGAAGGAAAGATGGCGGGCATTTTCCAGTTTGAGTCGTCGGGCATGCAGAGTTACATGACGAGGCTCCAGCCTACCCAGATAGGTGACATCATAGCAATGAGCGCACTCTATCGCCCCGGGGCATTGAACGCCCGTATTGATGAAAAACGCAATGCCGTCGATCTCTTTGTTGACCGAAAGCATGGTCGGGAGGTCATTGACTATATGCATCCGATGCTTGAGACCATTCTCAAGGAGACCTACGGGGTTATTGTCTATCAGGAACAGGTGATGCAGATTTCGCAGGTCATGGGCGGGTTTTCGCTTGCCAAGGCTGATAATTTGCGTAAGGCAATGGGCAAGAAAAAGCCTGAAATCATGGAGCGGTTCAAAGTCGATTTCGTAGAGGGTGCGGTGGCTCAAGGGGTACACGATACGCTGGCAACAAGGGTATTTGAGCTGATGGCTGAGTTTGCCGGGTACGGATTCAACAAGAGCCATTCAGCCGCCTACGGCGTTCTGGCTTACTGGACAGGATACCTGAAAGCTCATTACACCATTGAGTTCATGACGGCTATTCTCAACAGCGAAATCGGTGATACAGAACGCATGAAGCATTTGACCGACGAGGCCAGAAGTTTCGGGATTGCGACACTTCCTCCCTCAATCAACAGAAGCGATGCCATTTTTTCCGTTGAGGAGGCTCCGGATGGTGCGGCCATCCGTGTAGGACTCAGTGCGATAAAGCAAGTTGGCGGTGCGGCAAAGGCTATTATTGCGGCCCGTCTTCGCCGTAAACGCGAGTTTCTGAATCTCTTCGACCTCACAGCTTCAGTAGACCAGCGAGTCATGAATCGCAAGGCTCTTGAGTGTCTTATTCTGGCTGGAGCTTTTGATGAAATTGATCCTCACCGGGCGCGCCTGATTGCCAATATTGACAAGGCAATCAAGTTCGGACAGATTGAAAACCGTTCTGCTGCGCTTGGCCAGTGCGGTTTCTTTACTGTTGAAGAGGGGACCGTTCAGGAGGAGGGACATTATCCCGATATGGAGAATGCGCCTCCGATGCCCGAGCAGGAAAAACTGCAGCACGAGAAGCGTCTTGTCGGTTTTTATCTCAGCCGTCACCCGCTCTCTCCCTGGCGGCGTGACTGGCAGGCATTTGCTTCACTCCATCTTAATGAAAGGGATGTTGTTGCGCAGCGGCAGTACCGCATTATCGGACTGGTTGTCTCCACCAAGCCCTATCAGGACAGAAAGGGCAAACAGATGCTTTTCGGGAGTATTGAGGATTTCACAGGGAAGGCTGATTTTACCGTATTCGCCAGTGTTTTTGAGCAGTACGGACATGTACTCAAGCCTGAAGCAGTGGTGATGCTCGTTGCTGAAGCTGAATCAGCCGGTGGAACCCTGAAGCTGCTTGTTAGAGATGTTGTTCCGATAGTGTCTGTAAGGAAGAGCATGACGAAAAAGATTATCCTGAAAGTTGATGCTGATGAGGGCGGGCAGCTTGAGCGGCTCGCTCGGCTGAAAGCGGTGTTTGATGAACATCGGGGCGATACCCCTGTTGATTTTGAGGTAAAGGTTCAGTCTGGAGAGTCGGTTGAAACTCTGAGGCTTTTTGCCCGGAGTTCACCGGTTGAATGTGATGAAGAGGTCCTGTCAAAGGTTGAAGAGATTCTTGGCCCCGATAATGTCATCATTGCGGGGTAGTGGTTTTTTTGTTACTTTCATCACTTGCTGGTTGTATTGATATAGAGTTTATCCTTGTAACCTGATTACTAAATCAAAACCGAGACTTTATTATGAGCGGAAAATATTTTGAAGCTACCGACCAGAATTTCAAAACCGAAATTCTTGATTCTGACAAAGTTGCACTTGTTGATTTCTGGGCTGCATGGTGCGGACCCTGCATGATGCTTGGCCCTGTTATAGAGGAACTTGCCGCCGAGTACGAAGGAAAGGCAATCATTGCCAAGGTCAATGTTGATGACAACCCCAATACCGCAGCACAGTACGGTATCCGTAGCATTCCTTCAATGCTTGTATTCAAGAATGGTCAGGTTGTAGACCAGATGGTAGGTGCTATGCCGAAGAACATGATTGCGAAAAAAATTGATGAGCATATCGGCTGATCTGCCGGTTTCCTCTTGCAGCAAAGGAGCCCCGATCAACCATCGGGGTTTCTCTCTTTCCCCTTTTTAAATTCATTCATACAGTAGAGACATGGAACGAGAAGTTCGTGATATCGTCATTATCGGTACGGGGCCTGCCGGCTATACTGCAGCCATTTATACCGGTCGGGCAAATCTGAATCCTCTGGTTATTGACGGTTACCAGCCTGGTGGTCAGCTGATGATCACTTCTGAAATTGAAAATTTTCCTGGTTTTCCCGAAGGGATTGCCGGTCCTGAACTGATGGGCCGCATGCGTGATCAGGCCGCTAAGTTCAACGCCGAGTTTGTGTTTGGCAGTGTTACTGAGGCGGATCTTTCCAGGCGCCCTTTCTGCCTGACCCTTGAGGACGGATCAGAGGTCCTTGCCCGTTCAGTTATCATAGCTACGGGTGCCAATGCCAAGTGGCTTGGCATTGAGTCGGAAGACCGTTATCGTGGCAGAGGTGTGTCGGCATGCGCTACCTGTGACGGGTTCTTTTTCCGTGACAGCACAGTGTTTGTTATTGGTGGTGGTGATACTGCAATGGAGGAGGCTCTCTATCTGACAAAATTTGCCAGCCGTGTTGTTCTTGTGCACCGCCGCGAAGAGTTCCGTTCTTCAAAAATCATGAGTCTGCGGGCAAGCAAGAATCCGAAAATCACCACCATGCTCAGCAGGACGGTTGATGAAATTCTCGGAGACGGGCAGAAAGTTACCGGCATCAGGCTGAAGCATGTTGAGACGGGAGAGCTTGAAGAGCTGCCGTGTGATGGCGTGTTCATGGCCATTGGGCATGCACCCAATGCCCAGATGTTCGCAGGCCAGATTGAAACCGATGATTACGGCTATATCGTGACGAAAAAATCTTCAACCGAGACCAGTGTTGCGGGAGTGTTTGCCTGTGGTGATGTTCAGGACTATACCTACCGTCAGGCTGTGACGGCTGTGGGGACAGGCTGTATGGCAGCTGTGGATGCCGAACGATTCCTTGAGTCCATCAGGTAATCAATGATCGTTGGTTTGCATAATGGCAATGCTTTTGCTCAGGCCGTAACGCTTCATTTTCCGAATCAGAGTTGACCGGCTGATGCCAAGCAGTGTTGCTGTTCTCGATTGATTCCCCGAGCATTTTCTGTAGGCTTCCACAATTGCCTGCAGTTCAATATCGCGCAGCATGGGGCGTTCATCATCCGTTTCTTTCTCTGATACAATAGGACATGAAGCTGCAGCCTGAGCGGCTGTGGCTTTCAGGCTGTTTTCCACTTCTCGTGAAGCGGGCTTTCCAATCGCAAAGCTCTTGATTTCATCACCCTCAAGGGTGATGACAGCACGCCTGATGACATTCTGAAGCTCCCGTACATTGCCGGGCCATGAGTGTTGCTCAAGAGAGTGCAGGGCATTGGCTTCAATGCATGGCACGGCAATTTCGTTTGCCTTGCAGAACTCGTTGAGGAAGTGTTCAGCAAGCATGGCAATATCCTCCCTTCTTTCCCGCAGTGGAGGAATGATGAGCGGATACTCTTCGAGTCGGTAATAGAGATCAGCGCGAAAGGAACTCCCTGTGATTGCTTCCGAAAAATCTTTATGTGTGGCGGAAACAAGGCGAAAGTCAACGGAGCGCTCCTTTTTTTCACCGACTCGGCGGATCTTTTTCTCCTGCAGGGTCCGCAGGATTTTTGCCTGAATGTCAATGTTCATGTCGCCGATTTCGTCAAGGAAAATGGTCCCGCCGTCAGCCTGTTCGAAATATCCGGCATGATCGGTGTTGGCTCCTGTGAATGATCCCTTGCAGTGGCCGAACAGGAGGCTGTCGGCCAGTTCGTTGGAAATGGCAGCACAATTGATGATGACGAATGGCCCCCCTTTTCTTTTGCTCCCATTGTGGATGGCTTTCGCAAAGAGCTCTTTGCCAGTGCCGCTTTCACCGTTGATCAGCACATTCATATCGGTTTCCATCACCTGCATTGCCTGTTCCACTGAGTTGCGGAGGGCCGGGCTGCGTCCACGTACCTCATAAAAAATGTCTTTTGCTATCAGCTCTTTTTCAAGGGCGGCAACTTTCTCTTTCAGCCCTGATTCGGCGAGGGCATTGCGGAGAATTGTTTCAAGGCGATCATTTTCAACCGGTTTCGTCAGATACTCATAGGCTCCCATTTTCATGCATTGCACTGCCTGGCTGATATCTTCAAGGGCTGTGACGATGATGACCGGGATGTCAAATCCGTTGTCCTTCACCCACTCCAGAACTTCCTGCCCGCTTTTTATCGGCATGTTCAAATCAAGCATAAGAAGGTCAACCGGGTGCTGCTCAAGACTTTTAATGCAGCTCTCGCCGTTTTCAGCTGAGAGTGCTTTATAGCCGAGTTTTTTGAGCAGATGAACCGTCAGGGTTCGAATGACTGAACTGTCATCGGCAATGAGGACAGTTTTCTGTGGGGCTGATGGGGGCATGAAGCCTTTTATTTGTGGGCATCTTTCTTTATGTGCTACGCGTTCCGATTCCGTCGTTTTGAGGGTGCTCGAAATCCTCGCGCAGAGCCTGTCTGCTCCGGTTTCACCGGCTTCGTTCGCCTCGTTCTCGAAGCGCTCATGCAAGAACGAAAGGCGCTTTTGTGTTAGGCCAGTATTAGATAGCAAAATATACCCTAAATATGTTCTCCATGCAATGGAGTCAGCCCGTTCATGTGCCCTGTTTTGATACATCCGGTTCTCTTTATTCGCCAGATAGGGGGCTTGTTCTTTTGTTACCTCATCGTGCGCTGTATTCCTGGCGTCTGTGTGATGTAATAGGGCTGTTTTTAGACTTTGGTATGATAATTGTATTTGGTTTCTTACAGGAACTCCGGAGACTTTGTCAATCGCCCTCGCATTTGCGGTTCATGATCAACGAACTATTCAGAAGAGTTGCGGCTTCCTATGCCTCACTTGATGCAGCGCTCAATGAGCTGGTTAGACCGGGTATGCCATGGAAGGCGCTGGAAGAGAATGAGCGGCGCGAGTCTGTTGAGCTGATTGAGGCCATTGTGGCTGATCTGCAGATTTTTGCCGAAAGGCTCCGTGAGATGCGCGAGCAGGCCGGCAAGGTTTGAGCCGCAATGTTTTGCATTGCTGTAACAGCTTCTCTGCTGTGTTGCATGCAGACAATTTGCTCTATAGGGGCATGAGGCACTCTTAAACCGTGTACAATTATCATAGAGTGGAGTGGAGGCGACGATTTCCGTTTCAGCTGTGACTTCAGCCTCTCTTATAAAGAGGGGCGCAGGTTGGTATAGGCAGAATCGGCTCAGAGAAGTTTCCCCTGTCATGGTGCGAGCTATGGGCAATGTGCTCAGAAAACTTCGAGGGGGGCACATTTCCTTTCCGATGTTTCTCGTTACCCTTGCCGTCAGCCATGCCCGGCTGCTTGAAGAAATCGACCAGCTGCTCACTTTGCTTCACAATCATATTGATGAGGATGAGGGCGAAGGGAGGTTTTCCTGCTCCATCTCCTCAAGCACTATAGCACCATTGTCGTTAAGTTCCGGGTAGGCCGCCCCTTTTTCTCGCAGCTGCCGGCTGAGCCGTGGATAGGAAAGCTCAAAGAGCAGTTTCCTGTAGTGAGATTCCTCAAGTCTTTGCGTGCGGTACATCCCCTTCAGGCTGCGCTGCCGTTCCGCTTCAAAAAGAATAAGTGCGGCCGCTACTGAAACATTCAGCGACTCCACCATACCGTACATGGGAATGGTTATTGCCGTGTCTGCAGCCCGGATAGCTTCAGCCGACACTCCTTCCCACTCGGCTCCGAGAACAATGGCGGTGGGAAGGGTGAAGTCAATTGTCCTGAAATCGCGTGATTCCTCAGTGTTGGTGGCTACGAGCACCTGCATGCCTTCCTGGCTGAGGTTGCTGCAGAGCCTGCCGATATCTTTACTGAGATGGAGGTTGGTCCAGCGCCCTGCTCCTGCAGCAGCATTCTGTGTGGTGTAAATTGACTTTTTTGTGGAGACGCCGTACAGGTCGTGAATGCCTACGGCCTCACAGCTCCGGATAATGGCCGACAGGTTGTGCGGCTTGTTGACATTGTCCATAACAACCGTCAGGTCGGGCTGACGGGAGGCAAGCATTTTCTGTATGCGGTGGAACCGTTCCGGGGATATCAATACACTGGTGGCAATGGTGAATGCATGCGTGTGTTTTTTTAAGGTAGCGCAATGAGGCCGTTTCGCCAAATGAGACGGAGCGGAGAGGAAGTTCACGCTCTGTTCACAATGCAGGGGAGTGCGGTGGCTATGAATGCGAAGCCCCTTCTGAGTATCCCTGGACCCACCATGTAAAAGGCTTGCCTCCCTCTTCGATGCATGGGAGGTGGCAAACCGGGATGATCTTTTCAGTGTTGTGGAGTTGAAAAAATTTCACTATATCGCTAATTCAGATTTCCATGAAAAGAAGCATCTTCGTTCATGGAAGACGCTCCTGCGGTGCCGGGCAAATAGTGAGGCCGTCAAGCAGGCTATTTGTTCAAACGAGGCTGTCTCTCTTTTTCTCTATCGTGGCGGACCGCTTAAAGCATTCCAGAGCCCGGATAGGAGGGGAGAGCGGTTCAGTTCATATTATGAGTCTCCACCAGAAGAAACATCCCAATCTTGAGCGCCTTCTCGACCATGCCAGAACGGTAAGTCTTGAGAAGTCATCCAAAGTTCTTATTCTCAGCGATCTGCATATCGGCAACGGCGGACGACGCGATGAGTTTCGCCGGAATGCTGATCTGGTGAGCTCCATGCTCCAAGGGTATTACCATCCTGAAGGGTACAGCCTTCTGCTCAACGGCGACATAGAAGAACTCTTCAAGTTTCCCCTCGACAGCATTACGGCGGAGTGGGGCGAGCTCTATACGCTGTTTCGCTCGTTCCAGATGAATGGTTTTTTCTGGAAGACCGTCGGCAACCATGATGCGGAGCTGACGGGGAACAGAAGTTATCCGCTTGCCTCCCATCTTGTGGATGCCATCAAACTGCAGTACGGTGAGGATTCCCTTCTGGTTTTCCATGGTCATCAGGCCTCTGTCCTCTTCTGGGAAACCTATCCTCTTTTCAGTCGTGCGGTAATCTTTTTCCTGCGATATATTGCCAAGCCTGTAGGCATCCGGAATTTCTCAATCGCATACAACAGCCGGCGCCGTTTCGCGATTGAAAAGTCCATCTATGAATTTTCAAACCAGGCGAAGGTGGTTTCCATCATAGGCCATACCCACCGCCCACTGTTTGAGTCGCTCTCAAAGGTTGACTATCTCAACTACCGTATTGAGGAGTTGTGTCGGGCATACTGCACTGCCGAGGGTGGGGAACGGGCCGGGATTGAGCTGAAAATTTCGGGACTGAAAAGCGAACTGGAAGCATGCTATCGTGAGGGGAAGCGGATAGGTCTAAGAAGTGGCCTCTACAATAATATTACCATTCCCAGTGTTTTCAATTCAGGGTGCGCCATCGGAAAGCGCGGCATAACGGCTCTTGAAATAGAGGGAGACCGGATCAGGCTGGTGTACTGGTACAACGGAAAGCAGAGCCGCAAATTCAAGAGTGACCGCGACAACAGTGCCCATGAGCTCAATGATACCGGGTACTCACGGATTGTACTCAATGAGGATTCGCTCGACTATGTCTTCTCTCGTCTGCACCTGCTTGCCTGAAGTTTTGCTCAGCGCGTTTCGTTCAGCAGCAGCTCTCAAGCAGTTCCAGCAGTTCAGCGGGGTGCGAGGCCAGTGAGCGGGCTCCAAACTCAAGCAGCTCATGTTCGGGCCGAAACCCCCAGAGAACTCCGGCGGGATACATGCCTGCACGGGTTGCGGTGAGCATGTCAATGCCGGTATCACCGACATAGAGGATTTCGGACGGGGCAACTCCAAGATGCTCTGCTATAAGAAGAGCTCCCTCCGGTTCGGGCTTGTGCTTTATACCATCATGGTGGCCCATTACCACATCGAAATTCCATCCTTCAAGCAGATGCTCTGCACAGAGTTTAGTGAAGTGGTCCGCCTTGTTGGAGAGGATTGCCTTTGGTATTCCGCGCGTTTCAAGACCGTCGAGCAGTTCCGCTATTCCTGCGTAGGGGCGCGAGAGAACATTCCAGTGTTCCCCATATGCCTCAAGCAGTTCTCCAAGCAGGGTTTCCGTTCTTTCCGGAGTTGCCTCTCCTTCCGGCAGTGCTTTGCGGATGAGCTCGCGCATTCCGCTTCCTACGAGATAGCGGCAGGCCTCTATGGAGTGGACGGGATAAGCGTGGCTTGCCAGAACGGAGTTGAGGGTTGCAGCAATGTCTTCAAGAGTATCAAGAAGGGTGCCGTCCATATCGAAGATGACCGCTTTGCAGCTCATGGCAGAGGGGAAGGTGAGGTTGAAAGAGAAATGGCAGAGGGTTTCTGGGCAGTGAGGAGAAAAATAGGGTAGGATGCCTGTATGCCGGCCCGGTTCTTTTTTTCAACCGTGTGGGCGGTTGTGAAAGAAATGCCTTCAAAACCGGTCTGCTCCAACATGCCGGTAAGCTTTTTTCGATCAAATCCAGGGTGGACTTTTTCTTCGGGATCGTCATGAAAGAGCCCCTCTTCAAGGTCAAGATCGGCAATAGCCAGCATTCCCCCCTCTGAAAGCATGGTGAAGAGTAGGCCAAGGAACGGGGCGGTGCTGTCAATATGGTGGAGCGTCATGCTCGAATAAATAAAGTCATAGGGCGCTTTCAGCCGGCGGCGATCCTCAGCTGAGGAGAGGTCAAGGCAGAGGGTTTCGATGTTTTTGATTCCCGATGCGAGGAGTTTTCCCTCAAGCACGCCGAGCATCCGGTGTGAAGTGTCTATTGCTGTGAGGTGGCGGAGGCGGGGGGCAACCTGCATTGTTACCAGACCTGTGCCGCATCCAAATTCAAGCCCTTTTGTTGAGCCTTTCAGAGGAACGGTTTTGGTGATAGCCGAAGCTACGGCCTCGGCTATGGAGGTACGGCGGGGGTTGTTGTCAAAGTCCGCGGCCTGCCGGTTGAATTTTTCGGAGCTGTGCCAGTTATTTTTCATAGATGGGAAAATAACCATTCATCGTTCTCTTCAAAATGAAAGCCCATCTCGATTCTTTTCTCCCCGCATGAGCCAGAGCGCCTCGTTAATTTGCAGAGTTGTTGCACCTCCGTAACTCATTGGCAACACTGGTTTGTTTTTTTAGGATTGTAGCCTGAAAAAAAACCAGCCAGGAGCCCCTTTGCAATGAAGCAGCTGTTCAAACCACTTCCACATCTTTCGCCGGTTTGGTCGCTTCTGGTGAGATTTCTCATGCTCCCCAACTTTCTCCTTACCCGTGCTGAAGGGCTGGAGCATCTGCCCGCCACCAAAGATCCGTTCATTTTCGCATTCAACCACAACAACTCCGCCGAGGCGTTGATGGTGCCCATCTTTTTCATCTACCATCTCGGGGGCCATACCATCAGCTTCGTCATAGACTGGATGTATGGCAGGTTGCCGGTGCTGGGTAGCATAATGGATATGATTGAGCCGGTCTATGTCTATACCAAGCGATCTCCCATCCGGTGGATTGAGTCTTCACGGCCGGTTCGTACAGCAGAGAATACCGCACAGCGATGTTGCCGCAAAATAGCTGCCGGTCGCAGCATAGGCATTTTCCCTGAAGGAAAGAGGAATCGAAACCCCGATACCCTAAGTCGGGCCCGAAGTGGCATTGGGCATATAGCGCTTGAAAGTGGTGTAGAGGTCATTCCCGTAGGCATAGACTTTCCGCTGCGAAGAGAGAAAGGGAGAATACCCGTATTCGGACGAACCATCATCCGCATCGGCAACCCCATGGACTTCAGCGGCTACTCGGAAGAGTACCGCAGCCTCACGGGAAAGGGTTGTGAAGAAGCGCAGCAGAGGAACCGGCTGGCAATGAAGGTGACCCATACTGTCATGAGTCGTCTTTCGGACCTTTCCGGCAAGGGGTATCGACCTGTAGAGGAATTTGCAGCAACCGCACATCATCAACCACAAACCCGCGAAAAGCTATGTCAGCTGTAACCGTCAGAAAGATTGAGAGCGCGGCCGACCGGCTTCGTGCGCTGGAGGTCATCGAGCAGGTGTTCCGCAAGGAGAAGAACTGGATTTCAAAGGTGGATGAGCAGATGCCGGAAGGCGTTGAAAACAGCGGCAGGGTGTCGTGGTTTCTGGCGGAGGTCAACGGACGGCCAGCTGGCATCATCAGGCTCCTCTATGACCCTTCGCTTGAGCTTCCCAAAGGGTACGGGGTGTCGTTTGAGCCGGGCGTCGACATGGAGAAACTCCGCAATGCTGGCCGATATGTAGAGATAGGACGGTTCATGATTCTGGGTGAGTACCGCCGCAACCCCCGTGTTGCCCTGCGTCTCATGCGTTCGGCAACCGCCGAGGTGGTTGAGCGCGACTTCACCCATTTCATTACCGATGTGTTTGAAGGGGAGGCCAATTCACCCTTCAACTTCCATACCCGCGTGCTGGGATTTGAGGTTGTAGGGAAGCATTTGTTTGGCGACCTGAACTGCAGCTCCACACGCATTATTCTCACGCTCGACATTCTGAAGCTTTACAGGCGCGTTAAAAACAGCCGTAGCAGAATCTATATGGAGCTGACTGAAGGCATACGAACTGTGTTACGAGAGCGTCAGGCGGCCTTGAGACGGGGGAGGAGTGTATCGGGAACATAAGGCAGGATTGTTGTACAAAGATTCTGTGTGGATTGTCCGGGTGGCTGGTTTTCCCCCTTTTGGAAAACAAACGAGTTGACAGGGAGGTGTGCCATGCTGAAGATTGAAGAACTGAAAGCTGAGGTTAAGGGGGGGTTTTTCCTGAAGGAGGAGCTTGCCAAGCACAATGTAAAGAAGGTCGACGCACTGGCAGACATCATCATCAAGCCATCGGGGAAAAAGGATCTTGCCCGCTTGCTCGCGCTTCTCGACAGCTCCGGCTACCCCCATGTTGTCATCAACGAAAAAGGCAGAGTGCTGTTCCCCGACAGGAGGTTTCATGGAGCGGTGGTCATTACCAATATCAAACCTTGAATTCCATGTTTTCAATCTCTTTACAAAGCCTTAACGATCCCGTAACACTCGGGCTTTAGATTATCTCCGCATGAAATACTACGGCTTGAAATGGTTTCATCCCGTTTTTCATGGACACATTACACAAACCAACCAAACCTTAATCATGAAAAAAACAGCAATGGTAATCGGTCTTGCGGCTGTTCTCGGTTTCTCGAGCAACGCACAGGCCATCGACTGGAACTGGAAAGGCGATATCCGTTATCGTTACCAGAGCCAGCTGAAAGCAGATCAGGATGATGTGGAGGATAACAGCAAAGACCGCCACCGTATTCGCGTCCGTTTTGGAGCTGATATGTGGATTAACGAAGAGCTCTCCGCGGGATTCGGTCTTGCAACCGGTAATACTGATGACCCGGTATCCCGCAATGAGACCCTTGGCGACAACTTCAATACCGATGCCATCAACCTGAACGAGGCCTATATTGACTATCATCCGATGTTCCTGGACGGCGATGTCAACTTTATTCTTGGTAAGCGTTACTCCAAGTCGACCCTGACGGTTATGGATGATCTGATCTGGGATGGCGATGTGACCCTTGAGGGTATCACCGTGCAGTACGGTAAAGATGCAAAGGGCAAGGAAAAGAGCGGTCTCTGCGCAAATGTCGGTTACTATCTCCTGGATGAAGCATCATACAGTGGCGACTATGAAGGAGAGGCCCCTTATATTTTTGCGGCTCAGGCCTCCTATAAAGGTACGGTTAGCGATCTCGGATACCAGATTGGTGCCAGCTACTACGACTACGCCCGCCTGGGTGATGGTTCCCATGATTACTATACCAGCGATGTTGACTACGATCTTATCGAGGTATTCGGTAATGTGAGCGGCAAGGTCTCTTCGCTTCCCTGGAAGGTGTATGGCCAGTATGCCAAGAACATTGCTGACACCTCCACTCATTCTGGTCTCGATGATGCTGCAACCAACGCCTATCTCGTTGGTGTAAAGCTGGGCAAGGCAAAAAAGCCGGGTCAGGTAGAGGGATCGGTAGAGTATGTTCATCTCGAGAAGAGCTCTGTCAATCCGGAGCTGACTGATAGTGATCGTGGTGACCTCACCGGTTCGGGAACCAATGTTCAGGGCTGGAAGATGGGAGCCAAGTATGCCCTCATTCAGAACATGACTCTCGGCGTGACCTACTTCAACACCGAGTTCGTTGATGAGCCGGCCGATAAAGTGGATTTCCGCGGCCACCTCCTTCAGCTTGATGCAGTCGTGAAGTTCTAAACCAGTTGTGTGTTGTTCTTTCGTGTGTGCTGTTCTTTCTTCGTCAGGTTGTGTGGTTGGCCTGCAAGGCTGCTCCTGCTTCTCCGGCAGGGCAGCCTTTTTTAAAAAGCCTTCCTCTCCGCCCTGATCCGCACATGAACGCAATTCCGTTTCTTTTTCTCTCGTTTCGCAAATCAACTCAAAAACAAATCACTCTATCATGAAACTTTTCAGCAAATTCCTCATGGGTGCAGCTGTGCTCGGCGTGATGGCTTCCGGCGATGCTTCTGCTGCCGGAAAAATCGTCATGGACGGCTCCACCACCGTAGGCCCGATAGCAAAATCGTTTGCAGCCTACTTCCAGAAAACCACCGGCACGGAAGTGACCGTCAGTGAGTCTGGGTCCGGCAATGGTGCCAAGAGCATCATTAACGGCACCTGCGACATCGCTAACATGTCTCGCGCGATGAAAGATAAAGAGGTCGCTGCTGCAAAAGCCAAGGGTGTGAACCCGGTAGAGCATATCGTCGCTCTTGATGGTCTTGCAGTTGTTGTCAATCCCGGCAACCGCGTTACAGCTCTGAGCATAGCACAGATTCGCGACATCTATTCCGGAAAAATCACCAACTGGAGCAAGGTTGGCGGCCCGAACGCCCAGATTGTTAAAATCCAGCGTGAGTCTAACAGCGGCACCCAGGATACTTTCAAGTCGCTCGTTATGGGCAAAGAGTACCCTATCTCCAAGAGAGCTGAATCACAGGCCAGCAACGGTGCGGTCAAGAACCGTGTTTCAACCACACCTGCCGCAATAGGTTTCATTGGCCTCGGTTTTGTTGACAGCTCTGTGAAGCCTCTTCTTGTTGATGGTGTTGCGCCTAGCGCCGAGACGGTCAAGAACGGCACTTACCCGATCTCCCGTCCGCTTTTCATGTACACCAACGGCCAGCCGACCGGTGTTGTGAAGCAGTTCATCGACCTGAACAAAACATCTGACGGCATGCGCATGATCAGTGAGCTTGGGTTTGTGAACAAGTAAGCTCTTCGCCCTTTCAGTAGAGTGTTCTGCATTCAGCCGCACTCCTCATTGTGAGGAGTGCGGCTTTTTTTTTTGCTATCTTCAAGTTCATGAATTTTACCAAATGAACCGGAGATGTTGATGAAAAGGATTCTGCTGCTGTTGACCGTTCTTCTCTTTGCATCGGTGGATGCGGGTGCTGTAGGTGGGGGAGTTGTCATAGACGGGTCAACAACGGTTGGTCCTATTGCAAAGTCTTTTGCTGCGTATTTCAAAAACCGTTACGGTGTAGGGGTTACAGTCAGCGAATCGGGTAGTGGCAACGGAGTCAAAAGCCTCATCAACGGCACCTGTGATATTGCCGCAATGTCGAGAGCTATGAAAAGTCGGGAGATTTCCGCTGCGGCAACAAAAGGGGTCAACCCCATAGCGCATACCATTGCTCTTGACGGCATTGCCATTGTGGTGCATCCATCCAATCCGGTTGCCAGCCTGACCAGAGCTCAGATTGCAGCCATCTATGAGGGGCGTATCACCAGCTGGGCTGGGGTAGGGGGTCCCAATGTACGGATTGTTCTTGTCCAGCGTGAGTCGAACAGCGGAACGCAGGGCTCGTTCGGTGAGCTTGTGATGGGCAAAGGTGTTCGGATTACCCGCAGTGCGGAAACACACGCCAGCAACGGGGCGGTGAAAAACCGGGTCTCTTCAACACCTGGGGCCATAGGGTTTCTTGGCCTGGGATTTGTTGATGGTTCTGTGAAAGTTCTTGCGGTCAACGGTGTGAGGCCCTCACTCCCAGCCATACGAAATGGCAGTTACCCTGTATCCCGTCCACTTTATATGTATACCAATGGCCAGCCCGCGGGATTGGTGAAGCAGTTTATCGATTTTGCAGGCACGGCTGAAGGGATGCGTATAGTTGGTGAACTTGGTTTCATCGCACAGTAGCGTTTTATTCGGATTCTTGAGGGAATGCGGCTTTCAGCCTTTCAATTGGTTGGTATAACGCATGTTGCAAAGATGTAACACTGCCGGTTTTTTTTTGAGGGGCAAAGAGTCTATACTTGAAGCGTCAAAAATAAAGCTCCCAGGAACCCAACTGCACTGTTATGACTGAAGAGGTAAAGAGCGATGGCAAGCGCTCAAATGCGTTTGTGGTCAGCCCGCAAAAGCGCAAAATGCAGAAACTGGCTAAAAACGCCGGTGAAGCCCTTCTGCTTGGCATTGCCTCTTTTGTTGCCATTATCGTCCTCTTCATATTCTACTTTGTTGCCGTTGACGCAATTCCTTATTTCCAGCTTCGCGGTTTTACCGAGTTCTTTACCAGCACTGGCTGGTATCCGGCAGGTGAGCCCGGTGAGTTTGGTGCTCTTGCTATCATTTACGGAAGCGCCATGGTTACCCTTGGTTCAGCGCTGCTTGCAGTTCCTATGGGTATAGCTGCAGCGGTATGTCTCAGCGATATTCTTCCTTTTTCAGTCAGGCAGTATGCCAAGCCTGTCATTGAGATGCTTGCTGCAATTCCTTCTGTTGCTTTCGGTTTCTTCGCACTCGTCATTCTTGCTCCGCTGCTTCAGTCAAACGGAGGTCCGCTACTGATGTGGACCTGGTGGGTACTTGCTGCTCCCTTTCTTCTTCTCGCAGTTATTGTGGCCGCTGATTTGCTTTCCGCCCGTTTTGCGCAGGAGGAGAACCGCAAGAAAATGGCGTTGCTTCTCCAAAGCCTGTTCGGCATCCTTGCAGTTCTCGTTCTCTATGTGGTTGGTACAAAGCTGAACGCCATAGAGATTATTACCGGTACCAATGCACTGAATGTTTCAATAATTCTCAGTTTTATGGCACTTCCCACCATTGTCAGTGTGGCTGAAGATGCTTTACAGTCTGTGGGTCGTGAACTTCGCGAGGGCAGCTATGCGCTTGGTGCAACACGGGCTGAAACTCTTCTGAAAACAGTGCTGCCTGCGGCAAGCAGCGGAATTCTTGCGGCTGTCATTCTCGGCATCATGCGTGCTCTTGGTGAAACCATGGTGGTGTGGATGGCATCCGGCAACTCCTCGCACATTCCCGATCCCTGGTTCAACTATCTTGAGGCAGTCCGTACACTGACGGCAACCATTGCCGGTGATATGGGTGAGGCTGATCAGGTTACAGGTTCGGCGCGTTACCATGTGCTTTTTGCAATGGGTCTTCTGCTTCTTGTCATCAGTTTTTTCAGCAACCTTGTGAGTGAGCGCATTGTCGTCCGCCAGAGAAAGATTCTTTCGGGACAGTAAGTATTGTTACCCCTGCAGGACTGGTTAGATATATCCCAGAGTTGATTCAACTTTATTAAACGGCATGTCATGAATCTTGGAACAAGAAAAATACTGGATAACTCGTTTACCGCGGTAGGGATGGGTTCCATTGTTGTTATGGCACTCGCACTTCTTGCAGTCTTGACACCGATTGTCTACAATGGCGTTGGTGCTGTTTTCTTTACGGGAACTATAGAGCATCGCACCATTCTCTATAAAGAGTATGGACGGGGGGATGCCAAAACAATTGAGACCCAGACAGCAACCGCTGAAAGATATCGCGGGGAGGCTTACCGTATGCTTTCCGACTTTGAGGCTGAGATGGAGGGTATGCCGTTTGAGGCAAGTAGCCGGTATCGTTCACAATATGCTCAGGTGCGTGCGGCTATGTCATCTCTTCTGGGTCCACTTCCCGGAGATCCCACACCTATGCTGACCCGCTTCCAGTATGGCCAGACCCGCTGGGAGAAGGCAGAGGAGAAACTCCACGAAATACTCTATGAGAAAAAGTGGGATTATTCCGATCCAACGGTTATGGCAAAAGCCTTTTATGTTCCCCGAGCTGAAGCATTCGCGGGAACCATGCTTGCCCCTCTTTTCGGATATCTGGACAGGCATCTTGCTGACATGATGCAGCCCGAGTTTACTGTCTATTGGGGGTTTTTTACAGACCGCTCGCTTGACGCTCATATTTTTGGAGGCATCTGGCCTGAAATTCAGGGCACATTTTTTCTTGCAATAGGGGCTATGCTCTTTGCCTTTCCTCTGGGTGTGATAGCTGCGGTTTACTTTACTGAATACGCAAAGGAGGGATTCTTTACAAGCATTCTGCGAAGCGCCAACAGTACGCTGGCGGGTGTGCCAAGCATTGTGTTTGGTCTTTTCGGTCTGGCATTCTTCATCAACACCATGAAGGTATCGGAATCGAAGAGCGTGCTTGCAGGTTCGCTGACCCTTGCAATCATGATTCTGCCAACCATCATCAGAGCTGCAGAAGAGGCCATACTCTCGGTGCCGAAAACCTACAAAGAGGCCTCCCTTGGTCTTGGCTCAACAAAATGGAACACCATCGCCACGGTGATTCTTCCGGCGGCACTGCCCGGCATCATTACCGGCGGCATTATCAGTCTTGGCCGTGCAGCGGGGGAAACAGCGCCAATCATTTTCACTGCAGCTGTCAGTGTGGGTTCGGCAATAGGAATAGCCGATGTGTTTTCTTCACCAACTCCGGCACTTTCCTGGAATATCTACAATCTTGCCAGTGAACATGAAATGGCCTGTGAGATTCGTCATGTACAGTATGGTATGGTGCTTTCCCTTGTCAGCATCGTTCTGCTTCTGAATCTCTCGGCAATCCTGCTCAGGGCCAAAATCTCCCAAAAACTAAAAGGTTAAGGAACCATGCAGATGAGAGCCGAACATAAAGAGAGTGCAGCCAAGGGATCCGCAACCGCGACCCGTGACATTTATATTCCTTCGGAAAGAGTGGCTGTAAGCGGTGGTGGGACCCCCCATGTTGTCGCTAAGGATTTTTCCATATATTACGGCGATTTTGAGGCAGTCAAAAAGGTCAATGCCGAGATTCTCTCAAAGTATGTGACTGCTATTATCGGTCCGAGCGGCTGCGGAAAGAGCACTTTTCTGCGTGCAATCAACCGGATGAACGATCTGATACCGAGTTGCCATACTTCTGGAATTCTCCGGTTTGATGGTGAGGATATCTACGGTAAGCTGACTGATGAGGTACTTCTGCGCAAAAAAATCGGCATGGTGTTCCAGAAGCCCAACCCCTTTCCTAAATCGATTTTTGATAACATTGCCTATGGTCCCCGTCTCCACGGGATGAACGATCGTAAACAGCTTGAAGAAATTGTTGAGAAAAGCCTTCGCAAGGCCGCACTGTGGGATGAGGTGAGTGATCGTCTTGAGCGCAACGCTCTTGGTTTGAGTGGCGGTCAGCAGCAGAGGCTCTGTGTGGCAAGAACGCTGGCGGTTGAGCCGGAGATTCTTTTGCTTGACGAGCCGACTTCCGCTCTTGATCCGAAGGCGACGGCCAAAATTGAAGATCTGATACAGGAGCTCCGGGGAAGCTATACCATCATGATTGTGACGCACAACATGCAGCAGGCTTCACGGGTATCCGATTATACAATGTTTTTCTACGAGGGCGTGCTTGTCGAGTATGCACAGACTGCACAGCTCTTTACAAATCCTAAAGACCGGATGACTGAGGATTATATTACCGGACGATTCAGCTAACGAAACCACTTTTACGCCATGTCAGACAGACCGGTACACGAACTGATCAAAGAGCTTTCAGATGCTCTTGTCCAGCTTTCAGAAAAGGTTCTCCAGAATTTTAACGATGCCCTCCAGGCAGTCCGGCATCAGGATGAGGAAAGCGCACGGGCCATCAGGCTCGTTGATGACGAAATCGACATGACAGAGGTGCGTCTCGAGGAACGCTGTCTTGCTTTTCTTGCGCTGCAGCAGCCTGTTGCAAGGGATTTGCGCACCATTGTGACCATCATGAAGATCAACGATGATCTTGAGCGCATTGGGGACCTGGCTGTGCACATCATTGAGCGTATGCCGGAAATTGATTCCGAGATGATCGATCTCTTTGATTATGATCATATGGGAAAACTTGCTGCCGATATGACCCGCAAGTCGCTTGAGGCGTTCATTGCCAAAGACCGCTTCCTCGCCGACAAGGTATGCGCGCTTGATGAAGAGATTGATTCCATCCACAGTTCCGTGTTCAAGCGGGTCGCACTGCTGATGAAAGACCCTGCGGCTGATGTGGACCAGCTTATCGCTCTGCTTTCCATTTCCCGTTATATCGAGCGCATGGCCGACCATGCGACCAGAATTGCCCATGAGGTCATTTATCTTGTTACCGGAGAGATTTCACGCCATAGCGACAGTTCCTACGAAAAGCTGATACAGTCGCTTAAGGGCTGAAACGAGGGGCCCGCTCCGGGAATAAGTGTTCCGCCCGGCTCATGCCGGGCTTTTTTGCATTTTTTCTTGGATTTAACCCCTTGTCACAGCTAAATTCAATTACATTTCAGTTTCTGTTCCTACAATTATTAAGTCTGGTTACTGAATCATTATGGCAAGTCTCCTCGGAAAGATTTTCGGTGATTCACCGAAAACAACGGCTGTTCCCAAAGCCTTCACAATTCAGGTCGATCCCGTCAAATTTGGCCTTTCAGTTACTCCACAGGGGCCTGTTCACATTCAGCTTGAGGCTCTCAAGCAGAAGATGACCAAGCTTTCCTCCAATGTTGAAAACAACCTGATGCTCAGTATCAGGGCGTCAACGAAGAAAAACAGTGAACTGGCAGCCTCCGCATTCCAGTTTGATGAGGAATATATTCAGAAGAACAAGTTTGAGATGGAGTATCTGACGCTGGCATACTCATCGTTTCAGGGGCTTGATGAAGGGCAGCTGAAGACTCTTGAAGATGCCCGGATGATTCTTCTTCAGCTTGAGCGTCTCGCACAGTTTGCTCTCAACATTGCCGACAAGACGCCGTTTGTCGAGTTTGCAAATATTCAGGAGCTTCACAAGGATGAGTATGGATTGAAGCCTATGGGCGACATTACGGCGGAGATGATCAAGAAAGCGGTTGAGGCATTTGTGAGCGGTAATGCGAAGCATGCCAGTGAGACGATTGCCATGCTGAAGGAAATTGAGGATATCTACAACAAGGCTGTGGCGAAAATCAAGGCCGAGGTGACCGATGAGAATATCATCAGTCTGACCGGCATCCTTTCGATTCTCAACCATGTGAAGGCATCAGCTGATATTTCGTGCGACATTGCCCGTCATTTCTGCTGATGAGTTTTCTTGGTATGTTCGCCAAAGGCTGAATTCGAAAAAAGCGAGCTCTCGTACGCTTTTTTTGAATTCAGCCTTTGCAATTCTATCCATTCAATAACGATTTGGCTTATGCTTTTTGGTTTGATTGGCCCTGCGCTCATGAAGGGTACTTCGATACTCTGGATAAGCCGGATTGCGCTTGCTTTTTCCTGGATATATCAGGGAGCTGTGCCGAAGCTTGTCTGTAGAAGTTCAGGTGAGGTTGAGCTTCTCAATCATCTTATTCCTGTTTACCGTTGGGCATGCATGGCCGTCAGCTGGATGGGCGTTGCTGAAATCATGTTCGGTCTGCTGCTGCTTGTCAGTATGCAGTATTGGGTGTTCTGGTTCAATATGATAACTTTAACCGGTCTGCTCCTGTTTGTTGCCCTGTTTGAGCCAGCAATGCTTACCCTGCCCTTCAACCCGCTGACGCTGAATGTGGCGCTGATTGCCCTTTCCCTTGTGGCGCTGGATGAACTGAAAAAACAAAAAAACAATTCTCATGCAGAACAGGACTATTGAGGGATCTCCGGGCAGTATTGCGCGCCTTTTTACCACGGTGACGGTTGCCGTCATGGCCTTTTCAGCAGTGCTTGGCGCTCTGGGAGGTGTGTATCATAATGATTTTCTCAACCAGCTTCATCCCTACCTGTTTTTTATAGGATTCGGCAACCTTGCGATCCTTATTTTCAATCGCTACCTGACATCGGCGATTTACCCTGAAATGAAGATAGATCCGCGAAAGCAGCGGAGATATGTGTATGGGGTGCTGGTTGCACTTGTCATGATTACCGTGGCGGTGTTCATGCAGTGGCCTCTCCTGAAAGCCTTTACCGGCCTCTTTCTGATGGTTCTGGTGTTGGGGCCACTGAAGGAGATATTCGCCACCCTTTCCATTCCCAGAATCTGGAAAGAGGTTTCTGTGCGATACTATATTTTTGATGTCATTTTTCTGCTCAACGCAAATCTCGGACTCTTCACGCTCGGGCTCAAAGAGGCATTCCCCGATCAGGGCATTATTCCTTTTTTTGTGACCCAGTCGGCATATTTCCTCGGTTCCAGCTTTCCGCTCAGCATAAGCGTCATGGGCTTTCTCTATACCTATGCATGGAAGCAGTCGAGCAGGCGTGAATTGATGACGCTGCTCTTCAGCCTCTGGTTTTACATTTTTGTAGGAGGGGTGCTGGTCTTTCTGATTGTGATTCTGATGGGCAACTATCTGGGCATGATGCTGGTCAGTCATATCCTGCTGCTTGGTGTTATGGCCATTCTGGGAGGATTTGGCGTCTACCTTTACAATTTTTTCAAAACACGGTTCCTCCATCCAGCACTGGCGTATCTTCTCAGCGGTCTGGCGCTGCTGTTTGCCACGAGCGCTTATGGTATCATGAATGTCTACTACATACAAGGGATACCCTTCGGTGCGCATCCGCCCATCCGTGCAGACCAGATGTGGATTTACCACTCCCATACGCATGCGGCACTGCTTGGCTGGATAACTTTTTCGTTTGTCGGGATGATCTATATCGTCATTCCCGCTATTGTTCGTAAAGACTCACTGGCAATGCTCAGGGAGGGTAACGCTCTTGCTGCAATACTCAAGCCTGCAACCATGCACCTTGCTTTCGTGCAGCTGACTGTGATGCTGCTCTCTGGCGTAGGGATTCTGCTTGCATTTTTTCTTGAAAACGATCTGCTGCTTGGAGGTTCGGGTGGTGTGTTTGCCCTTGGAGTCCTTTTTCTGATTTTCAATCTGAAACGGGAACTCTATCGGGAATCAAGCATCGAAGGAGATTGACTCATGCGATTGCCAAACACTTCTCCGTTTTCTCTTATGCCCATCGCTCTGATGCTGCTATCGGTGATGCTCTCAAGGCCGCTTTCGGCGGCTGACTCTGATGATCTTAAGCAGCTTCGTGAGGGGCGTGAAGCATGGAATGCCAAAAGAGCTGCTGAGACAACTTTTGTTCCTGATCTTTCGGGTGCAGACCTCAAGGGTCGGAAGTTCAGTGGTTTTGATTTTCATGGGGCCAGTCTTGAGGGTGCTGACCTCAGCGAGTCGAATCTTACAGGTGCAAACCTTTCGGGGGCCCGCCTTGATTCTTCCAATTGTGAGGGGGCGCTGTTTGATGGGGCAAACCTGAATGGCACCTTTCTTCGTTGCGCCACTCTTGACGGGGCGATTCTTGAAGGTGCCGACTGCAGTGGCGCGGATTTGAGCGGAGCCGATCTGAGAAGAGCGGAGTGCTCGAGAGCCAGCTTTTCTGGCGCAAATCTGCAGAATGTCCACTTTCGTGAGGCCGGTCTCGGGCGCGTCAATTTTTCCGGCGCTGACCTGAGAGGGGCATATCTTTGGCGGGCTGTTCTTGACAGGGCGGTGCTTATGGGGGTGAAGGTGTCGGACACAACAGTTCTTGAAAGCGGAAGCTACGCTGATGCTGTCTGGTCGGTAGCAAATGGCGCTATATTTATGGCTGATGTGAGAGTTCCTGTGGTTGCCGTGGAGCATGCATCCTCGCTGGAGCAGACCGGCACGCTGGCAGCTTCGAGGGGTAAGCGGGAGGGGAAGGTGCCTCTCAAAAGCGCTCTCAACCTCTGGAGAAGGACAGGCCCGGCAGATGCCCCGTATGACACAGCACAGTATGAGATGCTGAAGAGTGACTGGCGTGAGTGGAACAGGCTGCGACGGGAGAACCCGTCCATGCGGGTGAACCTTACTGAAGCCCGTTATGATCATAAAAATCTTTCACAACTCAATCTGCAGGGTGCCAATCTGCAGAATGCCAGTCTTCGCGGGACCGACTTTTCGGAGGGCGACCTCAGGGGCGCTGATCTTCGTGGTGCCAACCTCAGCGAGGCGTCGTTGGTGGGGGTGGATCTTGCCGGGGCTGATCTCAGAGGGACTAAACTTTGGCGTGCCAATATGAGCCGGACTCGCCTGAACAGGGCCAAAGTGTCTCCGGCGACAGTACTTGATTCCGGAAAACCCGCTACAGGGGCATGGGCCATGAAACATGGCGCTCTCTACATGGCTGATTAACAGAGGGCCTTGCAAGGAGCGCAGAAGAGGAGGTTGCACTATGGGTGAAGGTATACGCCCGTTGATTACGGTTACGATTCCGATGTACAACAATGCGCGATTTATTGAGGAGACTATTGCCTCTGTCCTCAATCAGAGCTTTACGGATTTTGAGCTGCTGATCTATGATGACAATTCAACTGATGGTTCTTTTGAGCTTGCTGCGTCGTTTGCTGATTCACGGATAAAGCTGATTCGGAACTCTGAGAATCTGGGCCCGGAGGGGAATTGGAACAAGGCGATCAGTAGCGTCAGGGGGCGCTTCGTCAAACTGGTGTGTGGCGATGACATTCTCTATCCGACCTGCCTTGAAAAACAGGTTGCGAGGTTTCTTGACCCCCAAAGCAGCGGGGTAAGCCTCGTCAGTAGCCAGCGGACAATCATTGATTCACAGGGAAAGGCGCTCATCAAGAAGGTGAACTTCCTTGATGAGGGCCGCAAAGGGGTTGAAGAGGTGGTGCGGAAGATGGTCCGGATGGGAACCAATATCATCGGCGAACCTGTCTGCGGGCTTTTTCCGGCGGAGGTCATGGCCAGAACCCGTGGATACAGTGCCATTGTTCCCTATACGATTGATCTGGATTTCTGGCTGCAGTTGCTTGCACATGGTGACCTGTATGTGATTGACGAACCGCTCTGCGCTTTCCGGATATCGGATGTTTCATGGTCATCGCGCATTGGTGAGCAGCGTTATGACCAGTTTCTCGAATTTATGGAGCAGGCAGCTGCCGATGCTTCTCACGGGGTTACCGACCTTGATCTCTTCATCGGTAAAATCAACTGTGCGGTTCAGTCCATGACCAGTCTCATGGGCTTTAAGCTCTTTGCCGGCTCACCATCGGAAAAGCGCCCGCTCAGCGCTTTGTTTCAGTAAGGGTTCGGGGTTTGCCGCTGTGTTTGTTACTTTCTATCCATGATTAATGATAAGGCTGCTTCCGGAGCTTATGGCTATTACGGAGGCAGCTCTTTCCAGAACAGGGCGCTGACGCTTTTTTTGCTGTTATTGCCACCGATACTCTGAACCATGCCAACAAGAGGCCAGAAAACGACCACATCACAACAGCGGACACCCAGGGAGATACCCTTCAACTATACATCTGCAGCTGACCGGCAGGTGATTGCCTTTCTGCTTGGCAAGGATATTCTCGGTATGCTGGAGGAGCTTCGGGAGGTCCGGGTAACAGGTCGTTCCGCCAGGCTTCTGATGAGCATTATCGGTGAGATTCTCATTCACCGTCGCAACCCCTACCTGTTTCAGGAACTTGTTGATTCTGCCGCTCGACGCCGCCGTTTGTTTGAGCGAGCCATGTCGGATCTTGATATCATTGCCGACTCTGCAAACGGTGAGACCCGTGTCATTAAGATTGTTGAGGCTGTTGGCGACCAGCTTGAGCGGTTCCGCAAGGTGGTTGCAAAAACACCCGAGCTGCGCCGCCGGATGCGGCGGGAACTGGGTGCCATTGTGGGGGTGAAAAATGTACTGTTTGATCCGTTCTCGCTTGTTGCCCACGCCACGGATGCGACCGACTGGAGGTTGCATCTTCCCGTTGCAGTTGTTACTCCTGATAGTGAGGCGCAGGTTGCCCCCCTTGTTACAGCCATAGCCGATCTCGGACTGCATGTTATTCCGCGCGGTGCCGGTACTGGCCTTACTGGCGGTGCCGTGCCTCTTCGTCCGGGATGCGTCATTATCAACAT
The DNA here is from genome assembly GCA_013203905.1 of Chlorobium sp. Lineage (GTDB taxonomy): Bacteria > Bacteroidota > Chlorobiia > Chlorobiales > Chlorobiaceae > Chlorobium. The sequence goes on along the minus strand of JABMPC010000069.1, from coordinate 10,009 downwards.
GGAGAAACTGAACCGGATTCGCGGAATCTCGGTCCAGGAGTTTGAAATGGAGGATGGCTCTCGTGTGCCGGCGTCTGTTCTTGAGGTTGAGGCCGGAGTGGTGACTGAAAAGGCGATGGAGGAGGCCGATCATCACGGCCTTGTGTTTGCCACAGATCCCACAAGTGAATGGTCGTGCACGATCGGTGGTAATATTGCAGAAAATGCCGGTGGTAAAATGGCTGTCAGGTGGGGCACATGCATTGACAACCTCCTTGAATGGAGGATGGCGATGCCGACCGGTGAGAATATTGTTGTTCGCAGGACCGACCACAGGCTCCGCAAAATCCGTCATGAAGATACCGTTGCTTTTGAAATTCGCGATGAAACCGGTCGCAGACTGGACCGAATTGAGCTGCTGGGGGCGGATATCCGGAAAAAAGGGCTCTGGAAAGACATTACCAACAAGGCGCTTGGCGGCGTACCGGGTATGCAGAAGGAGGGGACTGACGGGGTGATAACCTCGGCTGTCTTCGTCCTGTACAAAAAGTATCCCGAAAAAAAGACGCTCTGTCTGGAGTTTTTCGGCCCTGATATGGATGAGGCCAGCCGCGTGATTGTGGAGCTTTCCAAGGTTTTTCCCCTTCCCGAGGAGGATGGGGAGGCACTTTTAGCCCTTGAGCATTTTGATGATGAATATATCCGGGCTATTGACTACAAGGTCAAGGCGGCCCGGCCGCAGATCCCCAAAGCGGTTCTGCTTATCGATATTGCCGCTACCGGCGCCGAGGCTGTCCAACAGGGCGTTCTTCGGGTGCAGGAGCTGCTTGAGCGCCATCCCAATACGCTGATGTTTGTGGCTCAGGACAGTGCCGCTTCCGAGCGGTTCTGGAGTGACAGGAAGAAGCTGAGTGCAATTGCAAGAAGAACCAATGCCTTCAAGCTCAATGAGGATATTGTCATTCCTCTTGAAGCGCTCGCAGAGTTTTCGCGTTTCATTGACGGCCTCAATATTGAGGAGGAGCAGTATGCGCAGATGCTCTATGTGGACAGGGTCCGCACTCTTCTGGAGTCGACCGAGGTCAATGAGGACGGGGGGCAGTTTGCTTCAAAAATTCCGGCTTCCGGAGAACTCTGCCGTCTGTTTGCGAACAGGATTTCAGAGGCTGGAGAGGAGCAGCTTCGTTCGCTTGCTGTTGTTGATGAACTGGCAGGTGAGCTTGCTGAACTTCTTCAGGGTTATCCTCTCATCCTTGAAAAACTTGATGAGGCATATTCTTTTGTCCGCGACCGGCGAATTGTTCTGGCTACCCATATGCATGCCGGCGACGGCAATGTTCATGTCAATGTGCCGGTGCTCTCGAATGACCGCCCGATGCTGGAGCGTGCCGACCGGGTCATTGATCGCGTTATGGAAAAAGTTGTCTCCCTTGGCGGTGTTGTTTCGGGCGAGCACGGCATAGGGGTGACCAAGCTGAAATATCTTGATCCGAAGATTCTTGCGGAACTCTCCGCATACCGGCTGAAGGTTGATCCGAAAGGAACCATGAACCCCGGCAAGCTGGATGATCTTGAGGTGCTGCAGCATATTTTTACCCCCTCGTTCAACCTTCTTGAGCTTGAGGCTCATATTCTTCAGCGGGCTCAGATTGAGTCGCTTTCCAAAAAGGTTGACTATTGCATCCGTTGCGGCAAATGCAAAATCGACTGCTGCGTCTATTATCCGGCCCGGGGGATGTTCTATCATCCCCGCAATAAGAATCTTGCTATCGGTTCGCTTATTGAAGCGCTTCTGTTTGATGCACAGCGGGAGCGTTCGACCGACTTTGCCCTTCTCCGTTGGCTTGAGGAGGTTGCAGACCACTGCACCATCTGCCATAAATGCCTGAAACCCTGCCCGGTTGATATTGATACTGGTGAGGTTTCTGTTCTGGAGCGGGAGATCCTTTCGGGATGGGGAATCAAACATTCCACTCCTGTGACCGAAATGACGCTCAGCTATCTTGCCAGTCGTTCACCTGCATTCAATGCAATGTTCAGAAAAGCCGTTCTGCAGATCGGCGGTGCTGCACAGAGAGCCGGCACACGCCTGACTGCTCCGATTCAGCCCGAAAACGAACCGCCTGCTCTTTATCCTCTCAGAATGCTTCGCTCCCAGGTGCCGGAAGTTCCTTCGGCCACCCTTCGCGACATTCTTCCCGAGTGCGGCCCCGACCAGGTGCTGGTGTTTGAGCCAGAAGGAGAAGTGGAAAGCAGCGTCTTCTATTTTCCGGGCTGCGGTTCAGAACGGCTGATTTCAACCATTTCCATGGCATCCATCCATATGCTGCTTGAAAGAGGCTCACGGGTTGTACTTCCTCCTCCCTTTCTCTGCTGTGGATTCCCGGCTCATGTGAACGCAAAGACCGAGCAGTATGGAAGCATTGTGCTTCGCAACAGCGTCATGTTCAGCCAGATTCGGGAGATGTTCTCCTACATTGATTTCGATGCCTGTATTGTGACCTGCGGTACATGCATGGAGGGGCTTGAGGCGATTGAGGCTGACCGGCTGTTCGGCGGAAACATAAAGGATATTGCCGCTTTCCTACAGGAAAAAGGTCTCACAATAGAGGGATCCGGCAAATATCTCTACCATGCGCCCTGCCATGATTCCCTCGCTGGAAAGGCTCTTGAGGCAATCGATTCAATCGGTGGATTCGGGAGTGTGACGGCGGTTCCTCACTGCTGTTCCGAGGCTGGAACGCTGTCGCTTTCACGCCCTGATATTACCGATTCCATGCTCCAGCGCAAACGGGTGGCCATTCTGGAGGCCATGCACGGGGCTTCGGGTGCGGTAATGCTGACCAACTGTCCATCATGCGTTCAGGGTCTGGGGCGTAACCGAGAGATCGGTCTTGATCCGCAGCATCTTGCCGTGGCGCTTGCTGTGAAATATTCCGGAGCCAACTGGGCCGAAAAATTTATGGTTCAGGCAAAGAGGGCAACGGCGGTCAATTTTTAAGCTACGGCGATTGTTCTTTTCTCTTGCTCTCACTCCCCCTTGAAGGCTGGATTACTATGCAAAAGAGAAATTCATGCAGGAGCTATCACCAATTCCATGGCACACCCTTTCGGCTGAAGATGCGCTTGGCAAGGCTGGCTCCTCGACGGAGGGGTTGAACGAAAAGGAAGCTGCCGCCCGGCTGCTGCAAGAGGGACCGAACGCTCTCAAGGGTTCAGAACGGCAGAGCGTGTGGTCAATGCTCCTGCAGCAGATTCAGAGTGTGCTGATGCTGACGCTTTTTGCGGCGGCCCTTCTCTCATTCATTCTTGGCCATACGCTTGAAGCGGTCGCCATTACCGTGATCGTCGTTTTTGCAGTTCTGCTCGGCTTTCTTCAGGAGTTTCGTGCCGAAAAGGCCATTCGTGCGCTCGCCGAGATGGCTCCTCCTCTGGCAAGGGTGCGCCGAGGAGGAAAGGAACTCCTTATTCCGGCCGAGTCGGTTGTTGCGGGAGATATTCTTATCCTCTCGGCCGGTGACCGTGTTCCTGCAGATGGTCGTCTTCTGTTTTCAGCGGCCCTGCAGCTTGAAGAGTCGTCATTGACCGGCGAATCCCTCCCTTCCGATAAAGATGCTTCGGCCGCTGTTGCTCTTGATGCCCCCCTTGGCGACCAGAGCACTATGGTGTTTGCAGGAACCGGTGTTAGCGCGGGTCGTGGTGAGGCTGTGACTGTTGCTACCGGAATGCAGACCCGGTTCGGCGGCATAGCTGAACTGCTTGGAGGGGTTGAGAGTCTCCGCACACCCCTGCAGGATAATCTCGACCGTATCGGCACAATTCTTGCCCGTTCGGCACTATTGATTGTTGCATTGCTGGTGATTGCCGGATTTCTGCGTGGTCAGCCATTTCTTGAAATGCTGGTGTTTGGCATTGCTCTTGCTGTTGCCGTTGTTCCTGAAGCACTTCCGGCCGTTGTCACTATTTCTCTTGCTCTTGGCGTCCAGCGCATGGCCAGACGCAACGCCCTTATGCGCAGTCTGCCTGCCGTTGAAACCCTCGGCAGTACAACGGTCATCTGCTCTGATAAAACCGGAACCCTGACCCGTGACGAGATGACTGTTCGGGCTGTGCATACTTCGGGGGTGAGGCTGGCCGTCAGTGGTACGGGATATGATCCCTCGGGCTCTTTTTCCCAAGAGGGTGATGCCACCATCCCGGCCTCACTCCAGCCTCTCCTGACTGCGTCCATGCTTTGCAATGATGCGAAGCTGGAAAAGAGCGATGAAAAAGGGTGGTCTGTGGCAGGAGATCCTACCGAGGGGGCGCTTCTTGTTCTCGGCCGCAAGGGTGGGTTGGATGAGCAGGAGCTGCGCCGTCAGCATCCCCGTCTTGATGAACTGCCGTTTTCTCCTGAGCTCCGCAGGATGCTGACTCTTCACAGGTTTGAGGGGAGGCAGCGTCTTTTTATGAAGGGGGCCCCCGAAACTGTACTCGATGCCTGCAGCGAGGTGCTTCTTCTGGAGGGTCCTGTCTCTCTTGATGATTTAATGCGCCGGGAGCTGCTGGAGGTGGCCGACGCATTTGCCGGGAAGGCAATGCGCGTTCTTGCTCTTGCTGAACAGTGGGATGGGGAAATCGGGAGGAGTGTTTCCGGAATGACTTTTCTCGGGTTTGCCGCCATGATCGATCCGCCGCGTCCGGAAGCGGCTTTGGCCGTCAGCCGATGCAGGAGCGCGGGTATCCGTCCCGTTCTCATTACAGGAGATCATCCTGCAACAGCTCATGCCATTGCCAGCGAGCTGGGTATGGCTGGCGATGGGGAAGGGGTGAGCGGCCGTATGCTTGAGGAGATGGATGAAGAGGCCCTTTCCAGGGCCGTGCAATCTGCTTCAGTTTTTGCGCGAGTCTCTCCCGAGCATAAACTCCGCATAGTTGAGGCATTGCAGCGGCATGGGGAGGTTGTGGCCATGACCGGCGACGGGGTGAATGATGCTCCCGCGCTCAAACGGGCTGATATCGGCATATCCATGGGCATTACTGGAACTGATGTTGCAAAAGAGGCTTCCGACATGATGCTCACTGATGACAATTTCGCTTCAATTGTGGATGCGGTTGAGGAAGGGCGGGGAATTTATGAGAATATCCGGAAATATCTCAGCTATCTGCTCTCTTCGAATACGGGAGAGCTCGGCCTGATGATTGCTGCAACGCTGGCCGGTCTCCCCTTGCCGCTCACTGCGGTGCAGATACTCTATGTGAACCTTGCTACCGATGGTCTTCCCGCACTAGCCCTTGCCGTCGACCCTCCGGAATCCGATACGATGCTGAGGCCTCCCCGCAAAAGGGAGGCGGGAGTGTTCAGCAGAGCAATGGTGGCTCTCCTGCTTGGCGGGGGGATATGGTCGGCGGTGGTCAATGTGTCGCTTTTTCTCTATGCTCTTGATTCTGGCCGACCTCTGCGTGAGGCCATGAGCATGACCTTCGCTTCGCTTGTTTTTATTCAGTTTTTCAAGGCTTACGCTTTTCGCTCCCAGACGAGAAGCATGTTCAGCAGGCCCTTTACAAACCGATGGCTCAATCTTGCGATTCTTTGGGAACTGGGCCTGCTTGCAGTCATTTTCGCCGTTCCTGTTTTCCATGAACCCTTCGCCCTCTACCCGCTCAGCACAGAGGACTGGCTGCTGGTAGCTCTTGTTTCCCTGACGGTTGTTCCAGTGCTGGAGCTGATTAAATTTCTTGTCAGGCGGAGGGTTATTTATGGGAATTCGTAAGCTTTTGTTGTTGTCTGCACATTGCCGTATATTTCGTTTTTATTAAGATGTAATATACGGTCTGTTTTCAGTGATGCGTGAGTTTCGTCCGCCAATGGTGAGAATGCAGTATGTCGACCTTCAGTTGAGAGCCAATCGCTACCCCAACTGCAGCGGCATAGCCCGCTATTTTGATATATCACCCAAAAGCATTCAGAGAGACATCAAGTATATGAAGAATGTGCTTGGAGCCCCTATTGCTTATGACAGCCGGCGTCGAGGGTATTGCTATTTGCAGGAGTGGGAGCTGTCGCCTGCTGAAAGAGATTGCCTTGAGTCTCGGGCGCTGATGGCTGTCAACAAGGTTCTTTCGCAGTATCAGGGAACCCCGCTCTATGACGAGGTCGGCCGGGCCCTTCATAAAGTTCTCCAGTATCTTCCTGTTGCTGATCCAGAGGGTTTTTTATTTGACAGTGACCTCTCCACAGTGTTTGAGCATGCTTCCCGTACACGGATGGAACATGTTGTCATCACCTTTTCTTCTCATCAGGCACAGTGGATCCGAACGCGGAAGTTGCATCCCGCACAGAGCCTTCAGGAGCATAAGGATGGTTCGGTGACCCTCAGCATGGATGTTGTTTCACTTGATGGTGTGAAGCGCTGGGTCATGCGTTATGGGGCCGAGGCCCGAGTCATAAGCCCTGAGGCATTGAGGGATATGATCAAGGATGAGGTTGTCCGGCTCGGGATGCTTTACCTGGATATACTGGATTCTATGCCGGAAAAGGGGGAGTGAGATTAGGGTTGCCTTTCATGGCCTATTTGGATAACTTCAATAGGAATACGGCGACGGGGATTTATAAGTTATTAATTGTAAATAATTTGCCGTCAATATTCTTATGACGGTGCGCGCCTTGAAATTATCCCCCTCAACGGAGGAACGGTGAGCATGAGCAGCAGGAATAAAGGCAGTAAGGAGAGAGGGGTTGAAAAAAGATCTTTTTCAGGTAGGCACGGTACTGGTTTTCTGTCACTGAAAATGGCTGTTAATCAGAGATTCAATGCCAATGACAGAAGAGCAGGGAGAGTGGAGTTTTCGACGGAATGCAGTGGTGAAGAACCGGCGGGAGAGTTGTCGGAGATGGATCTAAGCGCAATAGCCGAGGAGGGGACCGAATCGTTTTTTCGGTTCCTTACCGAAAACAGCGGTGATGTCATCTGGATGTATGATTTTGAAGCTGATCACTATACCTATGCAAGTCCTTCAGTTGTTCGGCTGAGGGGCTTTACCCCTGAGGAAATCTGCCGTCAGTCACTCTATGATGCATTGACTCCGGCCTCGGCAGAGGTTGCCGTTGCTGAAATCAGCAGGCGACTGGAGGCTTTGGAGAGAGGGGACGAATCGGCGGCTTCGGAGATCTGCGAGTTCGACCAGCTGCATAAGGATGGTTCCGTTGTTCCTGCCGAGGTGATGACTACATTCATCCGTAATTCCCGTGGTGAGCTCAAGGGCATTATAGGTGTTGCTCGTGACATCAGCGAACGAAGGCGGATAGAGTCTGAAAAGGAGCGGCTTCAGCTGCTGATGATGAAGACCGCCAAGATGGATTTCGTCAGCAGGATGGCCGGTGGTATTGCACACGATTTCAACAACAAGCTGCAATCGATTCTCGGTTTGACCGACCTGTTGATGCTCTCTCACCCTTTCAGCCAGGACCAGCTTCAGGCCTTTGATGAGATCCGGGCAGCAGTCAGCCATTGTGCCGGACTGACCGGGCAGCTTCTGGCAACTGCAGGAAAGAGTGTCGCAAAGCCGGAAGCGCTTGACTGCAATCGTGCGCTCGGCTCACTGGTAGAGATGAAGCGGTGCTGCATGCAGGGTGAGAGTGTTCTTGATTTTTCCCCCGCCTCAGACCTCTGGCCGGTGTTCATTGATGCGGGTGAGTTCGATGAAATAGTGGGACATCTTCTTTCCAATGCGATGGATGCTGTGAGCTCAGGCGGCAGTATTGCCATCACAACCCGAAATGTTGCTATGGATATTGAGTATGCTGGGATTCATGGAGAAGCAACAGTTTATGATTCTGTTCTTGTAGAGGTGTCCGACACGGGCAAGGGCATGAGTGCAGAAGAGATGGCGCAGGTTTTTGAACCCTTTTTTACGACCAGAGAGTCGGCTTCCGGACTGGGTCTTTCAATAGTCAATGGGCTGGTGGAGCGGTGCGGCGGTTTTGTGACTGTGGACAGTGCAATCGGCATGGGGAGCACTTTCCGGGTTTTTCTTCCCCGCCTGATGGGAGTCGTTGAGCACTCTTCGATGAGTGCCGCCCGCTCACCGGGAGAGCGCGGCGGTGAAACCATTCTTCTTGTTGATGATGAGGAAGCGGTGCGCAGGATAGTCGGCAAGTTTCTTGTGAGTTTCGGCTACCGTGTGCTTTCAGCAGCTGATGGCCGGGAGGCACTTGAAGTTGCCGGAGCCTATGATGGGCCTATCCATATGCTGCTGACCGACATGATTATGCCGGGAATGAATGGCAGGGAGCTTTCAGAGCAGCTTGAACACCAGAGAGAGGAGGTAAAAATACTCTATATATCAGGATATGCGTCCGATATTCTTTCAGATGCCGATGAATCCGAAGATGTGCATTTTCTCGGCAAACCCTTTTCACGGGCAGCCCTTTTCGATAAGGTTCGCTCAGTGCTGGGCTGAATGCCGTAAGCTGACTGATGGAGCCTCTCTTTTCGTTTTTCAGCAGTGCAATGGCATTGTTCACTTAATGCATAAAGGAGAAATCTGTTCATGGATCCGTCTCTTCGTTTTGATTTTCAATGTGATGTCATTGAACCGAGCCATGACATGCCGGTCCTTGTTGATTTCTGGGCCGAATGGTGTGCCCCATGCCGCCAGCTTGCTCCAGTGCTTGAGGGGCTTGCCGGAAAGCATGAGGGACGGTTCACTCTGGTGAAAATCAATACGGAAGACTATCCTGATATAGCCGCAAAATTCCAGATCAGAAGCATTCCCATGGTTTTGCTGTTTTCAGCTGGTGAAGTGATTGATTCCTTTTCTGGCGCTCTTCCCGAAGAACAGATTGAGGAGTGGCTTAAAAAAAACCTGCCCGGTCCCTATGCAAAAGAGATTGCCCTTGCCGATGAGTTTGTGCGTGAGGGCAAACGCTCAATGGCTCTTTCGGTTCTTGAGGGGGTCTTGCAGAAAGAGAAGGGAAATGTTACGGTCCATGCACTCCTCTCGAAGCTCAAATTATTCTCCAACCCCCAGGAGGCGCTTCAGCTTTCAGAACTGCTTGAGGCTGAGGCTGAGTATGCTGAGCTTTCAGAAACAGTCAGGACGCTTGCCCGACTTCTGCGTGCTGCAGCCGGCAGTCTTCCTGCTGATGAGGTCCGTGGCGACTATCTTGATGCCATTGAGAAACTCAGACACGAAGACCTTGAGGCGGCTCTTGAAGCCTTCATCAGTGTCCTTCGCCGAAACCGTTCCTATGATGACGACGGTTCCCGAAAAGCCTGCATTGCCATTTTCCGCTATCTCGGGGAAGAACATGACATAACGCAGAAATACCGGAAAATCTTTGACAGGGCCTTTTAAGAGGCAGCACCCATGATGCAGAAGAAGACGGTTATCGGGGTTGATCTTGACGGGGTCTGTGCTGATTTTTACGGCCGGATGCGCCAGATTACTTCAGAGTGGATGGAGTGTACTATAGATGAGCTTCCGTGCGAGGTATCCTATGGATTGACGGAGTGGGGCATCAGTGACGAGGGGCAGTATGAGAGTCTCCACCGGTTCGCTGTGACACAGAGAGAATTGTTCCGGACCATGCCGCTCATTCCCGGTGCAAGGAAGTATCTCCGACAGCTCTCTGACGAAGGGTACCGTATCCGCATCATTACGCACCGTCTTTTCATCCACTATTTCCACGCTTCAGCCGTCCAGCAGACCGTTGAATGGCTCGACAGCCACGGCATTCCGTACTGGGACCTCTGCTTCATGAAAGAAAAGTCGCAGGTCGGGGCCGACATCTATATAGAAGACAGCCCCGAGAACATCCTCCAGCTCCGGGCGGCCGGCCTCCAGACCATCTGCTTCTCAAACAGCACCAACCGCCACATTCCCGGCCCCAAAGCCGCCTCATGGGAAGAAGCCTACACCCTCGTCAAAAGCTGGCAGCATCCCTGATTTGAGAAAAACTTGGGGACACTCATGACTGAGTGTACTTATTTTACGCTAATACTGCGGCAGTGGGGCTTTTTGCCCGACTGCCGGTGCATTGTGGTTC
>JABMPC010000068.1 GCA_013203905.1 Chlorobium sp. | reverse complement strand
TCAAAAGCCCTGAGGCGGCGGGCACAGCTGTCACACACCCCGCAGGCCTTTCCTTCACTTTTATAACACGACCAGCTATGGTGGAACGGGGCGTCAAGCTCCATCCCTTTTTCAACAATACCCGCCTTCTGCATGGCAATCAGCGGGGTCAGGATTTCTATTCCTGTTTCGGGCTTTGTGCCAAGCTCAATAACCCTGTTGAATGCATCGTAAAACACCTTCCGGCAGTCGGGATAGCCGGAAGAGTCTTCCTCAACCGCACCAATGTAAATTCTTTTCGCACCAATAACCTCCGCCCAGCTGACAGCCATGGAGAGAAAACATGCGTTGCGGAAGGGCACATAGCTTGTTGGAATGGCGGTGCCCTGAAGGTCGGCTCCGCTGACAGCCATGGTGTGGTCCGTCAGTGAGGAGCCACCGATGGCCCCCAGGAAATCCGCGTTGACCTCAAGCAGCTCCCCGATGCCATAATGGCCGGTAATGCTCCGGAACGACTCCAGCTCCTTCTGCCAGGTCCGCTGACCATAGGTAACATGCATGGCGGCAAGCTGAAGCCCTTCATTGTGGGCTATGGCGGTGGTGACAAGGCTGTCCATCCCGCCGCTGAGAAGTAGAACGGCTTTCATACGCTGCTGAAAACTGAAGTGATCAATGATTTTTGACTTGAAAATAAGAAAAAAAAGGCCAGCCCGAAGGCTGGCCTGTAAGAGAACAATGGGAAAAGAGGGATCAGTACATGCCGCCCATTCCACCCATTCCGCCCGGAGGCATTGCCGGCATGTCAGGAGTATCTTCCTTGATATCGGTAATGCAGGCTTCAGTGGTCAGAAGAATGCTGGCAACGGATGCCGCATTCTCAAGAGCACTGCGGGTCACCTTGGTCGGGTCGACAACGCCGGCCTCAACAAGGTTCTCGTACTGCTCGGTTCTGGCGTTGAAGCCATAATCACCCTCACCGTTCTTTACATGCTCAAGCACAACAGCGCCGTCGGTGGTGCCGGTGTTGGCAACAATCTGGCGAAGCGGCTCTTCAAGAGCGCGGCGGATGATTTCAATACCGGTCTTCTGGTCGTCATTGTCGGGCTTTGCATTGTCCAGACCTTTGATGGCACGGATCAGCGCAACACCACCACCAACAACAATGCCTTCCTGTACGGCAGCGCGGGTTGCATGCAGCGCATCTTCAACGCGGGCCTTCTTTTCTTTCATCTCAACTTCGGTGGATGCACCGATATTGAGGACGGCAACGCCGCCTGAAAGTTTTGCAAGGCGCTCCTGCAGCTTCTCGGTGTCGTAGTCGGAGGTTGACTTGTCAATCTGGCCTTTAATCTCGTTGATACGGGCCTTGATCTCTTCCTGGGTCCCTTTGCCTTCAACAATAGTGGTGTTGTCCTTGTCGAGAGAGACGCGGGCAGCCTGGCCAAGATAGTTGATTGTGGCGTTTTCCAGCTTGTACCCTTTCTCCTCGGAGATGACGGTACCGCCGGTTAGAATGGCAATATCATCAAGCATGGCCTTGCGGCGGTCGCCGAATCCAGGAGCCTTGACGGCGCATACTTTCAGGGTGCCGCGCAGCTTGTTGACAACAAGCGTTGCAAGAGCCTCGCCTTCAATGTCCTCTGCAATGATAAGCAGCGGACGGCCGGACTGTGCACCTTTCTCAAGAATCGGAAGCAGCTCTTTCATGTTGCTGATCTTCTTGTCGTAGATGAGAATCAGCGCATCGTCCAGCTCGGCTTCCATTGACTCCGAATTGGTGACGAAGTAGGGAGAGAGGTAACCGCGGTCGAACTGCATACCCTCAACAACTTTCAGCTCGGTGTCCATTCCTTTTGCCTCTTCAACAGTGATAACACCGTCTTTGCCAACCTTGTCCATGGCCTCGGCAATCAGCTCGCCGATTTCAGGATCGTTGTTGGCGGAGATGGTGCCAACCTGTGCAATCTCCTTCTTGCCGGAAATGCTGCGGCTGATGGTACGGAGCTCGGCAACAACCTCTTTGACAGCACGGTCGATGCCTCTTTTCAGATCAATAGGACGGGCGCCTGCGGCAACATTCTTCAGGCCTTCACGGTAGATGGCCTGAGCAAGAACGGTTGCAGTGGTGGTTCCGTCACCGGCTACATCGCTGGTTTTGGAAGCAACCTCGCGAACCATCTGTGCACCCATGTTCTCAATTGCGTCCTCAAGCTCAACCTCTTTGGCAACGGTAACGCCATCTTTGGTTGAGGTCGGTGCTCCGAATTTTTTGTCGATAAGGACATTGCGCCCGGCAGGTCCGAGGGTTACTTTCACGGCATTGGCCAGTTTGTCCACGCCAACTTTGAGTTTTGCCCTGGCGTCGGCCTCGAAAAGAATATTTTTGGCAGTCATTGTATAGCTTTCCTCCAATAAAGGTTGTTGAATTTCGAAAACTGTTCTATCAGCCCAGAATTGCAAAAATGTCCGACTCGCGCATGATGAGGTAATCTTCGCCCTCAACACTCACTTCGGTTCCGGAATATTTACCATAGAGCACTTTGTCGCCAGCTTTCACAGGCATGTCAAGCAGCTGGCCGCTGTCAGACATTTTTCCGGCTCCAACGGCAACAACTTCACCGTACATCGGCTTTTCCTTTCCGGTATCGGGAATGTACAGGCCACCCTTTGTTTTTTCCTCTGCGGGGGCGGGCTTCACAATAACTCGATCAGCTAAAGGTTTCAGGTTCATTGTCTTTCTCTTGTTTGAGTTTCAGATTAATCGTACGATACTATTAGGTATTGCTACTGATTGTTCCTCATTGTTAGCACTCGGAAACGATGAGTGCTAAAAGAACATTGTAGTATACACAAAAAGAGATTTCCTCCAAACAGCAAGCACAAATAAATGATGCCTGAAGAAGAAACAGAAAACAGCACTGCAAAACTTTACTGCAGCATAGGAAAGGTGGCAACGGAAAAAATGGAGAGCCTCGTGTCGAAAATGAGTGACGACACAGCTACTCAAGAGGACCGGCTTCATGCAGCCATTCTGCAGGAGATAACGGCACTGGCGAAAAACCGCATCTCAGTGGAGGAGAACGAAACCGGATTCGAAAAAGGAGGCGATGTATGGGTTGAGCGGACCTCTGAATCTCATTTTCCGCACATCCGCCTTCACGGCGGTGCGCTTGAGGACGACCCCATACTTGACTGAAGGGCTGCCTATCCCCTCCTCTTACGGCCGTTCCCTATGAAGGGCCGGAGATGAACGCCAGTCAGGGAGTGATCCATTCCGGCAATCTCTTCGGGCGTGCCCTCTCCCACAATGCTTCCACCCCTGTCTCCGGCCCCGGGGCCCAGATCAATCACCCAATCAGCCTGCAGGATGATGTCGGGGTTATGTTCAATGACAACAAGCGTATTTTCCTGCTGGAGCAGTTTGTCAAAACACCGGATCAGTTTCAGGATGTCTTCAAAATGCAATCCGGTTGTCGGTTCGTCAAAAATGAAGAGGGTATGTTCAACATCCGCCCTGGCAATGAAACTCGCCAGTTTCAGCCGTTGCGCCTCACCGCCCGAGAGTGTGCTCGACGACTGACCAAGCCGGATGTATCCAAGACCGACCTCGTCAAGAACGGCAAGTTTTCGGGAAATGGTTTTCTCTGTGCGGAAAAAATCAATCGCTTCAAGAACGGTAAGATCCAGCACTTCGGCTATTGACAGCCCTCTGTACTTTGCCTCAAGGGTTTCGGACTTGTAACGAAGCCCTCCGCAATCTTCACAAACCGCTTCAATATCTGCCAGAAACTGCATTTCAATGCGCACGCTCCCCTCGCCTGCACAGGCCTCGCAGCGGCCTCCGGAAATATTGAACGAAAAATACCCCGCTTTCCATCCACGGGCCTTTGCCTCAGCCGTTCCGGCAAAGAGAGCGCGGATGTCGTCAAAAATCTTCAGGTAGGTTACCGGATTGCTCCGGCTTGACCGGCCAATGGGCGACTGGTCAACATGCTCCACACGGTCAATCAGCCATCCGCCTGTAATGGAACGGTGCGTCCCTACCTTCTCCTTCAGGATATCTTTTTCCCGAAGCAGGCCTTTTTTGAGAATATCATTGACGAGAGTGGATTTGCCCGATCCGCTGACACCGGTTACACAGGTCAGAACACCGATGGGAAAACGGACATCAATATTCTTGAGATTGTTCTGCATGGCGCCCTCTATGGCAATGCAGCTGAGGAAATCAGCCGTCCGGCGTTTCACGGGAATGGGGATGCACCTCTTTCCCTGCAGATACTCGGCCGTCAGTGAGCTCCCCGACTCTTTCATTGCCTGCACGGAGCCATGGAACACCACTTCACCGCCAAATCTTCCGGCGCGGGGGCCAAGGTCAACAACCTCGTCGGCCGCTTCAATAATCTCCCGGTCGTGCTCAACCACTACAACCGTATTGCCAAGATCACGGAGCTTGCAGAGAAGGGTAATGAGGCGGGCTGAATCGCTCTGATGAAGACCAATACTGGGTTCGTCAAGAATATAGATGGCTCCCACAAGAGGAGAACCGAGCGAAGTCGACAGATTGATTCGCTGGAACTCGCCGCCGGAAAGGCTGTGAGTCAGACGGTCGAGCGTCAGATAGTTGAGCCCTACATCAAGCAGATAGCCAAGCCTTTTCTGTATTTCCTGAAGCACCGCATCGGCTACTTTGCGGTCAAACGGGGAGATGTCGAGATTCCGGAAAAAAGCGTGTGCGTCATCAATATTCATTCTGGCAACATCACTGATGCTCCGCCCCGACACCCTGACCATCCGCGCATCGGCGTTGAGCCTTGAGCCCTGGCAGTCGGGGCAGGTGGCGTAGCCGCGATACCTGCTCAGAAAAACACGGAAATGCATCTTGTAGCCGGCATCTTTCTCAATCTCGGCAAAAAAGGGCCAGATCCCCTTGTACCCGCTCTCCGGAATCCCTTTCCAGAGAGTGTCCCTGTTTGCCTGCGAAAGCTTGGCATAAGGAACATCAACGGCAATTCCCGCCCTTGGTGCGGCCTTCAGAAGCTCTTCAAGATTCCACCGGTACTTCTCGGAGTTCCAGCAGACAATGGCTCCATCCTCAAGCGTCAGAGACTTGTCGGGAATAACAGCGTCCTCATCAATGCCGGCAATCCTGCCGAACCCCTGGCACGATGAACAGGCCCCTATTGGGGAATTGAAAGCGAAGAGCTGGGGGGAGGGCTCCTGATACTCAACCCCGTTGAGCTCAAGCCGGTCACTGAACCGGTAGGTTTTCCCGCCCACAACTTTCAGCACGGCATACCCTCCCGATTCAGCAAAGCAGCTCTCGGCAGCCTGGGCCACCCGGCTGCCAAACTTTTCATCATGACGGGTCACAAACCGGTCAACAAGGACCAGAAGAGTGGCCAGCTCACCTTCACGCATGGCCGCAACCTTTTCCCATGCCGCAGCATCATTCAAATCAAGCAGAGTATCTCCCCAAACAAGGCGGAAAAAACCCTTTTTCTTCAGATTCGCCATCTCCTCACGCACCGGGCAGGCGTGCAGGGAGCTGTCGTGATGAGAGGGAAACGGAAACCCTGCGTAAAACTTTGTCCCCTCTTCAAAAAAGCCGGCCTGCATGCCAACATCATCAGGGGTATGCCTGAGCACCAGTTCATTGGTATCGGCCGAATAAATCTTCCCTATTCTCGCATAGAGCAGCCGCAGATAATCATAAATTTCCGATACGGTGCCTACCGTTGAGCGGGGGTTTTTGGGAATAGGTTTCTGCTCAATGGCAATGGCGGGAGCAATGCCCTCAACCAACTCAATTTCCGGACGGGGCATCCGTTCAAGGAACTGGCGGACATAGGCCGAAAGCGACTCCACATACCGGCGGTGCCCTTCGGCATAAAGCGTATCAAACGCAAGGCTTGATTTGCCCGAACCGCTTACTCCGGTGAGAACGACAAACCGGTTTCTGGGAATGCGGACGGTAATGTTTTGAAGGTTATGGGTAGTAATGCCTTTCAGAAGAATATCCGGAAGACTCGATTCAGACGGGGCTGAATCCGTGAGCCTTTTCTTGGTCATGAGCTTATGAATGTCTTGAGCGTTAGTGTGCAGTGCGCTGCAGCAGTGTGGCAACGGTTGTGGAGGCAAGAAGACCCTGAATGCTGTTCTGCAGTCCTCTAATGTAGCCGCGCATCTGGCAGGATGAATAAATTTCGCAGCTCTCCGTATTGACGACGCAACGAACCATATGCGGCTCTCCCTCAATGGCCAGGCCAATATCGGCAACGGTAATCTCCGAAGGGAGGCGCGCAAGCATGTAGCCGCCTTTGACGCCCTGAACGGAAGAGGCAATGCCGGCACGGGTAAGGCTCTGCATCGCCTTGGCAAGAAACTCCTGCGAAAAACCGATATCCACAGCCATTTCCTTGACGGTCACCGCTTCACCCGCTCCCCTCATCGCCAGATAGGCGACCGCATGAAGACCATATTCAAATTTTCTTGAAACCTGCAACATAATGCAATTCTACCCGATTATTTAATGAAAAGCTTCCGGTCGCGATTCGCAAAAAACAGTTCTCACTGAACATCAAAAGCTCCCTTCATCTGCAAACAATATATGATTATCACAGTCAACCGGAGTATATTACAGAGAAAGTTTTACCCACGCCCCTTATCTGACTCATTATGAAAGCATCAGCAAAAGAGCGCCATTTCCAATGGGAACTTGATGACGGAGTAACCGCAAAAATTCGTTATACGGAGCAGGGCACAGAGCACGCCGACAAACCACCAATCCTTTTCCTGCACGGTTATGGCGGTATGATAGAACACTGGGACATGAATATCCCGGAATTCGCATCGAGTCACAAAATCTATGCAATGGATCTCATCGGGTTCGGACAATCCGAAAAACCCAATGTCCGCTACAGCCTGGAACTGTTTGCCACACAGATTGACGCTTTTCTGGAACTCAAAAAAATCAGCAGGGTCATCATTGTCGGACACTCCATGGGAGCTGCCAGCGGCATTTTCTATGCCCACTACAAGCCCGGCAATGTTGAGGCACTTGTTCTGGCAAATCCGTCCGGGCTTTTTGGCGACACCATGGACGGCATGAACAGTGTTTTTTTCGGACTTGTCGCCTCCCCGCTCATCGGCGAAGCACTGTTTTCGGCTTTCGCTAATCCGATAGGCGTGGGTCAAAGCCTGACACCTACCTATTACAACCAGAGCAAGGTCGACAGCAAACTGGTCACGCAGTTCACCCGGCCGCTTCAGGACCGTGGAGCTTCATGGTCATACCTCTCTCCATCACGGCGTCCGAATGACTTCAAGCTCAACCATCTGGAAAAACCCTCAAACTTCAAGGGAAAAACCTTTCTGATATGGGGCGCTGAAGATGTGGCTCTGCCACCACATAAAATCATCCCTGAATTTCAGGAACTTCTGCCTGAAGCCGCAGCATTCATTATACCGAAAGCCTCGCACTGCGTTCACCACGATGCTCATGAAGCATTCAACAAGCGGCTTCGCCAGATTCTCGACACGCTTTGAGGGAAGACTTTACGAGCCGCCGCCAAGTGATGTACCGCTTTGTTTGAAACGGATATCGCGAAGCTGCGGCGCCTTCAAGCCAATTTGAAGAGAGTAACTCTTGAACTCACCGAAGGGGACCCACTGAAAGGCAAACTGCCAGCAGTGGAGGTCGCGATGGACTTGCACCATCGGAAACGCCATTTCGTTCTTCTGTAAATCATAACCCGCATTGAACCAGACCTGCCAATGGCTGGAAAGACCCAGTTTCAGCATGGCGTTGAGCAGCGTCATTGTTTCTGCCGCAACCCTCTGAGCGGGATTGTCTGAATCCGTTCTGTCTTTGCTGAGGAGCAGCGACATCTGGAACTGCCATGGGAGGGTATAATCAATATCACTGAAATCCCCCATGTTCATGCTTTCAAGAAATGTCGCCTGATTGGCATTCATGACAAGCGGAGCGGAGGAGGCCGTTGAAGTGCCTTGCACTTCCCCACCGGGCCTCTCTCCTTCAAAACGCATACTCATGTTGACAAACCCCTTTACAAAACGCATGAGACCGTGACCATCAGAACTGCTTGAACGCTCAATTCTGGCTCCGGTAGAGGAGTCGTAGCTATAATAATCGTACATCCCTCCTGCGCTCAAAAGGAAGTGATCGGGAAAAGGATTGACCTCGGCTCTCAGGGTCAAGGGGGCCCACTGCAGCTCATCTGCTGCGGCGTTGTATTCCGTTCTTGCTGTAAAGGAGAGCAGTTCCCGGCTCGTGTCGCTCCCCTCTTCCCCCTCGACACCGGGATACTCGCTGCCCCGGAATTTTCCATAAAGCAGATTCTTGAGCGAAATGCCCAGAGTACTCTGAGCGGCTGGTATGCCGGTGAAGGAAGGATCCTCGAACTTGCCGAAGAACAGCGGGTTGTACCAGCCGTATGGGTCATAGGAAAAATCCGTTCCTGAAAACGAAGGGTTCCATGTATAGCTTACCGTCGGCACAAAGGTATGGCGCAGGGCTTTCAGGCCCACAAGACGCTCAAGCCAGGGAGTTTCAACCGTACCATACAGCCTGGTGCTGATATCGGTGGAAAACACTACAGTTGAAGAGGGGCTGCCCGAATCGGATTCAGGCTCGTAGTGAACAAAAGTCAGCGAAGGGTTCACATTGAAATGGCGGTAGAGGGTCGCCTGCATCCTCAACGGCATGACGACTCTTGCTCCCTTATACGCAGTCGGGTAGAGGGAGGTATCGGGCTCAGCGTTCTGAAGGCTCAGCCCCTGGCTGAAGAGTGCAGTGAAGTTGTCGGAATAGCGTTTGTAATATCCAACATCCACATTGGCATTGATGGCATTGCCGGTTGACTCCGTATCGCCTGAAGAAATGAAGTCACCGGCATAGGAGACTCCGGTTGCAACGGAAATATTCGAACGCCAGTCGTTGGCCGTCAGGAAGGGATATATCCTGTTCTGGAAATAGGAGGAGGCAACCCGCTGTGAAGAGTTATTGTTGCGCAAGTCCTCAGAGCGGTTGTATGAGAGCTCGGCAACACTGTTGTTGTCATGAAATGTTCTTGAAAGCGAGGCCGAAGCATTCGACTGCTCAGTAACAATCGTCTCCGAATCAATGGAGTTCAGGTCGGTTTCCCGCTCTCCCCCTATAAACTGCATATTTGCGTTGAGGGTGGTCTTTTCGTCAATTGCCTGACTGTGAATGATTCTTGCGTTCCAGCTGCTGCCGGCCTCCTCCTCACTGTATTCTCCAGTCAGCGACCCCGAATAGTCCCCGGTCTTCACATAGCGGAAGCGCTCGCCAATTCTCCAGTCGCCATTTGCCCCCGTGTCTCCCTCAAGGCGGAGATCCATGTAATCATTAATGGCCCAGAAATACCCGAGATTCGAGAGCGTGAACCCGTCGCCATCCACACCCGGCCGGGCAATCAGGAACCCTGACTTCCTGCCGGAAGAAATGGGAAAGACCATATAGGGGAGAGGAAGCAGAGGGATAACGGGAAGGCGGTACGAAAAAATTTCAGGCCGGACATACATCACAATCGGCCAGGCTGAAATCCAGCTGTCAGGAGCAATATGTGCACGGGAGGCTGAAAACCAGTAATGGGGCTCTTCATCGTCACAAGTGGTGAATGTACAGCCTCTGATGCTCAAATCCCCATCAGGAAGGCGGGAGACATCATCGCCGTCAAAAATAATACCATTGGAAGATGAGGATGCCTCAAAAGTCCGCCCCTTTCTGGTATCAAAATCATAGGTAATCACCTCGCCGCTGAACCCTCCGCCGGAATCTGAAAACGCTGCCGGCTCAACAAGGGTTTTCGTGGAATCCATTTTCCCGTAAGCCGTCAGGGTTGAGGAGGCATTGTTGATGATGATTTTCGGCGCTTTGATGGTGGCCCCTTCATGGCTCACCACTCCCTTCCCCCATAGCTCAAGCTTCTTGGAGTCAAGCAGATATACCATTGAATCACGAGCGGCATAGACCACCGGCCCCGAAACGCCTCCCCCCTGGCCGGAAAGAGTATCCGGCTGAGCTTCAAACAGCCCGCTGAAGGGTTTGACTGACGGGGAGCCGGTACTGTCAGCTACTGCAAGCTCCTCTCCCAAGGCATCAAAGGAAACGCCGCTGCTCGAAAACGCTGGCAGAAAAAGGGTCAGGAGAAGTATCCTTATGAATTGTTGCGGGCTCTTCACTGAATGGCGGTCGGCTGTCTTTGGTTGTGATATTGATCAGGAAATTATTAAATATAATTTTTATTGCTGTATGATACGGTACTTTCTGTTAATCAGGGCTTTTCAGGCCGCTGCCGCAACCACTTGAATACCTCATGTCGCTATCAACCTATTCTGCCCCCGATCACGCCGGAAAATTCGGTGAATTCGGTGGGAAGTTCATACCCGAAACCCTTGTCCAGAACGCCGCAGAACTCGAAGCGGCATACATCAAGGCCAAAAATGACCCGCAGTTTCAGCACTCCCTCGACCGTCTGCTTGCCGACTATGTAGGCCGCCCGACCCCGCTCTACCTGGCCGAAGGGCTGTCTGAAAAATGCGGCGGCGCCCGGATATACCTTAAACGGGAAGATCTCTGCCACACCGGAGCCCATAAAATAAACAACGCTCTCGGACAGGTGCTCCTCGCCCGTCGCATGAACAGAAAACGGGTTATAGCAGAAACAGGTGCCGGACAGCACGGCGTTGCAACTGCAACCGTCTGCGCGCTCTTCAACCTTGAGTGCGTCGTCTACATGGGAGAAGAGGATATCCGCCGCCAGGCCCCCAATGTTGCCCGTATGAAGCTCCTTGGTGCCGAAGTGCGTCCCGTCACAAGTGGTTCGCGAACCCTCAAGGATGCCACCAGCGAAGCCATCCGCGACTGGATGAACAACCCCGAAGAAACATTCTACATCATCGGCTCCGTTGTCGGCATGCACCCCTACCCCATGATTGTGCGCGACTTCCAGTCCGTCATTGGAAGAGAAACCAGAAGGCAGATACTTGAGCAGGCTGGCCGACTCCCCGACCTCATCACCGCATGTATCGGAGGCGGAAGCAATGCCGTCGGCATGTTCTACGACTTTCTGCCGGAAGCAAAAACCATTGAACTTGTCGGTGTAGAAGCCGCCGGCGAAGGGCTTGAGGGGCGACATGCCGCATCCCTCACCATGGGCAGCCCCGGAGTGCTCCATGGGGCCATGACCAAACTCCTGCAGAACGATGACGGGCAGATACAGGAAGCCCACTCCATATCCGCCGGACTCGACTACCCCGGCGTCGGCCCCGAACACTGCCATCTACAGGAACTCGGCCTCGTCACCTACACCTCGGCCACCGACCTTGAGGCGCTTGGGGCACTGAAAACTCTGGCCGAAACCGAAGGAATCATCTGCGCCCTCGAGTCGGCCCACGCAATTCACTACGCCATACAGAGAGCGACCACAATGCCCAAAGACGCAATCATCATCGTCAACCTCTCCGGCAGAGGCGACAAAGACATGGAGACAATCATGAAAGAGCTCAACCTCTGAAAAGGCATACAGAAAAAGGCTTTTGACGCATGGTAAAAGAAAAGGGAGAAAAAAAACCAGCAGGTTGCACAGAAAAAAAATATCCTTATATTTACAGCTCAATAATTGACGCGGGAATAGCTCAGTTGGTAGAGCACAACCTTGCTAAGGTTGGGGTCGCGAGTTCGAGTCTCGTTTCCCGCTCCAGAACACAAAAAAGCCTCTGATATTCTCAGAGGCTTTTCTGCTTTCAGCCTCTCCCCATCAGCATGAATACAAACCGACACATCATGCACACACCGACTCAGAGCCACTCTCAAACACCAATCCTCAGCCGAAGCATCGGACATAAACCCTGCAAGGCCTCGAGAATCCGGCTCGCACTCCTCTTGCTGCTGACAATAACCTTTGTTATGGCCACAGGAACCCTGCCTGCCACAGCCGGGGAAAAGAAACTCACTGTTGCCACAAAGCACTCCCCTCCTTTTGCAATGCAGAACGGGAACGGAGAATGGGAGGGGCTATCGATAGACCTGGTTCGTGCCCTCGCAAAAAAACAGGGGACAGGAATCACCTTCATTCCGATGAGCCTCCCTGATATGCTCGCAGCGGTTGCCGAGAGAAAAGTCGATATGGCAGCCGCCGCCCTTACCATGACCGTGGAACGCGAAGAGCAGCTTGATTTTTCCCACCCCTATTACCAGTCGGGCCTGGCCATTGCCGTCAGAGAAAAAGACGATGGGTGGGACTATGCCCTCCGGCGACTGTTTTCGCCCGCATTCCTGAGAGTTCTTGCAGGACTCTCTCTCCTGCTGTTGCTCTCGGGATTTCTGGTCTGGCTGTTCGAACGGCGCAAAAATCCCGATGACTTCGGTGGTGGTCCGATTGAGGGCATCTGGTCGGGATTCTGGTGGGCAGCCGTCACCATGACCACCGTAGGCTATGGGGACAAAGCGCCCAAAACCTCTCCCGGACGAATCGTTGCCCTTATCTGGATGTTCACCAGCCTTGTGGTCATCTCCGGCTTCACCGCAGCAATGACCACATCTCTGACCGTCGGTTCCCTCGGCAGCGGAATCCGGCAGGTAGACGACCTGTACGGAAAAAAAGTTGGCACAGTCAAAGCCTCAACCAGCAGCAGCTTTCTTGATGAACTGGCAATCAGAGGCCAGAACTTCCCCACCGTCAACGAAGCACTGCATGCACTTGAAAAAGGAAAACTCGACGCCGTCGTCTACGATGAACCCATTCTCCGCTATCTCATTACAACAGGAGATGTCCACGGAATCAAGGTTGTCAACCGCTCATTCCGTCATGAATATTATGCACTCGCCCTTCCCCCCCGAAGCACCGAAAGAGAATCCATCAACCGCAACCTGCTCGAAATCATCAATTCGAGAGCATGGAAGGAGATCAAATTCAAATACCTCCACAACGAGTAACACGCTCAATCTTTGGGAATATCCCCCCATTTGTTAAATTCAAACCCCTTGTGGAACGCCCTCAAAAAGAGCACCCCGGAGAGGTGGCAGAGTGGTTGAATGTGGCGGTCTCGAAAGTCGCGTAAGAGCCACACAAGCCAAGGCTAAACGCTCACATAATAAAGGCTTACGGAGACCTCTTTTTAGTGAACGGTTTAGTGAACAAAAGTATTGCCACACTCCGACCTTTTCAGTAGATTTATTTAAGCGTATCCCCTGCGTTTTCCAATGATAAATCCACAGCACCCTCACCATGGCGGTATCCACAAGACAGAACGACCAGCGTTCAGCTAACACCAAAAAGACCACAGAGAGAGTCACCCTGGACATGGGCGGTCGAGCCTTGACGCTTTACCGCATAAAGGATGGGGCAAAAAACAGCTCCCCATACTGGCAATGCAGATGCTTCATAGACGGGAAGTCCCGGCAAGTATCTACGAAAGAGGAGAACCTCTCCAGCGCGAAGGAGGCTGCAAAGCAATGGTATGCATCTCTCATCCTTAAAATGGAACAGGGATTGCCGCTAAAAAGCGACCCCAGGATGCTTGACAGTGTTGCAGAATCATACTTTCAGAGGTGCGATGAACTTGTCAAGAAGAAAAGGCGCCATAAGAACTACACCAGGGATAAACGAACCAGGTACAAAAACTACCTGCACCCATTCCTAGGTCAAGACCGAGTGCATGAAATCGCCACAAAACGCATTAACGAATGGCTGAAGTGGCGTAATAAGCAACGGCTGAAAACAAGCGAACTTCTGACCTCAGAACTCAAGAAGGAGATTGAAGTCTTAAGAGCCATCCTTAATGAAGCCATATCAGAAGGCGTATTGGAATCACAGCCATCCTATCCGCCATCAATTCGACTTGAAACCATGTCGGTAAAGAAACCGACAAACCGGATATACTTCAATGCGGAAGAATTCAAGCTGCTGATTGAAACCGCTACCAGCAGGGCACAGGAAGCAAAGGAACTCGCGCTTAATCCACCACCAAAAGGAGGGAACTACAAAAAGATCTACCATGACCGACTCTACCTGTACTATTACCTGAACTTTCTCGCCTATACAGGAATGAGACCGGAAGAAGCCCAGAGAGTGCGCCTAAAAGACATCCACATCCACATCAAGCAACCCTTAAAAACCCCCTTTGGGGGAACATACTTTCAGATCCGGCTCCCCTACCAACCGCCAGACCCCTATAAAGACCAATACCTGACCGTTGACGTCAAGGGCAAAAGAAAAGACAGAAAGATAGTTGCCAAGGAGGCTCTGGTCCCAATCTTTGAACACTTCAAGAAAAGCATTGTCGCTCAAGGTCTTAACGCCGAGGACCGTATATTCGCCCACTCTCCTTATACAGGACTTAACTCGCTCTTGGGATCCATCGACCTAAAAATCGATAACATGGGAAGAAAGCGGGATGCAAAGTCATTAAGACACTACTACATCATGCAATCTCTTGCAGACGGCATAGATATCTACCAACTCAGCCAACACTGTGATGTCAGTCCAGACGTCATCAGAAATCATTATGCCGCCCACATGCCATCGGAACAGTTCAAAGCTCAGCTCATAAGCAACCCTGTAAACGACCTGCTTTAAGGCACAGGCGTCATACCTGAACCAAACATCAAAGGATCTCCACGAGCTTCCTCTTGGCATCCTCGGATGCATCGATGTACCTCTGCGTTGTCTGAAGGCTTGCATGCCCTGCCAGCTCCTGCACATCACGAAGAGACCCTCCGACAGTACTCACCTTCCTTGCCGCAGAGGTGATGAACGTCCTGCGCCCGGAATGGCTTGAACAACCCACCAGATTCAGATCACGGTATAGCAACTGAAAGAAATTCACAATCACCTGAGGGCTGGTTGACGGGGATCGCTCAGTCCTTATCACGCTATGATCATGATTAAGGTCCTGAATGCTTTCATGCAGCTCCTTGATCGCTGCCTGAAGCTCCTTGTTCATGTAGATCACCCGGCCTCCACGCCGTCCTTTAGATGCAGAGTCTGTCAGATGAATCTCCCCAGACAGCTCCCCATCAGCGTTCATCAGCATGCTCCACCGCAATGCGGCAATCTCCTTTGCTCGGAGCCCAGCTCTTACGCTCAAGAGGAAGATTGCCTTGTTACGAACAGAATGCCTTGTGCCTGACTCCAGGTAGTTCAGCACAAGACTCACCTGCTTGGTTGTCAAAACTTTTGCCTGTCTCTTCAGTGCCATTGGATACCTCCATTGATCTCTTGTTATTATTTCATGGAATAGAATGATTTTATAATGAAATATACAAATAAACGCCAGACCTCCAACAAAGAAGCCACTGATGACAGGCGTTTTCAGCAACTGATTATGAAATGCTGATTAGATAACGAGACAACCGGGCACCAGAGTTGCCATCAAGCAGACTTGAAACAATGCCGGTGATGCTCAGCTCCGACTCAGCGTCAGGAACCAAGCACATGTATCAACCAACTGGAGGAGGGGGGGGGTATTAAGTAAAAGGACATCAAAGTAATCTCAGAGTTTTTGGCAGTGATAATCGAGTGACCCTCCCTGTTGCCGTTATATACCACAACAAAATTTTCTCAGTTCCTCTATTTGATGTAGAGGAAGGAATGCTATTTCGCTCCGCTCAATGGGTACTGCGTCGTCGATTCGCTCATCCTTCGCACCGTCCTCCCGATCGTAGATTCTCACAAAACACCCAGAAAAAGTCAAGACCCGTAAACCATTTTTTATTTGTGCCTTATGGGTCCAAAACGCCGTTTAAAATTTTCCATATAAATAATAATACTAGGAGATATTACGCAACACCAAAAAAAGGGAAATAATGGGAAAACGGTTCAAAGAGTTCATTATTGCGTTAAGTGTCGGAAAACCCACCCGAAACTCACTCTACGATGAACTGACAAAAGATATGGAGAATGTAGATAAAACGATAATGTCTAAAAAAAAGGCAAAAGAGGAAGAAGCCCGATGAACCAAGAAGTCACCATCATAATGAAAGAGAAATGAGGATGAAAACAAGAACACTAGGTATCCCACGAAATGATTACATCAAGTGGATACAGGACTTCCAGCAACAACTAGGAAACGACTACACCAGTTATGCTATAACAGGCCATTTCGGGGACTACCGAACCGACTGGAGTCATGAAGGGGAAAAGAACGAGCGTGGAATGAGAGGAGTGAGGTTTCCTTACCAATGGGTCTCAAGACAACAGTACCAAAATGAGTGGAACAAGGAGGAACCTCATTTCAGAAGAGTCTTCAACCAGATAAGTGATAAATGGAACATCAGTAAACACAAGAGGATGCAGACATTTATCATTCCAGAGATACAGGAGACCCTTCACCTTCACGGAATACTTTGTGTCCCTAAGGTGTTGACTGAAATGGAAATCCTACTTGCTAATGAACTGTGGAGGAAAACATATTCCAGAGGGACATTAGACATCAGACCCAACGAACTTACGTATATTGAAGGGTTTGAATACACATGGGAAGAATACATCACGAAGAAAGTCACAGGTTCTCCTAATGACATTATACACGGGAATGTGGTCATTCTCCCATTCAAGAAAAACTGACCAAACCAACGAACCGAGTTATCCTCCAAAGAGGATGTAACTGTACTGGAGCGACAATCAAACCTTTACGACTTGGCGGGCAATTACAGAAGAAAAATGCTTGTGAGAGTGTTGTCTACTGGTATTGCCCATTCCGAACAATAAGACAAAGGACATAAAAGTGAACAAAGGATACAAAGGACACCAGAGAGTATCAGAGAAGTTGTTCAGACATCTGAAAGACATCACTGTGTATCTCTGACCCAATAGGAAACCAACAACCAAAGACATTATGAATGACAAAAGACTGATGCGCCTATTGAAGAAGACGCCAGTATCTAGCAACAGAATTAGGTAGCCATTAGAGGAATAGATGTGCTATGGCAACGATGGAGTAATAGGAACATCAGTCTTTGTTGCCAATGAGGTCAAAGAATTGACTGATGAAGAACTAAAGGAACTGTTGAGACCTCTATCGGATGTTGAAGAAACCCAGGACACCTTTAGTCACAAAGAGAAGTGGATACTCGTGAAATTTGATTATGAAGTGGCCAGTTAGGCGAGTCCTCACAAAAAAGGCTCTCCGCCGAAGTTAATGGAAAAGCGTGGTTAAAAAGGTA
>JABMPC010000067.1 GCA_013203905.1 Chlorobium sp. | reverse complement strand
TAGGGGACGTTGTTGAATATCGTGAATAACTATCAATTTGATGCATTGAGAGGAGGCCCTGCGCCTCTTCTTTTTTATTTGCGTTAATCAACAACGTCCCCTACTTTCTGGGAGGCCGGCATTAACTATCCCGTCATTATGGGCAGCGAAAAGCTCATAGCCCTTTTTGGCACTCATATTGATGGAGGGCTGAGTGCAATTCCCCTATCCTTTGTCGTTGGGCGGGACGGTTCGCTGCTCTCCGTTGTCAAAGGAATACGGAGCAGTGAAGAGTTTGAGAAACTGATTCAGCAGTCTCTGCAATCAAGGCCCTGATTTCCTGTGGGGATGAGTTATATGAAAAATCGGAAAAAGCGTACTTTACCTCCATGAAAAATTTTGCACTCATCGCTGCCCGCCTTCGCTGCACGCTTTTGCCGCTTCTGGCGTTTCTTGGCCTTCTTTTTGGCGCCGTTTCTCTGCGGGCGGCTGATTTTCTGGATCCCGATTCGGCCTTCAGGCTCCGCGCATCTCTTGAAACTGACGGATCGGTTTCCCTCCATTGGGACATAGCGGAAGGATATAAACTCTATCGCGACCAGATAAAGGTTGTGGCCGACAGTGGTGCTGCAGAGGTCGGTATTCTGGAACTGCCGGAAGGGATTGCAACAGTAGACTCCCAAACGGGCGAGTCCTCCGTCATCTATCATGACCGGCTTGATGTTTCCGTTCCCTTCAATTCCTCACAGGGAACATTCAGGCTCAGCGTCACCCATCAGGGGTGTTCAGAAGAGGGGCTCTGTTATCCCCCTTCAACGACGAAGTTCACTGTGGACCGCGCAGAGCCGGGAGCTCTTGTTGCTGTTCATGAAACAGGTTTCTTCGGCATAAACCCCGAGCCCTCCTCCTTGGCAGAACCGGCTGAAGCTCCCCCCCCGGATGAAAAGAGCTCTCTGGCAACGACCACCCTTATGGAGGGGAGTTTCTGGAAAATAACTCTGGCTTTTTTTGTGTTCGGCCTGCTGCTCGCCTTTACTCCCTGCGTGCTTCCGATGCTTCCTATTCTTTCCTCTATTATTGCCGGAGAGGGTGAGACCACCAGGTCGCGAAGTTTTCTGCTCTCTCTGGTTTACAGCGGTGGCATGGCTCTGGTTTACACCCTTCTTGGCATTGCGGCAGGACTCGCCGGTGAGGGACTTGCCGGATTCCTTCAGCAGCCCGCCGTTCTTGTCAGTTTCGCAGTTCTTCTCGTGGCCCTCTCCCTTTCAATGTTCGATGTATACCAGCTTCAGGTTCCCGCATCCATGCAGAACAGGCTGAACACGGCGTCTGGAAAACTGAAGGGCGGCCGCTTTCTTGGCGTGTTTTTCATGGGAGCCATCTCCGCTCTGGTCATCGGCCCCTGTGTTGCCGCACCGCTTGCCGGTACGCTGGTCTACATCAGCCAGACGAAAAATGTGCTGCTTGGAGGGCTCGCACTGTTTTCAATGGCGGCCGGCATCAGTGTGCCGCTTCTGCTTATCGGTCTTTCTGCCGGGTGGCTCCTGCCGCGGGCAGGCGGATGGATGCAGGGCGTGAAATATGTGTTCGGCATTCTGCTTATTGCCGTGGCCATCTGGATGGTCTCGCCTGTGCTGCCGGCGCCGGTACTGCTGTTTCTGTGGGGGTCTCTGGCAATTCTCTCTGCTGTGTTTCTGGGCGTGATGAGCCGGCTGCCCGAAAAGCCATCAACCGGCAGCAAATTCCGTCTTGCCCTCGGTATTGTTATGCTTTCAATTGGGTTTCTTGAGATTGCCGGGGCCATGTCGGGAGCCCGGAACCCGCTGCAGCCACTCTCCGAAATCAGTTCCTCCTCATCCGGCGGGGGAGAAGAGAGAGCCGCCCTGCACTTTACTCCCGTGCGTTCTTCCGCCGAGCTTGACAGCGTGCTCCAGTCCGCAGCCGGCCCCCTGATGCTCGATTTTTACGCAGACTGGTGCGTCTCCTGCAAAGAACTTGAGCATGTCACCTTTGGCGACCCGGCTGTCATCAGGCAACTGGCTTCTCTGACGCTGCTTAAGGCTGATGTAACTGCCAACAGTGAGGAAGACCGTCTCCTGATGAAGCGGTTCGGGGTTTTCGGCCCTCCTGCCCTTGTTTTTTTTGATGCGACCGGCTCGGAGATTCCCGGCAGCAGGGTGATAGGGTTTGTTCCCCCTGAGGATTTTCTCCGGAATCCCGCATTACGCTGACCCATTCATTTGCTGATTTTTTGCTGAACTGTCCGTCAATGTTATTACCTTAACTAACATTGAAAAAATATTAAGAAGAGAAGCAGTGGCAAGACAGCGATACAGCAAAAAAACAAAGCCCCAGTCCAAAGAAGGAGCACGCCGCCGTCCGGATTCACGGACGAACTCCCGGCCGAGCGGGGAGAGGGTAAAGCCCAATGATCATATCCTCATCAACGAGTTCCTTTTCAAGCGTGGCGAAACTTCCATGGCCGCTGAAATTGTCAACTTCCTTTCCGACCATGAAACAGAGCGGTACCGCTCGGTAGAACTTGCCAGGGTGATGGGGTACGGTGAATCCCGACAGCTTCCCGGATTCTGGTATGTTCTCCACAAACTGCAGGAAGAGGGTGCTGTCGACAAGGATTCGAACCGCTGCTACGGCATGGCGAGTCCCGATGCTTCCTATGAAGAACATATCCAGCATCAGAAGACTTTCCCTGTTCCGGACAAGGAGCAGTACAAGGTTGATAAAAGCTACACAGGCGGCATCACCACCCATCCAAACGGTTACGGTTTCGTGAAGGTTGAAGGCTTCGATGACGATGTGTTCATCAAGGCCAACGACATGGCCTCCGCCATCCACGGTGACGAGGTCGAGGTTCTTGTTGCCAAGGTTCCATCCTCCTATTCATCACGCTCTACGCCGCATCAGCGCTGCGAGGGGTTGATTACCAGCGTCATCAGCCGCCGGATATCCACCATTGTCGGAACACTTGTCCGTGCCAACCGCCGCTTTACCCTCAAGGCCGACGAAAGAAAGATTCTTCCGGAAATCATTGTCTCCATCAAGAATTCGGCCAAAGCCAAAGATGGTCAGAAAGTGCTTGTCGGTGAGCTCGACTTCAGCAAAGAGGGAACCATCCAGGCAAAGGTGCTGGAAATTCTCGGCGTTGCAGGCGACTCTGCTGTTGAAGTGAGCGCAATTGCGCGCAGCAAGGGTATCGACGAAACATTTGAAAAAGAGATTGTCAAAGCGGCCGCAGCCATAAAAACGGGTGTTACCGATAAGGATCTCAAGGAGCGTCTCGACATTCGCGACAAGGTGCTCTTTACCATTGACCCCGTTGACGCCAAAGATTTTGATGATGCGCTTTCCGTTGAATCTCTGGGAGAGGGCAACTGGCGTATCGGTGTGCATATCGCCGATGTGTCGCACTATGTGCCGGAAGACTCGCCTCTTGACAAAGAGGCCCTTAAACGCGCCACTTCCGTTTATCTCGTTGACCGCGTTATTCCGATGCTCCCCTCACGCCTTTCAGAGGATATCTGCAGCCTTAACCCCGGCGTCGACCGGATGGCCTTTTCGGTGTTTTTCACCATGAACGAAAAAGGCAAGGTGAGCAAGCAGGAGTTCCATAAGACCGTCATTCACAGCAAGCGCCGTTTCACATACGAAGATGTGCAGGAGATCCTCAATAACGGGAAAGGCGATTACCTGATGGAGCTGCAGCTGCTCGAGAAGATCAGCGTGCTGCTTCGTGAAGATCGCTTCCGTCACGGAGGCCTCGACTTTGAAACCGAGGAGGTTCGCTTCAGGCTCGGCAGCAAGGGAGAGCCGCTTGAGGTGATGAAAAAGGAACGACTTGGAAGCCACCGGCTTATTGAAGAGTTTATGCTGCTGGCCAACCGCAAGGTGGCTGAGCATCTCACCAAAACTTTCAAGGATGGAAAGAAGGCGCCTCAGCCGGTGATCTACCGTGTTCACGGTTCTCCCCAACAGGAAAGGGTGACCATTCTGGCCAACTTTGTCAAGAAGATGGGCTACGAACTCAAACTCAACAAAGACAAAGATGGTGCGATTGTATCGGCCAAAGCGCTACGGGAGCTTCTCCAGAAGGTCCGTGGCAGCAATGTTGAGTTCCTTGTCAACGAGCTCGTGCTCCGCTGCATGTCGAAAGCGGTATACACCGGTGAAAACGATGGCCATTACGGCCTCGGTTTTGATCACTACACCCACTTCACCTCTCCAATCAGGCGCTACCCCGACCTCATCGTCCACCGCCTGCTCTTCGAGTATGAAGCCTTCCGCAAGAAACGCCGCAAGGTGAGTGCAGAGAGAATTGCTGAACTGACTCAGAAAATCGAGACGGTCTGCCGCATTTCCAACGAACGCGAAAAAATTGCTGTTGAAGCTGAGCGGGAATCAATAAAGCTGAAGCAGGTAGAGTATATGCAGAGCCACACCGGCAAGGTTTATCCAGGCGTCATTTCAGGAGCAACCGAATACGGCATCTATGTGCGAATGGTCGACTTTGCAATTGAAGGGCTGGTGCATATGCGCAACCTCACCGACGACTACTATGAGTTTGATGAAAAATCGTACTCACTTGTAGGCAAGCGTCGTAAAAAGCGCCTGCAGATTGGCCAGAAGGTTCAGGTGAAGGTGCATGAAGTGGATATGCAGCGCCGCACCATAGACCTGACGCTCGGCTAACCTGCATTCTGCCGCATAATGTAGCGCTCCACATCGAACTTTCTCCGGCAGCCGGAAGCGTTCATGTACCTGATTTTCCCATAGACCGGCCGTTCAAACCACGGCCGGTCATGCAGGCCCCCGATTGACCACGCTATTCCCGAATACCCATTAGGATCCCTCCCGTCAAGCGCGTACCGGTCGTTCAGCCAGACGGCCGTCTCAAAAGCCTGTTGTGGCGAAGGGCTCCACTCAAGTATTTTTTTAGCCCAGTACATCCGCATGTACCCGTGAATTTTCCCGGTGCGGAGCAGCTCATTCTGGGCGGCGTTCCAGAGGCGGTCGTGTGTTTCCGCTCTGTCGAACTGGTCGGGGGTGTAGAGTGCATCCCTCAAGTCGCCCTCATGGTGCTTTAAACTTGCCCTGGCCCATCCGGGAAGGCCTTCATAGGCGTCATAGTGCTGATTATATGCACAGTAGTTGTCTGAAAGCTCCCGGCGGATAATCAGCTCCTCAAGAAATGCCGCTTTTGCCTCTTCAGGTGCGTTGCCGGCCATTACCTCCAGGGCGGTCTCGGCTGCACTGAGCTGGCCGAAATGGAGGTAGGCCGAGATGGTTGAAGTGGCTTCAGCGTTCGGGTCATTGCGCTCTTCATGATAGCGCGGCAGCTTTCCTGCAATGAATCTTCGAAGGTGCTCGCGGGCGGCACTCTCTCCGGCTGCCAGCCATGTAACGGGAGGAACGGTAGTGTCAACTGATAGTGAACCCAAGGCGCTTTCCCAGTCAACCGCTTGCAGGGGAGTGGTCACAGCCATCGCCTCAACGGGCGGCAGCGGCATGAGGAACTCTCCGAGCAGCCGGTTGATTTTCGGGCGGAAGGTGCGGGCCGCATACTCCTGTTTTCCTGATGCGGCAAGGCAGGGGACGATGTTGTGCGCATCAACTTCGTACATTGGCACGCCAAGCTGTGCCGATGCATCATCTTTCCAGCGTCGGCTGATGTTGAGGGGGGAGTAATCGGTGATGAGGCATCCTGCACCAACAGAACGGGCGAACCGGCCGATTTCCGCTCCAGGTCCGCCGCCCTGTGAGCCGCACTGCAAAAGCACGAACCCGATGTTCAGCTCCCTGAGGCTTCTCTCAACCTCCTGAAGACCCTTCAGCATGAAATGGTACTGGCGGAGGGTTGCCCCGATAAATGAGGGAACCAGGGTAAAAACAACAAGAAGAGGCTGACGGAGCGCATCGGCTTTCATTCGCGCAAAGTGCAGTGCGCGGTTCTGCTGCACCCGCTGGTCGCGCGACATCCAGTAAATGACCGGGCCTTGCCGTTCAAGCGCTTTGTTCAGCTGAGAGATGCATCGGGGGTCAATCATTGTTTTCCTTCCTTCCCGAGTCCGGCAATATCAAGAAAGTTGCCAAGAAGCCGAAGCCCGGTTGCCCGGTACTCTTCTGCCACTGCATCGAACTGCCTGAAAAGCAGTTTCCTCTCCATGGCCTTCAGTGAGGGGTCTATCTCCATCCATTGGCTGAACATTGCGGGAGTCATCTCACAATGGTACTGGAGTCCGTAAGCGTTTGTGCCTACTTTTACCGCCTGATGCGGGCACACTGTTCCTCGTCCTATCAGCTCGGTTCCGGTACCGGGTTCCACCCTTTCACCATGCAGCTGGAACACCCTGAACCCTTCGGCAAGATTGTCAAAGAGAGCCTCACCCGCCCCTGTTTCGGTTACCACCATCCGGTAGGGCTCACCCGATGGGGCAAGAAATCCTCTTTCAGGCAGAAGGCACGGAACAACCCTGCCGCCTGCCGCTTTCACCAATGCCTGCATGCCGAGGCAGATGCCCAGATAGGGGACTTTCAGGGAGATAGCCCGCCTGATCTGCTTTAACTGCTGGTGCATGGCCGGTGTGTCGTCATTGACGCTCTGGGGACCGCCAAGCACCACCATGGCGCTGAAATTCAGGGGATCAGGAACAGTGTCGCCAAGGGAGAGATCAACCCGTTCAGTGGCAATGTTCCGGTGAAGGAGAAGTTCCTGAAGAAGCCCGGGGCCTTCATGGCTGATGTTTTGGACAATGAGCAGTGTTTCGGGCATGGGATATGGAGTGAAGTGATCGGACGGGGTTGATGGGAATATCATGACCTGATTGCTATTTTACAAACTCCCCCCCCCACGAGAACGGTTCCTGAACCCTGAAACAATTCCTCACAGCTACCGGACGCTCACAGATTTTCTCCTGACAGAACCCCTTACAGTGGATGTGGAAATCAACGGGCCTGTGGCCCTTCACCCCTTCGGGGCAGAATCGCAATTCGTTCTGTCGAAACGGCCTGTGGCCGTTTTCGAACCCTCTTATCGGGTTCAAATCCCTCCCGTTCCATACTCGGGAGTTCATTAACTCAAAAAAGCCTC
>JABMPC010000066.1 GCA_013203905.1 Chlorobium sp. | reverse complement strand
TCGAACTCCAGTAACCTGTAAGTTGGGGATAAGTTGGGGACACTCATGACTGAGTGTACTTATGAATAAGTACACTCAGTCATGAGTGTCCCCAACTCTAAGATGTTGTTTTGTTTGTGGATGGGCAGATTGGGTCTAGGGGGCAGGTGGGGCAGTTTGGTTTTTTTGCTTTGCAGGTGTAGCGGCCGTGGAGGAGGAGGTAGTGGTGAAAGTCAACGACCCAGGGTTCGGGAATTATTGCTATGAGGGCGGCTTCGGTCTCTTCTACTTTGGTTGTATGGCAGAGGCCGAGGCGGTTGGAGACCCGGTGAACATGGGTGTCGACAGGCATGACGGGCTGGTGAAAGGCTGCGGCGAGGACGACATTGGCGGTTTTTCTGCCGACTCCGGGGAGCTTTTCGAGCTCTTCTCGTGTTTCGGGGACTTTTCCTTCGTATTGCTCGGTGAGGATGATGC
Organism: Chlorobium sp.; assembly: GCA_013203905.1. Classification (GTDB taxonomy): domain Bacteria; phylum Bacteroidota; class Chlorobiia; order Chlorobiales; family Chlorobiaceae; genus Chlorobium. Next base: position 11,556 of record JABMPC010000066.1, on the reverse strand, counting down.
TGACGGCGCGGATGTTCTTTGCTTTGTTGTTGCAGTAGTTGATGCTGCGGACAAGCTGGAGGACGCTTTCGGGCTCGAGGCGGCTGAGGCTCTTTGCGTCGGGGGCTAGAGGGAAGAGTTTGCGGGTGATGACATTGACCTGACGGTCGGTAGCCTGTGCGGCGAGGATTGTGGCAATAAGAAGCTGGAAGGGGGATTCAAAGAGGAGTTCGCTTCGGGGTTCGGGGTAGCGGGCACCGAGCACTTCTTTGATAGATTGGATTTTTTTTTCGGGGGTCTGTTTCATGCGTTTGTCTCGATATTCTGCTGCTGGACAATGGTCCGTTCGGGGAGGATAAGGGCGGTCAGCTTACCCAGAAGTGGGTTGCGGGTGTAGACGCAGCCGGTGTCTATGGCAATGAGCCGGTCGAGCATGATGGGTTCTGCAGTCGGGGTGTGTCCGCAGATGAGCGTCTTTTCCCATGGGTAGCTGCCGGCACTCAGGTATGTTTCGCGCATGTGTTCTCGCTGCCAGCAGAATTCTTCGGGGTCATGAAGGGCGAGGTTTTCTTTTATTGTGAGTTCCGGATCGAGCCCTCCGTGTGTGAAGAACCAGTGCCGGGTGGCGGTATGGCTGATGCAGCCGGCAAAGAATGTCATGTGTTCGGGAGGAAGGTTGATCCCTCCGTTTTCTCCGTAGGAATCCACTGTTGCTCTTCCGCCGTAGAGTAACCATGGGCCGGGTTCGCCGGTTTTGAGGTACTCAATCAGCATCAGTTCATGGTTGCCGAGAATGAAATGGCAGCGGAACTGTTTGCTGAGTTCAATGAGGTAATCGACCACCTCTTTTGAGCTTTCTCCACGGTCGATGAAGTCGCCGAGGAAGACAAACTGATCGTCAGGATCGGGGTTGATTTTTTCAATGAGGGCGTGAAGGGTGTGGATGCAGCCGTGGATGTCGCCGATGGCTATGATCCTGTGATCTTCACTGAGTGAAGTCTGCATGTACCCCTCCTTGCCTGTGGACGCAATCAGCTTTTTGCGTCGGTTTTTACCGCGCGGGGCGGGGTGTGGTCGATGAGTCCCCGTCCGTTTTTATTGATTTTTCCTTCCTCTTTGAGTGCATTGAAGATTGCGTCAAGGATGCCGTTGACAAACTTGCTGCTTTTGTCTGTGCTACTGAACTTTTTGGCGATCTCAATGGCCTCGTTGATGGAGACTTTTGGCGGAATGTCGTCGCAGTAGAGGAGTTCTGCCATTGCCATGCGCAGGATGTTCTTGTCTATGATGGCGATGCGGCTCATGTCCCAGTTAAAGGTGTGGGCGGCGATGTAGCGGTCGATTTCCTCCATGTGTTCTTTGATGTTGCCCAGCAGGAGGTTGAAGAACTTCATTGCGTTGGGGTCGCCAAGAATTTCGGGCGTGAGGAGCCAGCCGGCGGCAGAGTCTATGTCGGTTTCACGCAGTTCGAGGGTGTAGAGCGCCTGTAATATTTTTTCGCGGATCTGTCTTCTATAGGTTTTCATTCGAGAAACTGTTAGGTGGTTGAGGTCTTGAGTATCTCCTTGAGAACCGTTTCCGGCTCGCTGAGATCTTCCAGGAGGACATCGGGCCGGTGTTCCCGCAACTCGCTCATGGAGTATGTGCCGGTAGCAACCGCTATGGAACGGGCGTTAAGCACACGGGCACAGGTAATGTCGTGTTCAGTGTCGCCTATAATGACTATGTCTTTTTCAGTGAATCTTTTTCCGGTATAGCTGTATGCTTTTTCAACAGCGACGGGGGGCAGTTCGTTTCGATGGTAGCCGTCATCGGCAAATGCTCCGAACGGGAAGTAGTGGTTGAGTCCTGGAAGCGTGAGCTTATGGCGACCGGATTCTTCGAAATTACCGGTCAGGAGGCCAAGTAAAAGGTCGCTGTGAAGGGAAAGCTGAAGGAGCAGTTCGTGCACTCCGGCCATGAGGGTGATGTCGCCCGGACTGGCGTGTAGGCGGAAGAGGGAGCAGTAGGTTTGCCTGGCCTGGTTGAATTTCCGGCCAATCTCTTCGTCGCCAAGACCTGCGGGCCGGAGTGCGTCATAGATGATTCCGCTATCCATTTTGCCTGCGAAGTTGCTGGAGCCGGCGGTTCCTTCAGTTCCGTATACCTCCCGAAGCGCATCGCATAGAACGCGGCGGTTGATGCTCCCTACGGAGAGGAGTGTTCCATCAATGTCAAATAGCACGAGTTTCTTGGTCATAGTCGGCAACGGGCATGTTTTCAATGCCTGATTTTTTCAAGACGGACAGGGATCAGTTTTGATACCCCTTCTTCTTCCATGGTGACCCCGTAAAGTGCCTGACAGGAGGCCATGGTGTTCTTGTTGTGCGTAACAATAATGAATTGGGTGTTATTCTCAAATTTTTTCAAGAGTTTAATGAACCTGCCAACATTTCCGTCGTCGAGCGGGGCGTCAACTTCGTCAAGAATACAAAATGGGCTGGGCTTGACGAGATAGATGGAAAAAAGCAGGGAGAGGGCAGTGAGAGCTTTTTCTCCACCGCTGAGCTGTTCGATGGAGAGGGGCTTTTTGCCTTTGGGTTTAGCGACTATTTCGATATGGGATTCCAGTGGGTCGTCTGCCGTGTGGAGGAGGAGGTCGGCCTCGTCTTCGGGGTCGAAGAGTTCCTGGAAAATTGTGGTGAAGTTTTTCCGGACAGCGTGGAATGTGGTTTCAAATTTCTCCAGGGCGGTTCGGTTGATCTCTTCTATTGTGTCACGAAGCTGCGTTTCAGCGGTGTAGAGGTCGTTTTTCTGCTCTGTGAGGAAGTCGAGTCGTTCTTTTTCTGCCTGATATTCATCGAGGGCCAGTTCGTTGACGGCTCCGAACTGTTCGCATTCTTTTTCAAGGGATGCGAGCGTCTCTCTCTCTTTGTCAATGTCGAATGATTCCTCTGTTTCGGGTTTCTCCATTGTGGCGAGTTCGCAGTTGTATTTGAGTTTGATTGAGGTGAAGATGCTTTCAAGCTTCTGGCGCATCTCTGCGTGTTCCCGTCCGAGGGTGGCCTGAAGCTGGCGGCCGATATCAAGTTTTCTGTTCATTTCGCGCACACTGCTGCGCGCGTCCTGCTGGCGCACCTGTTCCTGATGGTAGCATGACTCTTTTTCGTTGAGCGTTTTCTGGCGTACAGCAGCCTGAATGCGCATGGTTTCAAGTGCAGTTTTCAGGTTTTCCTCCGTTTCTCTGGACAGGGTGAGTTTTTCGGCCGCCGAGGCCGCTTCTGTGTTGAGGAGGGCAATTTCTTCGTGGAGAGTGGCGCGCACGGCACGGCAGTTTTCAATTGCAGTACCAAGCCTGTCAAGTTCCTGCAGAGCGTCGCGGTAGCTGCTCTGGCGATGCTGGACCTCTTTTCCGATTTCATGGTACCGTGTTTCCAACTGTGTGAGTTCTGCCTGCAGGGTAGCGATTTTTTCGTCGAACCCTTCGTTCCCAAGGCTCTCTTCTGTGACTGAGGGGAGGATCGCCAGAAGCCGTTCCCTGCATTGGGATGCGGCTGTTTTCAAATCGGCAGATTCTTTTTCTCCTGAGAGAATCTGGACATTGAGCGCCTGTTCTTCAGCTTCAATGAGTGCGAGCTCTTTTTCCAGTGAGCTGATCGCCGCTTCCGTTTCACGGATTGACGGCTGCCCTGTGCTGGTTCTCAGTTCGTGGATTTTCTGCTCAAGCTGCGCTCTCCTTTCTTCTTCGTCCGTCATGGAGCGCTCCATCACAGCAAGTTTTTTCTCCATGCGGTCCCGTTCGGTTTTTTTCCCGAGACGGAGCCCTTCGCTACTTTTCGGGCCGCCTGCAAGCAGAAGCCCTTTTGCTGTGAATTTTTCTCCCTCAAAGGTAACCATTGAGAGTTCTGGGTGGCGGAATGCGAGTTCTTCAGCCGCTTCTGGGCTGCTGACAGTGTAGCTGCCCGACAGCAGCATGGCCAGTGCGTTGTGAAGCTCGGGCGGCGAGGAGAGGAGCTCTATGGTTTTTTGTGCTCCCGGAATGTCGGGACCGCTTTCGGGCGGGGCCTGAGGGACGAGGTCGAGCACAAGGAAGCTGACCTTCCCTTTTGCGGAGCTGCGCAGGGCTGCAATGCCCTTGCGGGCTTCGTCAAGTGTGCGGCAGACATAGTAGTTCATGCTTTCACCGAGTGCGGCGTTGACCGCTTTTCGGGCCGGCTCGTCCAGAGAGAGATGGTCGGAGAGGCACCCTATACCGGGTCGTCCATCTTTGTGCTTTTCAAGGTACCCGATTCCTTCGGGCATTCCTTCAAAGTTGTCGAGGATGGAGTTAGCAAGCAGTATCTGGTTGTGCAGCTGATTGCGGGAAGAACGGAGGTTGAGGAGGCGTTCTTTCTGCTGTTCAAGTTCTGCTGCAAGCTTTTCGCGTTCTTTGTGCAGTAGGGCTTCTCGCTCTCTCTGGCTTGTGAGCAGTCTCCTTTTTTCCTGAAGTCTTTCTGTGCACTCTCTTTTTCGGGGGGTGAGGGAGTTCTGTCGTTCCCGGGCTGCATCTTCTTTGGTCTTGATTTTTCCCTGTTCGTTCAGGAGATGCTGCTGTTCAGCCTCGAGCGCCTGCCGTTCAAGGGCAAGGCGGTTGGCTGCCTGCTGGCGTTCAGTACTTTTCGTGCGCTCGGCTATGAGCCTGTCGCGCTGTTCCCGAAGTGTTATGTTGAGTTGGTCGTGTTCAGAGGCAAGTGTCTGGAATTCTTCCTGACGCGTGGAGGAAAGGCTCTGGGTTTCGGGCCGTTTCGCCTCCAGTTCAGCTTCAAGGGTCTCCTGACTGAGAATTTTCCCTTCTTTTTCAGCCGTAAGGGTTTCCGTTCTCTCAATGCTGCCGGTGAGGTTTTTTTTCTGCTCTTCATGCTGAAGAAGCTGCATTTCAAGAGCATGGATCTCTTCGTTGCCTCTGTTCACCTCTTTTTGAAGGAGAGCGAGCGTCTGTTCCTCTTCAAGCTGTAGCCGTTCTGCTTCGAGAATGGTGCTGTCTTCGGTTGCGATTCGGGCGGCAAGTTCATGGTTTTGAAGCTCTTCCTTTTCAATGTTCCTGCTGAGAGGCTCGAGTCTTTCCTGTATTGATTCCATGGTGTGCCATGAAAGCCGGAGGTCGAGTTCGCGCGTCCTGGTTTTGAGCTCCCTGAGCTTTTCTGCTTTTCGGACCTGAAGTTTCAGGCTGCGGACTTTTTTTTCAACTTCGCCCAGAAGGTCGTCAACCCGGGCAAGGTCGCGCGAGGTACTCTCAAGCTGACGGAAAGTTTGTTTCCGCCGCTGTTTGTATCGGGTTATTCCTGCTGCCTCCTCAAAAAGCTTCATCCGCTCTTCGCTTTTGTTGCTGATGATCTCTTCAATCATTTTCAGCTCAATCACCGAGTAGGCGTCGCTACTCATGCCTGTATCGGTGAAGAGGTCAAGAATGTCTTTCAGGCGGCAGGGGACCTGGTTGAGCAGAAAGTCGCTTTCGCCGTTGCGGTAGATTCTTCGGGTGAGGGTTACCTCTGTGTACTGGGTGGGGAGGATGTTGCGGGTGTTTTCAATGGTGAGGGAGACCTCTGTGAAGCTGAGTGGCTTGAGGTTCCGTGAACCGTTGAAAATAATGTTTTCCATTTTCGCCGACCGCAGGAGCGAACTTTTCTGCTCACCCAGCACCCAGCGGATGGCGTCAACGACATTGGTCTTTCCGCACCCGTTGGGGCCGACAATGGCGGTAAGACCTTTGTCGAAGGAGATTCTTACCCTGTTGGCAAAGCTTTTGAAGCCAAACAGTTCAATTTTGGACAGATACATTGCGACGGTTCGATGGTACGCTTGGGGGATCTCAACATATTGTTCTGTAAAGTAAAGAAAAAAATCAGTATGAGCTTACTCTGCCTGATGCGGTTTTTCTGAGGGCTCAGTCTTCCACATCGCCTGTATTACCATACGGCATTCGGCTGCCGCTTTAACGCTGTGTGTGCGGATGATGTCGGCCCCGTTCAGGATGGCTATGGTTTCGGCTGCTATTGTGGCATTGAGCCTGTCGGCAGTTGGCGGGGAGCTTTCCTCCTTACCTTTGATTGCATGGCCTAGAAATGATTTTCGCGACACTCCGGCAAGGATGGGCCGTCCGGTCCGACGGAATTCTTTGAGCTGCTGGAGAAGCGTGAAGTTTTCTTCAACGCTTTTGCCGAATCCGAATCCGGGGTCGATGATTATGCTCTGGACTCCGGCCGATTCTGCACGCTGAATTGCATTATGGAGAAAATTGATGACGGTTTCAACAATATCGCTCTTGGCGGTTGGAGTGAGGGTGCTCCATTGCATTGCTTCGGGTTTTAAGGGGGCGTGCATCAGAATTGCTGGCGCTTTGTGCCGTGCGCAGACTTCAGCCATATCGGAGTCGAAGGTAAAGCCGGAGATGTCGTTGACAATATCGGCACCGGCGAGGAGTGCGGCTTCAGCTACTTGCGCCTTGCATGTGTCTATAGATATGATTGCGTCGGAGTGTCGGCGGAGAAGGGAGATGAGCGGGGCGGTCCGCCGGGTTTCTTCCTCTGCGGTGACGGGTGTGGCTCCAGGCCGTGAGGATTCTCCGCCGATGTCGATGATGTCGGCCCCTTCGCGGAGCATGGTGAGGGCCTTGTTCAGTGCGGCATGAAGGTCTATACGGCCCGGAGTCCGGTCAGTGTTGCCGGGTTTCTTTTCAAAAGCGCCACCGTCGTGGAATGAGTCGGGGGTAGTGTTCAGAATGCCCATGATTTTGGGCCCCTGCTGAAAATCAAGCAGCCGGCCTTGGCAGGCAATGGTTCGGGTTTCGGGTCTGAATGGGGTCATCGTGGTGGAGTGAGGGTCAGGTTATGCTGAATGGTAGAGGGGTGAAGGTCAGAATGAACACCAGAATGGCAATCCAGCCGATGATGGTTCGCCCGGTGCTGATGGGGTGGTCGTTCATCGTTGGAGGGTGGCTGATGCCGATGAATCTTATCAGAATGAAGACCCAGAGAATCCATCCTGGCCATGAGAGGTGGAGAAGTGCTGTGGGCAGAAGACTTGCAGGAATAAGGGGCGTCAGAGCGGCTGCCAGCTCCAGAAGTGATGGGAGGGCGAGTAGGGTTATCAGGGTGAGAACGATGCGTCCGGCTGTGCGGTGCCCTTTCTTGCCGAACATGGCGTAGGTGATGTGGCCGCCGTCGAGCTGCCCGACGGGAAGAAGGTTAAGCGCAGTGACAAAGCATCCAAGCCATCCGGTGAAGAGAAACGGGTAGTGGTACATTTCAGTCATTGGTGGCAGGTTGCGGGTCGGGAGCGTATTCTCAAGCAGAAGCCAGAGAAGGTTTTTGCCGAGCTGGAGCGTTCCTTCGGGCGGTGTGGCGGGCAGGCCTCCGGCTGCAATGTATTCGGGGTGGATGGTGAAGATGAACTCAGCGGGAGGGAGGTTCAAAAATCCATAGAGGAGGAGGCCGAGGCAAATGGCGAATCCGCTAAGGGGGCCGGCAGCGCCTATGTCGAAGAGGGCACTGCTCCCGTTGATCCGTTCCCGGATTCTGATGACTGCTCCCATTGTGCCAATGCCCAGAAGCATCGGAAGCGGGGGGAGAGGGATGAAATAGGGGAGGGTTGTACGAATCCGGTTGTGGAGTGCGGCAAAGAAATGGCCGAACTCATGCACACTGAGAAAGAGGAGGAGTGAGAGGGCGTAAGGAATGCCGGGTTGGAGCGAGGTGGTGAATGTGGTGAATGTGGTGAAGGATATGGCGGCGCCTGCCCAGAAAACTCCCGCAGCAATTGTGGTGAGAAGCGTTGCGGCAAAGAGGCTGAGATGGAGTAGAATGTTCTGCTCCTTGAGGATTGCTCGGCGGGAGTGACGGGAAAAGCTCATGCTGTTTGTCGGGAGGATTATTCTTTATGCTCTTTTTCGCCGAAGGTGGCTTCCAGTCCATCGGCAAGAGCCGATTTTTCGGCGTCGGTGAGTTTGGCTTCGGGATGAGCTGGCAGGTAGAACCATGGGGGCATCGTTCCTTCCCGTACCTCATCGGCGGCGTCTTCCCCCTCGTTTTTCCCCTCGCGGCCCCATTCTGATACATTGAATTCGGCCCGGCCGAGCGAGACATCAAGCTGCGAGAGCCAAGAGAGTGGTGCTATGTGGCTGTACCATGGCCAGAGGGTTTCATTGGAGTGGCAGTCCTGACAGGCTCTGAAAAAAAGCTCCCGTGTTTCCGGGGTGTTCCATGCGGGCTCTCCGGTGACGGGGGGATTTGTGTGGTTTTTTCCGAAGGGGATGAGCTGGATGGCGGCAAAGCAGAGTGCGCTAACGCCGATGATGGTTGCAGGTTTCATTGTGCTCGAACTCCTTGGGGTTTGGTGATTGATGTGATCAGGCTCTTGTGCCGCTGAGTGTATGGCCATCAAAACTGATGGCTGTTATGGTCAGCGGCCAGCGGGAAAGGACGGTATGGTCTCTTTTTCCGGTGGCTATTTCAGCCAGCGCGTCAAGTTCTGGTTCAGAGTAGAATTTTCTTGCCGATGTCAGCCCGTCCATGGTGAATTCCCTGATTCCCTGAAGTGATGCCAGAAGCGGTACGCCGGCAGTAAGCATCAGGCTACGGAATCCGTCAATGCCTATGAATGCCATTGCTCCCGTTTCTTTGGATTGTGCAATCATCATGGCTAGCTGTCCTCCACTGAAGTGGTGGAGGCTTTGGGCCATAATGACAAGGTCAAACGAGCCCGCCTCAATCCCTTCAAGGCTGCATGCGTCAAGCGTGCGGAATGCGACAGGAAGCCTTTTTCTCTCAGCTATGTCCGTTCCCTCTGCAACATAGGCCGGTACAATATCGGAACTGGTCACCTCTGCGGGCAGCTTTTGCTTCAGCACCTCTTCGGCAAGGGCGAGAGCCAGCCCTCCAGCTCCTCCTGCAAGTTCCAGAACCCGGGTATTTCTACCGCTTCGTTCTGCAATGTCTATGATAATACCACGGAGATAATTGACATACCGACGATTGAGAGCGAGCATGCCTGTCAGCCGTTCAAGCGCTCGGGCAAGCTGAAGCTTCCGGGTGGGGGGAAGTGCCGCCATATCCATATGTTCGGCTTTCGTGGTTCGCAGGGCGTCGTCAATCAGTTGCGGGATGTAACCGCCAAGCCCGCCTGTCCGCGATACCTCCAGTCGTTCTCTATGAAAGTCCTCCAGAAAAATGTCTGCCTGCTTTTCAAGTTCGTTCAAGCTGCTCCATCCTGTCGGGAATTCCTTGCGCCGGCGGAGATTGTCTATTGCCCTGTAGCCGGCAGTCCTGAGTTGCAGCATGGTCCAGCTCCGGTTCGTTTCGGTTTGTCCGGGGGTGCTTTCATTTCAATATAGCATATGCCGCTCAATTTCACTCAATGCACGGGATTCTGGCGTTTTGGCGTCGGCGGGAGAATTTTTTTAAAAAAAATCATGCGCAAGGAAATTATTTGTCATGGATTCTGCTTATACTCTTCTGTAACTGATATGTAAAAGGTCTCAATTAAGCGAATGGATGAAAGTACTGAATAAAAAGAGCGACTATGCGGTGCGGGCATTGCTTGCACTTGGAGCAGCGGGGGATCGATTTCTCTCGGCAAGAGCCATTGCCGAGGCTCAGCACATGCCCTACCAGTTTCTGCGCGGACTGCTGCAGGATCTTATCCGCCATGGTATGGTTGAGTCCCGCGAGGGGGCTAGAGGCGGGTTCCGGCTTCTGAAGAGCCCTGATGAAATTGCTCTGCGTGAGATCATAGAGATTTTTCAGGGGCCGGTGCAGGTGTCGGAGTGCATGTTCCGAAAGCAGATGTGCGCGAACCGCTCAAACTGTGTGCTTCGTCATGAAATTCTCCGGATTGAGCATGTGGTGCAGCGGGAGCTGGAGCACATTACGATAGGCAAGCTGATGCGGGACCTTGAGGATGCTCATCGGCCACAGGCTAAAGGGAATACGGAAACAAACATAGTGAAAGGAGTTTTTTAAAAGGTATGAAGCGACAGATCATAACAGTAGATGAAGCGCTCTGTACAGGGTGCGGTGATTGCATTCCGGGATGCCCTGAGGGGGCTTTGCAGGTTATTGACGGCAAGGCGCGCCTCGTCAGCGACCTTTTGTGTGACGGACTCGGGGCCTGCATTGGCCATTGCCCGACGGGGGCGATGAGGGTTGAGGTGCGTGAAGCTATGGCGTATGATGAGAAAAAAGTCATGCGTGAACAGATTATGCCCAAAGGCCCCAATGTTATCAAGGCTCATCTGCAGCATCTTCTTGATCATGGTGAGGATGAGTATCTCGCCGATGCTCTTGCGTGTCTTCGTGAAGCAGGTATTGCCGCTCCTCTTGAAGGAAGTTCTTCGCACGCCGTACTCACGCATAAGGGAGGGGGGTGCTCTGGAAGCCGTACAATGGCGTTTGGTTCTCCGGCTGGGCCCTCACCTTCGGGCGGGGCTGTTGATGGCCCGAGTGAGTTGACGCAGTGGCCGGTGCAGCTACATCTGGTTTCTCCGCTTGCCCCTTATTTCAAAGGGTCGGATCTCCTGCTTGCTGCAGATTGTACGGCGTTTGCCGTGGGGGATTTTCATAACCGGTTTCTGCGTGGAAAAAGTCTGGCGGTGGCCTGCCCGAAACTTGATTCAGGGCTTGATATTTACGAGGAAAAGCTGACGGCAATGATTGACGAGGGTGGCTTGAACACTATTACGGCTCTTGTTATGGAGGTTCCCTGCTGCAACGGGTTGATGACGATTGTGCAGCGGGCGCTTCAGGCTTCGTCACGAAAAGTACCGGTGAAAAAGGTTGTGATTGGGGTGAAGGGTGATATTCTCTCAGATGCATGGGTAGAACTGTGAGGGGGGCAGGCCGATGATGAAAGATGCCATGGGCGGGTACCGCGGAACAGAGACCGAGATCAGCCGGATGATTATGGGTCAGCCCGGAAACGCAGAGGCCCGGTTCAACCGCGGGAATGCGCGGAGCAGCTCCTGCAACTGGGAGGGTGCCGTGGACGACTATACGATGGCGCTGAAGAATGGGCTCAGGTTTCGTGAAATGATTGTAGCGTATGGAAACAGGGGGATGGCCAGGGCGAAGTTGGGGGATATGACTGGCGCAATCGAGGATTTCAGCGCAATTATCAACCTCCACCCGAACAATGCCCGCCTGTATAGAGCGGCGTTTCGAAGCAGGGCTGAAATGAAGGAGAAGAGAGGTGACGCAGCAGGTGCGGCTGAGGACAGACGGATGGCCGAACAGGTTGCGATGGAAAGGGTAGCACAAAAACAATAATAAACGGAGAAAAATAATGGGTATGTTTTGTGATCAGTGTCAGGAGAGCATTCACGGAACCGGATGTACTGCGAGGGGTGTCTGTGGAAAGGATGAAATGACGGCAAAGCTCCAGGATACGCTGGTGTATGCCACTGTGGGCTTGGCTCTTGCTGCGGGCCGGCAGGCGGGCGGGGTTTCACGGGAGGCGGGCCGCAGGATCAGTGAATCACTGTTCGTAACGGTTACCAACACCAATTTTGACGATGTTGCCATTGTGGAGGAAATTAATAAAACCCTCGCCATGCGCGACCGTCTGAAT
>JABMPC010000065.1 GCA_013203905.1 Chlorobium sp. | reverse complement strand
GCAGGCAACCCGCAGGCCGAACAGTTTGTTATGACGGCCATTAAAACAGCTGTGCGCAATGACGGTGTGCTGGGCACATTGAGCAATGTGGTGAAAATGACTTCCAGTGGAATGGGTGGGGCGAAGAAAGGCGCCACTGCAGCGGGTTCACGGCAGTCGGTGGTCAATAACGGTGATGATACCAGCACGATCCGCAGAAAGAAGATTACGATAAAGGATGATGTTTCGGGAGCTGAGGAGGCCACGACACCGGTTTCATCTGCTGATGCCCCACCCGCCCCCCGGAAAAAAGTAAAGATACAGGCAGATGACAGTGAGATGTCTGAACTTGTCAAGGATATGATGGAGATGGACAAGCCACAGGAAAGCCCTCAGCCCGCCCCGCAGAGAAAAAAAATCCAGGTAAAGGATGAAGGTGCTGAGCCTACCGCCAAGATTCCCGAAGACAGGCCTGATCCTGCCTCCTGATCTATAGTCAGTCTGTTTTTTTGGTTGTTTTACGCGCAATTCCTCTTAATTGATTCGTTAGTATTATGAGAATTATTCTGTATCTGGGCAAAGGCGGCGTTGGAAAAACAACGGTCTCTGCATCAACTGCGACTGCGATTGCCCGCAAGGGTAAACGGGTGCTCATTATGAGTACCGATGTAGCTCACAGCCTTGCCGATGCTTTCAGCGTAGATCTGAGCCCGGTTCCAGTTGAGGTCGAAAAAAACCTCTTTGCAATGGAGGTCAATGTTCTTGCTGATATCAGAGAGAACTGGACTGAACTTTATTCCTATTTTTCTTCCATTCTGATGCATGACGGTGCCACTGAGGTGGTTGCCGAGGAGCTGGCCATTGTGCCGGGCATGGAGGAGATGATCAGCCTCCGTTATATCTGGAAGGCGGCCAAGTCGGGTGATTACGATGTTGTTATTGTTGATGCGGCCCCTACAGGGGAAACCATGCGTCTGCTCGGTATGCCCGAGTCGTATGGATGGTACACCGAAAAAATTGGCGGATGGCAGTCAAAGGCTATCGGGCTCGCGGCTCCGCTGATTTCCAAGTTCATGTCAAAGAAAAACATCTTCCGCCTGATGCCTGAAGTGAACGAGCACATGAAAGAACTTCATGGCATGCTGCAGGACAAGAGCGTTACCACATTCAGGGTGGTGCTCAATCCGGAAAACATGGTTATCAAAGAGGCTTTGCGTGTTCAGACCTATCTGAACCTGTTCGGTTACAAGCTGGATGCAGCTGTTGTCAACAAGATTCTTCCTGAGCGTTCGGGAGACAGCTATCTGCAGAGCCTGATTGACATTCAGAGCAAGTATCTCCGCATTATTGAAACCTGCTTCTTCCCGCTTCCTATTTTCAAGGCGAAGCTGGCAACGGCGGAGGTCATAAACGCTGACCGATTGTATGAATTGAGCAAAGAGATGTTCGGTGAACATAATCCGGCCGATGTCCTCTATACCAATGACCGGACGCAGACGCTTGAGAAGGTTGACGGCAAGTATGTGCTGAGCCTCTATCTTCCCAATGTTGAGATAACGAAGCTCAATATGAACATTAAAGGCGACGAACTGCTGGTGGATATCAACAATTTCCGCAAAAGCATTATTCTTCCCAATGTTCTGGTGGGCAGGAAAACAGAAGGGGCGGATTTTGCTGAAGGAAACCTGAACATCACCTTTGCCAACTGAACCAAAGGCGGATGAGGGGCGTTTATCTGGCGAATCAAACAAACAGGGCTGCCTTTTATGGGCGGCCCTTTGTTGTGTTGAGCTGCTGTTGGATACGGATCGGCACTGATGGGTCGGGGCAGCTGGCGAGAAGCTCTCTGGCGCTTTTCTTCAGGACTGGGTGCAGGGGATTGCCTGTGTCTAGCAGCGGGACCAAGACAAACTTCCGGCGGTGCAGTTCGGCGTGTGGAATACTGAGCGTTTTGGTGCTGATGATGCAGTTGTCGTAAAGGAGCAGGTCAAGGTCGATGACCCGCGGGCTCCATCGACGGTAGGTTTCGGGTCGGCCGAGTTCGTGTTCAATTGTTTTGCATTTGAGACGGAGCTCTTCAGCTGCAAGCGTGGTATTGATAAGGATGACGCCGTTGTAAAACCGGTTCTGATCCTCTTCACCGACAGGTTCGGTTTCGTAGACGCGGGAGGCGGCGGCAATGGTTATTTCTTCAACTGCCGATAGACTGTGCAGGGCTTCCTGAAGATGGCTGAACCGGTCTCCAATGTTCGAACCGATGCCGATATATGCGGTGTGCCGTTCCATCAGTATCAGCTGCGGGCTGCGGTGAAGTCGGCTTCGGCATAGTCGCAGATGCCGTCAACGGGCGGATTGCGTTTGCGTACCCTGACGCTGACCTGATCCACGATCTCAAAGTCTCGTAAGAGGTCATTGGCTATTTCGAAGGAAACTGCCTCTATGAGAAAATATTTCTTCATGGTCAGGGCTTCGCGAATACGGCTGTAGACGGCTCCGTAATCAACGGTTTTTGTGAGGTCGTCATGCTCTGCCGCACTGGTAAAGTCAAAAGTGAGTTCAGCATCCACTTCATACTTGGCCCCTACCCGGTGTTCCTCCTTGAGGACGCCATGATGTGCATAGAAGACCATGTTTGAGAGACGGACGCAGGAACTTGTTCTATTCGGCATTATGCGT
>JABMPC010000064.1 GCA_013203905.1 Chlorobium sp. | reverse complement strand
GTATTAACCGGTCATTCGGGTGTTATGTTTATTCCTGCCCATCTTGCTGAAGAAGTTGCAAGAGGATTGCCCAAGAAATAAAAAAGTGCCTGTAATACAGGCACTTAACAATAACAGTGCCGAGGGCGGGAATCGAACCCGCACGGAGTTTGAGCTCCACTGGATTTTGAGTCCAGCGCGTCTACCAGTTCCGCCACTTTGGCAACTTCCCTGAAGGAGTGCGAGAGAAGGGACTCGAACCCTTACGCCTCACGGCACTAGTTCCTAAGACTAGCGTGTATACCAATTTCACCACTCTCGCAGTGGAGTGAGAATATAAATGGATTTTAACTTATTAAAAAGTTATCTTTCTCAATACTTTTCGCGCGCCATGCGCTTACATCAACAGAGTTTACCCCTTGTGCCCGTGCAGTTTGACAGACATCGTTCAGCAAATGTCATTTCATGGGTGATCAGTCCTGTGGTTGTTGCTCCGCTTGCCTATCTCTGCATTGTCATGATTGGTTACAGTGAGGACGCTTCCCGTCTGGCCTATATCTCCGTCCTGTTTTCCGCGAGTATTCTGGCTCCAATGCTCCTCATTTATGGCCTGAAAAAAATCGGGAAGGTCTCCGACTATAATATCTCCTTTAGGGAGCAGCGGTTTCTGCCTCTTCTTGTTCTGGTCGGGGTGAATTTTCTCGGCTATGAATTTATGCAGCAGATGCATGCGCCAAGGTTTCTCGGGGGGATTCTGCTGTTCAATGCGGTCAATACTGTTCTGATTCTTCTTGTGACTCTCCAGTGGAAAATCAGCATCCATCTCTTTACCTTTACCTCTTCGGCTGCGCTTGTCTTTCTCCAGTTCGGAGCGCAGTCGCTGTGGCTCTTATTCTTCGTACCTGTGTTGATGTGGGCGAGGATTGTACTGAAAGCCCATAATTTCATGCAGACACTGGTGGGCGCCATTCTTGGGTTTGCAGTCATGTATCTTGAATTGAAATGGTGGATAGGGCTGTGAAGAGGAAGCGATACGCAGTTGTTGTTGTTACCTATGGTGAGGTTGAAAAGCTGACGCTGAAGAACCTCTGGCCAAGTTCCCGCCGTATTCTTAAGGTCATTACAAGCCAGATTGTCAAGGTCCCTTCGTTTCTTATCTATCTCATTGCCGACTACCGTTCGATGAAGCACTTCATCAACTGGCGCTGGAATGGCTATGAGTCTTCGCTTCTTTCCACCAACCGGGCACAGACGAAGCGGCTTCGGCGGGAGCTGGAGGCAACAGCCGGCGAACTCCCTTCGGGGGTGGATGTTGATGTGCTTGATGCCTATTATTTTGTTCCCCCCTATCTTGAGGATATGCTTCAGCGGCTTCGCGAGGAGTATGACGGGATTGTTGTTGTTCCGATGATTCCTGTTGAATCGGCATTTTCATGTGGGGTGGCATGCAGGATGGTTTCCGATGTTTACGGCAATCGTCGATACAGCCTTGCCAGGCTGATGAACAAGTTTTGGGCTGATGATGAGCTGCAGCGGATTTATGTGGACCATCTCTTCAACCGGCTTTCAGGGACAGGGTTTCAGAAAGATGCAGGAAGATTCGGTCTTGTGCTGGTCATTCACGGCACTCTTGTCAAAGACCGCGCAGGAAACCCTCCCAAGGTGTTTACCGGCCTTGATGAAACGGGCCGCTTTTTTGAGATGGTGAAACGCAAAATCATGGATGATCCGCGCAATGTGTTTGCCGATATCCGACAGGGGTGCATGAACCACTCTGCCGGAGGGGAGTGGACAGCTGATACGGTTCAGAAGGCGATAGCAGAGTTCCGTGATGAAGCGTGTGACGGGATGGTCATGTTTCCCTACGGATTTTTTGCCGACAACAGTGAGACCGAGTATGAGGCCTGCCGTCTGCTGGATCGGTCGGGGCTTAGGATGCTTCAGTATGTCGGATGCATCAATGATTCGCCGGCATTTGCCCGGTGGCTGTCGGGCAAGGTGGTTGACGAGGTTCGGAGCCTGAAAGGAATTCAGGATGCGTATGCATCGCTTGGGGCTGATGGGTGAGTGTGTTTGAGAGGAATTCTTTTTTTTCGAGGGGGATTGAGATATGGGTGAGATGCAAAACAATAATCAGGATAAGCGTTACAGTGAGGCGCTTGCCTGCATTGAGCGGCAGGAGCATGACGAGGCACTCAGGCTCCTTGACGGGCTTCTTCTTGACGAGCCCCGAAACCCGCAGGCACTCTACGCACGGGCTCTTACCCTTATAGCAGCCGGGGATTACCGGAAAGCGGGATGCAGTCTTCTGCGTTCAATTGTGCTGGACCCGGGGCATGTGCCCTCAAGGAGCTATCTCGGATTTGTGCAACTTACCCTCGGTAAAGAGGACTCAGCACTCAGTACCCTCAAAACCGCACTTGAGATTGATCCCGGATATGTTGAAGCGTGGTGCGTTCTTGGTGATGTTTATCTTGACCTTGGCGAGTATGACGAGGCAAAGGATGCGTTTGAAGCCGCCCTTCAATTGGAGCCTGAAAATCCCGAACCCCACCGGAAAATGGCCATGTATCTGGTTTCAAGAGGAGACATGGAGGGGCTCAGGGAGGTCTGCGCGACTCTCGGAAAGCTTGACCCCTCAATGGCCGAACAGATACAAACCCTTTTCTTTGACGAACAATGAAGTTTTTTCCCGATGCCGATTCACGGAACCTTTTTATGAAAAAAGGGCTGCCGGCAGTGCTGGCCGTTGTTTGGGCCCCTGTTGTATGGCTTGCGCTCAGCGGGTTGATCGCTCCTCTCTTGAGGCCCGTCACCTCGTCTGATCTTCTCTCGCAGGTGGTCATCATTCCCTTGACGGTCATTGTTACGCGCTTGTTATTAAGGCTTTTTGTGCGATTAAGCTGTGCTTTCAGTGGGGCAAAGCCGTGAAAGGCTCCTTTTTTTATGAGGAGTGTTAAAAATTGTTAACTTTCTCCCGGCAGACCCCTGTTTTTTTCTTGTCTGTGGGTAATTTTTTT
>JABMPC010000063.1 GCA_013203905.1 Chlorobium sp. | reverse complement strand
GGTTGATGTCATCGGAGAAATCGATTTGATTGAAGAGGTTGCCCGTCTTCACGGGTACGATAATATCACTGCGTCGCCACGAATGGCGGCAACATATCCCATTCATCGCAGCATACCGGAATTCTTTCCCGATTTTCT
This sequence comes from Chlorobium sp., assembly GCA_013203905.1. Classification (GTDB taxonomy): domain Bacteria; phylum Bacteroidota; class Chlorobiia; order Chlorobiales; family Chlorobiaceae; genus Chlorobium. Next base: position 16,202 of record JABMPC010000063.1, on the reverse strand, counting down.
CCGTTCCATTATGGTGGCGCTCAATTTCCGGGAGGTGCTGACAAACCCGCTCATGAAGCGGGAAGAGGCAGAGCTTTTCTCCGATAGGGTTGTTGCGGCGCTGAACCCAATCAGCGAGGGTCTTGAGGTGCTTCGCCCTTCGCTTGTGCCGGGTATGCTGAAGGTGATGGGCCATAACATCCGTCACGGAAACCGCGACATGAGGCTCTTTGAAGTTGCCAGTTCGTTTCAGACTGTTCCTGATGATGAACGCGCTTCTTCTGCTCCGCTTGATGCATTCTCTGAAACAGAGGGGCTTGTGTTTGCTCTCTGCGGGAGCCGTTTTCCCAGGAGCTGGAATCAGCCAACGGACGGAGTTGATTTTTATGATGCGCTTGGCGCAGCCCAGATGCTGTTGGAGAAACTGAATTTGCTTGATAAATCAGCGGTTAATATTTATAATGAAAATACTGTCAGTATTGATTTGCAGTTGATGGCAGGGAAGAAGACCGACGCCAGAAGGGTTGGTCTGGTTCAGCAGCTTCAGCGTGAAGTGCTTTCCCGGTTCGGGATTGAACAGGATGTGTTCGTTGCTGTGCTTGATGTTTCGGTTCTTGAGGCCGGGTTCAGCCCGGTTGTTGCCTATGAACCCCCGTCAAAATTTCCTGTAGTACAGAGGGATCTCTCCTTCATCCTGCCCGGAGGTGTTTCCGTGCAGTCGCTTGTTGAGCTTGTGAAGGGAAGCGATAGCCTTATACGGAATGTGTCCGTTTTTGATCTTTTCGAACGGCAGAGTGGAGGAGACGGTGAGCGGAGTGTGGCTCTCGGGCTGGAAATTGCCGATTACGGGAGAACGCTTCAGGATGAGAGAATCAATGACATTGTTCTTGCCATAGGAAACAATGCTGAAAGTAAGCTTGGTGCGGTCATTAGACAGGTCTGATACGAAAAAGGGTCCATGCCGGAAAGAGAAGAGGAGAATATCGCTGCTCCATTGAGTCAGCTTGAGGCGAAGATTCGGGCTCTGGTGAGTCGGTTGCAGGAGAGCCGCCGTGAGAACGAGATGCTGAGATCCGAACTTGCAAGCCTTGAGAATATTCTTCGTACCTATAAGCTTCCCGGTGGTTCGGGTACTTCGCCTGGTGAAGAAAAGGGAAGCCTCTCGGGTCCGGTGCCATACGCCGAAAAGCAGCAGATGAAACAGAAGCTGCTTCTTCTGCTGCAGAAGATTGAGATGGAACTCCGTAACAATCAGACCGTATAAGAGACCTGATGGAAAAGATTGAAGTAACTGTTTACGGTGACACTTATCCACTTAATTCGTCATCTCCGGAGCTGACAAAAAAAGCCGCCGCGATGGTGGAAAGTGGAATGCGGCATTATGCCAAACAGGCTCCTCATTGCGACCCGGTAAAACTGGCGGTACTCGCTGGTGTTATACTGGCCGAGAAGCAGATTGAGCTTGAGGGGGAACTTGCAGCGCTGAAGCAGAAAATAGCGGGACTCAGCAGTTTGATGGATGAGAGTCTTCAATAAACAGTTACATTGATAGTAGAATTTGTCCGCACCATTCAGTCGAGGTGTCCAGTAAGTAAAAGAACTAACACTATTCTATCGGGAGCTGACCTCTTCATGTACGATTGCAGGCCTTGACGGATTTCGGACCGTTTCCGAAATACCGTGAACTGTGGTAACACTGTTCCATTGGAAGCAAAAAACCTGAAGGAAGCGCCCACCGTGTATTACGGGTTCTTGAATCTTACACATCTTGCGATGGTGCGGATTTTTATTGTTTAAAATGTGCCTGCTCAGTGATTGGGGCATAAAAAGGAGGTAGATCTTAATGGGAATTGTCATAAACCTGTTTTTACTTGTTCCCGCATCGATCATTTTTTTTGCGGCAGGTTTTTTTCTCGGTCGTTTTTTTCTTGAGCGGCTCGGCACGACGAAGGTTCTTGAGGCTGAAGAGCGTGCAGTACAGATAGTTCAGGAGGCCCAGAAAGAGGCGAATGAATACAAAGATCTCAAGGTTACCGAAGTCAATCAGGAGTGGAAAAAGAAGCGTCGCGAGTTCGACCAGGAAGTGGTCATCAAGAACAACAAGTTCAACCAGATGCAGAAGCAGGTTCAGCAGCGCGAGGGCCAGCTTGAAAAACAGGCACAGGACAACCGCGACATTGAGCGAAGGCTTCAGGATCAGCGAAAGGAGAACGAGCAGGTTCAGGAGAGCGTAACCCTTCGTGCAGCAGAGCTGGAAAGGATTATTTCCGAGCAGAACGAACGGCTTGAGAGTATCAGCGGACTGCAGTCGGAAGAGGCCCGTCAGATGCTTATTGACAATATGATTTCCAAGGCGCGCGAGGAAGCGACCGAAACCATCCACCAGATTCATGAAGAGGCCGAACAGGAAGCAGAAAGGCTTGCTGAAAAAACTCTGCTCACAGCCATTCAGAGAATCACCTTTGAGCAGGCGACTGAAAATGCCCTCTCCGTGGTTCACATTCAGAGCGATGAGCTCAAAGGGCGCATTATCGGCAGAGAAGGCCGCAACATCAAGGCATTTGAGAATGCAACCGGGGTGGATATCATTGTTGACGATACACCCGAGGTGGTCATTCTCTCCTGTTTCGATCCCCTGCGCCGCGAGCTTGCCAAGCTGACACTTCAGAAACTGCTTTCCGAGGGCGTGATTCATCCCGTAGCCATCGAGAAAGCCTATGAGGATGCCAACAAGGAAATTGACGATGTCATCATGAGTGCCGGGGAGGAGGCGCTTTCATCCCTGCAGCTTCCCGACATGCCGGCTGAGGTTGTCAAGACAGTCGGAAAAATGAAATTCCATACGGTTTATGGTCAGAACCTTCTGCAGCACAGCCGTGAAGTTGCGATGCTTGCCGGAGTCATGGCCACTGAACTGAAGCTTGACGCACGCCTTGCAAAACGCGCGGGACTTCTGCATGATATCGGCCTGGTTCTGCCGGCAACCGATGAGCCGCATGCCTTGTCCGGTCGTAACTTCCTCAAGCGCTTCAATGAGTCGGGTGTTGTGCTCAATGCGATTGCCGCTCATCATGGCGAGGTTGACAAAGAGTCGCCTATTGCTGAGCTTGTCGATGCGGCTAATGTTATCTCCCTTTCACGGCCAGGTGCCAGAGGCGCAATGACGGCAGACGGCAATGTGAAGAGGCTTGAGAGCCTTGAAGAGATAGCCAAAGGGTTCCCTGGCGTTCTGAAGACTTATGCGCTTCAGGCAGGACGGGAAATCCGGGTGATTGTGGAGGGCGACAATGTAAGCGATTCACAGGCAGATGTGCTCGCTCACGACATTGCCCATAAAATTGAGTCTGAAGCTCAATACCCCGGTCAGATAAAGGTATCTATTGTACGCGAAAAGCGCTCGGTCGCCTATGCCAAGTAAGACGGAATAGCTGCCAGTTTCCGCTGGAAATAAAAAAAGGCTGCTTCCTTACGGACGCAGCCTTTTTTTGTGTTTTTTCAGGTCCGGCTTATTTAGAACACCCCTTTGGTAGAGGGTATGCCAGTGCCTTCAACCCTTACAGCATCCTTCATGGCATAAGCAAACGCCTTGAATATAGCCTCGATCTTGTGGTGGGTGTTTCGCCCTTCGAGAATGGCAATATGGATAGTGGCATTCATGCTTTCGGCAAGAGAGATGAAAAAGTGCTCCACCATTTCGGTTGACAGCCCTTCTATGACCGGCCGGCTGAATTCCGCCCGGAACACCGAACAGCTGCGCCCTCCAATATCGACCGCACAGCGGGCAAGCGCTTCGTCCATAGGGATCATCGCCCATCCGTAGCGCCTTATGCCGGTTTTCTCTCCCAGCGCTTCCCTGATAGCTCCGCCAAGCACAATGGCAATGTCTTCGACGGTGTGATGGTCGTCCACCATGAGGTCCCCCTTGCACTGCAGTGTAAGGTCAATGCCTGAGTGGCGGCTGAAGGAGGTCAGCATGTGGTCAAGAAAACCTATGCCCGACTCAACCGAACTGCTGCCTGTTCCATCAAGCTTTACTGTGCCGGTGATGTCGGTCTCTTTTGTCTTTCGTGCTACCGATGCACTGCGTGCCGGTTTTTCTGCTTGTTCTGCCATAAAGAGGGGTTGGTGAAACTTGGCTTGGATTTTTTTTAAAAGTTACTAACTTAAGAACCTTATCTGATAAAGATACACTATTTGAGAATTAATTAAAGCGGCCGGGACATGCATGTTTTTATTGTCGTTTTAGGACTGATAGCCTCACTGCTCCTGATAGGGGTTATTATGCTGCAGAGTCCGAAAAGCGGTAGCGGCCTTACAGGCGGCATAGCAAGCCTGGGCACAGTGCAGACAATGGGAGTCAGGCGGACGGGTGATTTTCTCGGGCGTGTGACCGCCATTCTTGCGGGTGTAGTCATGCTCCTCTGTTTCATTGCCGTGTTTACACTGCCCGAGAGGTCCGGTGTGAAGACTGAGCAGAAAAGCATACTGCAGGAAACGCCGGTTACTGCGCCGCCAAGTGTTCCCTCAGCCCCTGCGCTTCCCGCTACACCGCTCAAGTAGTTTTTTTATGCACTCGTGGCTCAATTGGTAGAGCAACTGACTCTTAATCAGTGGGTTGAAGGTTCGAGTCCTTCCGAGTGCACCACTTCAGTCGCAGCCGCATCTTCTTCAGTGGAGATGCGGCTGTTTTTTTTATTGTATATTCTTCCCTCAATGAACGGACCGGTTACGATGCCTCCACACAAAGAAGCAATGAAGGAATGAAACTGATTGACCGCTACATACTCAAGGCACATGTCGGTCCTTTTCTCTTTGCCTTCCTTACCATCATTTTCGTTCTGATTCTGCAGTTTTTTGCCAGTTTTGCTGATCGTTTCATTGGCAGGGGAATCGGGTTCGGGGCACTTTTGGAACTGATTGCACTGCAGTCGGCCTGGATGGTTGGACTTGCGGCTCCCATGGCGGTGCTGATTGCTGTTGTTATGGCGTTTGGCGCACTGACCACAACTTCAGAAATGACTGTTTTTCGCGCTTCAGGCGTGTCTCTTTACCGTCTCATGATTCCAATTCTGCTTGCCGGGCTGGTGCTTTCGTTTCTTGTGGAGCGCTTCAATAATGTTGTTCAGCCGTTTGCAAATTATAAGGCTCGGTCGTTGATGGATGACATTGTAAAGGCGAAGCCGAATTTCGGTATTACTGAAAATGCTTTTTCCCCGCTTGTTGACGGGTATTCAATTCTTGTGCGCAAGTCTGATGAGCGTACCGGTGGCATTGGAGATATCATCATTTATGATTCAACACGGCCTGATTTCCGGAGTGTCATTACTGCTGAAGAGGGGCGCATAAGCTTTTCGGATGATGGTGGCTATCTTCTTCTGACGCTTCAGAATGGAGAGATTCATGAGGTTCAGCAACCGGACTATAGGCTCTATCGGAAAATGTCGTTCCAGCAGCATCGGTTCGTTTTTGAGTCAACGGGTTTTGGGTTTTCACGAAGTGATGACCGGCGCGGCCGCGCTGGAGGGAAGGAGCTGTCTGCAAAGGAGCTGCTGCTTGTGGCGGGTGAATACCAGAGAAAGGTTGATGACACCGAAAAGCATATAGGCATGTCGCTGGAAATGTTTGAACAGGCCCTTTCCGTTGTGACTCCGGCCGGAGCAGTAAGTTATCCTCAGCTCAAAAGCCCTAATGCGGCAGCTGCCTCTGCTGTAGCCGGTTATCTTGACAGGCAGCTCGCTCTTCTGCAGAGTGAACTGAAGAACAGGGATGCGAATCAGGGTATGGTTAACCGTTTTATGGCTGAATACCACAAGAAATATGCCCTTGCTTTTGCCTGCTTTTTCTTTGTGCTCGTGGGCGCGCCTCTTGGTATTCTTGCCAGAAGGGGAGGCTTTGGCATTGGAGCCGTACTCTCCCTTTTCTTTTTCGTTCTCTACTGGGTCCTGATGATTGCGGGTGAGAAAATGGCGTTTCGGGGTATCCTTGAGCCCTGGGCTGCAATCTGGATGGCTGATGCCGTGATGGGGGCAATAGGCCTTACTTTGGTCATCAGCCTTACCGGCGCAGTGTTCAGTTCCAACCGCTGAGCAGGGAATCAGTGTTTATATCGGCTGTTTGCGCCCTTCCTTGTCGACAGCGACAAAGGTGATGTTGGTGCTGAAGGCCATCTCGCGTTCCCCGTTTTCAATCGTTTCTGTATAGGCTTTCACCGAGTATTCAACCGCTGTGTTGCCTTTGTGTTTCTTTTGGGTGACGAAGGCGAGAATGGTTCCGTTTCGTACGCTTTTGCGGAACTCCACCTTGTCCATGGCAACGGTCACAAAGTTTCGCCCCGGGTAGTCAAGCGTGACGGCAATGTAGCCGACCTCATCAATCCATTTCAGCAGATGGCCGCCGAAAAGAAATCCGTAGTGGTTGAGATGTTCCGGCAGGACCAGTTTATAGTTTTCCATTTCGTTCTTGGTTTTGGTGTTCAGGGGAGCTCTTTTTCTGGTTTGACCATGAGGACCTTCTCGCGTTCCACAACAACCTGACCCTGGGGAAGATTCCTTCCCCGCCGGACATATTTTTTCAGCGTATAGATGACAGGCACAAGTCCTGAGTGTTTGGCTTTTGAATGCCAGGCCGCGATGGATGCGGCTTTTTTTATGGCATCGATGTGGTCGGGGCCCGCCCCTTTGAGAATGCAGTGCGAGCCGGAGGTTCCTCTTGCATGAAGCCAGATGTCGTTCGGGCGGGCGTGTTTGAAAGTCAGGCTGTCGTTGTCAGCTGCATTTTTCCCGATCAGAAGCGTTATGGTATCGCTGAAGGGGATACTTTTGAATGGGAGGCGTTCGCCTTTTTTGGGGGGTGCCGGGCCGACTGATGACTCTGCACGCTGCGGGCCGGAGGATGACTCCTTTCCGGCTATTCCGGCAAGTTCGGCTTCAATTTCTACAGCTTGCCCTTCAAGCTCTTTTCTTCGCTTCAGAAGCCCCGGTATTTTTCCCCGTGCTTTTGATGCTTTCCGGAAATAGTGTTCGGCATTCTGCTGGAGGTTGAGCTCGCTTTGGAGCGGAATGGTGCAGGGTGGTGCGTCGGGGCGTAAGATATCAGGGACGGTGATGGAGTTTGGATTGGTGCGTTCGAGGTAGAGTGAGGCGATGAGAAGATGTCCGAAGTTCTCATTCTTCTGGGCTTCCGCTGCAACTGCTTCGGGGTTGATGCTCTGCAGTTCGCTACTGATTTTTTTGAGTCGTTCTGTGGCTGCTGCATGGATTGGCTCTTCCTGTTTTCCGCGGCTGGTGTGGCGGAGCATGGCAATGCTGTAGGCCGACAGTCCTTCAAGGAGGCTCCCATGGTGCTGCGTTTCAATGAGAGGGGTGCAAAGAATGCTGAACTCGGGTTCGCCTTCTGTGTTTCTTCCGGTCTGGACATGCGGGTTCTTCAGTTCATGGAGCAGCTGGCACAGGGAGCGGTGGAGCGAGGGGAGGGAATGGTCGTCTTTGATTCGGGCGAGAAGCTCCCTCTGCAGTTTTCTGTCGAATCCCGGCAGAGCGCCGATTGTTTTTTCAGTGTCCCCCTCATGGAGTTGAAGTAGCTCTTCAATGTTCCTTTCGGAAGATGCCAGAGTCTCAAGCTGCTCCGTGATGGAGGGGACGGAGTTCTGTTCCGGCAGGCAGGAGTATGCCAGAGCAGTGCCGTTTTTGAATGCGTCGATAATCGTTCTTCCTTCAAGAAGAAAGGCGTTGCTGTTTGTGGCAAAAAGCTGCAGCATGATGCTTCGTCCGCTTTGGAGCATGATGGTTATCTCGCGGTCGATGGGGGAGATGGCTACTGAACTCACTCTCTCTTCTTCAAGAGCACGCCAGAGTGAGGCGGTCTGCTTCTTTTTCCGGTGATGGCCGCTTCGCATGAAGAGAGCCGTTTTGGGGTTGCGGGTGAAGAGTGTCAGTTCAAGAGGTTCTCCGGCCGCACTCAGGACGCTGAGGACAAGCTGGTTTTTCTCCTGTGAGTGTACACCCGTCAGGGTTCCCCCTGCAAGCGTTTCATGCAGTTCCCCTGCTGCGTGAAAGAGGGTGAAGTAATTACGGAACATGGGCTCCAAAATGTTGCTTTGGCACAATCTTTTTCTCTATTTTAGACAAAATGTCGATTTTTTCGTTCTGATAATGCTGAAAATACTACAGATATGATCGAGGGGAATACGGGTGGCTGCAGCTGCGGCGGCGAAGTTGGTGACGGGCACTGCGAACAGGAAAAACGGCTTGGATGGCATGAGTATTTCATGAGTGTGGCACGGCTGATTTCACAGCGGGCAACCTGCACCCGTGGCCATATCGGAGCGGTTATCGTACGCGACAACAGTATTCTCTCCACCGGTTACAATGGAGCGCCTTCGGGCCTTCCACACTGCAATGAAACCAACTGCAGGATATACCGGAGTACGCATCCCGACGGGACGGTTGAGGAGAACTGCGTCAACACCATTCATGCTGAAATCAATGCCATTGCTCAGGCCGCAAAACATGGAGTCAGTATCAAGGATGCGGATATATACATTACGGCAAGCCCTTGCATTCATTGCCTGAAGGTGCTTATCAATGTTGGCATCAAGACCATCTACTACGAGAAGCCTTATAAAATCGAGCATATTGCCGAGCTGTTGAGGCTCTCGGGGATACGGCTGGTGCAGGTGCAGGTTGATGGACCGGAAACGCACTGTTCATGCTGATTGCCGAAGACGAGCGCTTTATGGCGCACTGCCTTCTGCTGGCCCGCCGGGGCGCAGGGTCGGTAAGCCCCAACCCGATGGTGGGTTCGGTCATTGTGTGTGAGGGCGAGGTTGTGGGGGAGGGATATCATGAGGTGTTTGGCGGCCCGCATGCCGAGGTGAATGCAATCGCTTCTGTAGCTGACGGGGAGGTGCTTCGTCGCTCCACCCTCTATGTGAACCTTGAGCCCTGTTCACATTATGGGAAAACACCTCCCTGCGCAGATCTCATTGTTGAAAAAGGAATCAGACGGGTTGTCATCGGCTGCGGAGACCCTAACCCGCAGGTGGCTGGAAGAGGCGTGGCGAGGCTTCGTGCTGCAGGTATTGAGGTGCAGGAGGGTGTGCTGGAGGCTGAATCAAAGAGACTCAACGAGGCATTCATTACAAGCCATGCAGAGGGGCGTCCTTTTGTTGCCCTCAAGCTGGCTGAAACGCTTGACGGGAGGATTGCCACTGTTGATGGCGGCTCAAAGTGGATTACCGGAGAGGCTGCGCGCCGGGAGGTCCATCGTCTCCGCTGTTCCTATGATGCGGTATTGAGCGGCGCAGCCACCATTCGTGCTGATGGGTCACGGTTGACGGTCAGGCATTGTGCCGGCCGCAACCCGTTACGGGTTGTTCTTGACCCCTCACTTTCTCTGTCACCAGACGCTCCGGTGTTCGGGGAGGAGGCCAGGACTCTGGTTTTTGCATCAGAAAGAATGGCGGGTTCCCCTGCAGCAGAGCGACATGCCGCCCGTGGTATTGAGTCGGTTTTTGTTGAGGAGGGGAGGGGTGGTCTTGATTTACGCGCCGTGCTTGATGAACTGCACAGGCGGCAGGTGCTTTCGGTCATGGTTGAGTCGGGCGGCCGGCTGTCGGCATCCCTTGCCAGAGAGCGCCTTCTGGACAAACTCTACATGTTCATTGCCCCCAAGCTCTTTGGCGGCGACGCTCTTGCTTCCTTCGGTCCGTTGGGCGTCTCTTCTCCCGCCGAGGCTCTCGCTTTCCGGTTTGAGCCTCCCCGCTGTGTCGGGGAGGATATACTTCTTGAAGCTTACTGTGTAAAATAACCTGTACAAAAACGGAGGATTAGGTATGCTTGATCGTTTTGTTAACAATAGTGACCTTGCCAAGCTGCTCCTCCGACTCTCTGTGGGAGGGATGATGCTTTTTCACGGCATCAACAAGCTGCAGCACGGGTATGGTTTTGTTGAGAAAATGCTGCTGAAGGCACATCTTCCGGGCTACCTGTCGCACGGCATTCTTGTCGGTGAAGTTCTTGCGCCGATTCTGATTGTGCTGGGGCTCTATACCCGGTTTGCCGCGCTCATGCAGGCGATTGTGATGGTGATGGCCATCTATCTGGTTCACACCCCCGACCTGTTCCGGCTCACCGAGCATGGAGGATATGCCCTTGAGCTCCAGAGTCTCTACCTCTTCGGAGCGCTTGCCCTGTTCTTTCTGGGCGCAGGCCGATACCGTCCCGGAAAAGGAAAAGGGGTCTGGAGCTGAATAGGGGGAACTCTCTGTAAGGCAGAGCGGTTGAACCTTCCTGATCTCCAGCGACATGAGTAAGTACTATTTTTTTAAACCCGAGACTTTATTTTTTATGGCAACGATTACTCTCAAAGGCAACACAATCCAGACCGTGGGAACCATTCCGGCTGTTGGAAGCGAAGCTCCTTTTTTCTGCCTCGTCAAAACTGACCTTTCTGAAGCGGGTCCTGCGGATTTTGCAGGAAAAAGAATGGTGCTGAACATTTTCCCGAGTCTTGATACCGCAGTCTGTGCTGCATCGGTGAGGCGATTCAACAAGGAGGCAGCCTCGTTCGATAATACCGTGGTGCTCTGTATTTCCGCTGATCTTCCCTTTGCCCACAAGCGCTTCTGTGAGGTTGAGGGTCTTGATGATGTGGTCTCTCTTTCAGTGTTCCGCTCACCGGCTTTTGGTAGTGATTATGGGTTGACTATAGCCGACGGCCCCCTCAAAGGACTTCTTTCCCGTGCAGTGGTCATTGTTGATGCGGATGGTCGCATTGCTTACACTGAGCAGGTGCCGGAAATTGTAGAGGAGCCTGATTATGATGCGGCTCTTGCAGTTCTTGCATAAAGAGCCGGCATGGGTTTGTTTCAGAAAACGCGAAGTGCCGGCACTGTGCCGGCACTTCGTGTGTTCAGGAAGGGCTGAAGGTAAACATTGCAGGGTGATATTTTTGCTATATTGATCTCTCTTTCAAGTGACAACTCTTAGCGCCATGTTTACCGGAATTATAAAAGATGTCGGCACAGTTAGCGCAATAAGCCGCCAGCGGGGGGGACTTCGGCTGAAGGTTCGCCACAGTATGCCGGAGGCTTTTCTTGGCCTGGCAGTAGACGAAAGCGTGAGCATTAATGGTGCATGCCAGACAGTTGTTGGCTGCACTGCCGACAGTTTTGAAGTTGACAGTGTTGAGGAGACGCTGGCAAAAACGACGCTTGGTTCCCTCACAGAGGGCGGCCTTGTGAATCTTGAACGGGCCCTTCGACCAATGGACCGGATGGGCGGACATTTTGTGCTTGGTCATGTGGACACCTCCGCCGCTGTTTCCGCTATCCGGGAACTGGGTTCCAGCCGTGAAATCACCGTTTCTTTTCCGGCCTCTTTCGGGCCATATATTGTTCCTGCCGGCTCTATAGCCATTGACGGGGTCAGCCTGACGGTTGCCCGTCTTCAGGATACTTCCTTTACCGTTGCAGTTATTCCCTATACCGTTGCTCATACCACGATTGCTACTCTCAAGACGGGCAGCATGGTGAACCTGGAGTTTGACATTCTGGGGAAATATGTTGCCCGCCGTTTTGAAACGCCGGCTGCATCTTCGGTTGCAGCTTCCTCAATGGATGAAGCGTGGCTTCGTCAGCAGGGGTTCTGAATGGACTTTCTTAAGGGTACGCCCGACATGTTTGGGGTTTCCGGGGGAGAGGGGGCTGCTCAACTGCCCTTCCAGCCTCTTGCCGAGAGGGTTAGACCCCGTTCAATTGACGACATGAAAGGGCAGGAGCATCTGCTCGGCCCTCTTGGGCCGCTTCGCAGGTTTCTTTCGGGAGGCCAGCTTCCTTCCATGATACTCTGGGGCCCTCCCGGTACCGGAAAGACGACGCTTGCTGAAATATGCGCTTCAGCTCTCGGGTTTCGCTTTGAAACCCTTTCAGCCATTGACTCCGGAGTGAAGGAGGTGCGCCGGGCTCTGTCCGATGCGGCTTCTGCCAGAGAAAGGGGAGAGCGTACGATTCTCTTCATTGATGAAATCCACCGGTTCAACAAGGCCCAGCAGGATACCCTGCTGCATGCTATTGAGCAGGGAGTGGTTGTGCTGATTGGCGCAACAACTGAAAACCCTTCGTTCGAAGTGAATGCCGCTCTGCTTTCCAGAATGCAGGTCTATGTTCTCAAACCGCTTACCGGGGATGATATTGTTTCCCTTGTCCGGCGGGCTATGGAGATGGACTCTCTGTTTACCGGCCGGAAGGTGCTCCTTGAGGATCCCGCATTTCTTCTCCGTTTCGCTGGTGGCGACGCAAGAAAGGCGCTCAACGCACTTGAGGCGGCAATGTCTCTGGTGCCGGAAGGGGATGGGCCGGTTCTGCTCACTGCCGATATTTTTGAGCGGGCGCTGCAGCATCGGGCTCCGATGTATGACAAGGGGGGGGAGGCCCATTACGACACCATTTCCGCATTCATCAAGTCGCTGCGGGGGTCTGACCCGGACGCAGCCCTTTTCTGGCTTGCCCGGATGATTGAGGGAGGGGAGGATCCGAAGTTCATAGCCCGGAGGCTGCTGATTTTTGCCAGTGAGGATGTTGGCAATGCCGACCCTTATGCAATCACGCTTTCTGTGTCCGTGTTTCAGGCGGTTTCCATGATAGGGCTTCCCGAGGCCAGAATCAATCTTGCACAGGGGGTGACCTATCTTGCCTCGTGCGCCAAGTCGAATGCGGCATACGAGGGAATTAACGAGGCTCTTGCCGAGTCGAAGTCTTTGCAGGATCTCTCCATTCCCATGCACCTTCGCAACGCTCCCACCAAACTGATGAAGCACCAGGGCTACGGCGCCAACTACCGCTACCCGCACTCTTTTCCCGGCCATTTTGTCGATGAGCGGTACTTCCCCGAAGGGATGGAGCCGAAAGCCTATTACCGGCCCACTGAAGAGGGGCGCGAGAAATTTTTTGCTGAACGGCTCCGTTCTCTTTGGACGAAGCGTTATTGATAGATGCCGTTCATTACGCCCAGTCACCATGTAATCATTACTGGAATTATGTACAAACATTCTGTTATTTCACTTCTGCTTGTTGTGGCTTCTTTTGCTCCACTTAATGCTGCGTCCGAAGCTCCTAAAGACTCTTCTTCCATAGGGGAGCTACGGGTGAGGCTTCAGGACGCGGTGCGAATTGGTCTTGAGAAGAGCCGGACGCTGGAACTGGCCCGGCTTGAGAGAAGGATGAGTTCAGAAAAACTGATGGAGGCTACATCTGCCGTGCTGCCACAGATTACCTCCAGCTTCACCTACACCCGCACACTCGAGCCCTCCGTCCTCTTTCTTCCCAACACACCGCCGTTCTCGGGGCCGCTGGAAATCAGTTCTGACAATTCTGCCAAGGCGACTCTTGATGTTCGCCAGTCTCTTTTCAATGGTTCTGCCTATGCTTCCATCAGGGCTGCCGCAACGGCAGGGAAAATGAGTGATGAGGCATATAGGAATGCAGAGTCGGCGGTTCTCTCCGATATTTCATTGGCCTACTACGATGCTCTTATTTCGCGCGACCAACTGAAGCTTGTAGAGGAGAGCATTGCCCGATGGGAGGAGTCGAGAAAGGATACGCAGGCTATGTTCCGTCAGGGGGTTGTTGCCGATATCGATACCCTCAAGGCTTTTCTCTCGGTTGAGAACCTCCGCCCTGATCTCATTCAGGCAGAAACCCGGGTGAATGCTACCATGACCAGGCTGAAAAATACCATGGGTGTTTCGCTTGAAACCCCTCTCGTTCTTCTTGACACGCTCTCTGTCGCCTTGCGCGCCTATCCCGGAACCCTTCCGGCGGCTTGGCAAGAGGCGATGGAGAAAAGGCCCGACATTCGTCAGCTCGAGCTGCAGGTCAAGGCGGAAAAGGATAAAATTACTGCTGTTCGTGCCGAGCGCTTTCCTCAGCTGACCGCCTTTGGTCAGCTGGAGTCGCAGACTGCCTTCAACGACGATGTCGAACTCTCCGATTCAGGGTGGCCGGTTTCTTCGGGGGTCGGGGTGCAGGTGAGCCTTCCTGTTTTTACCGGGTACCGTATCAGTTCGCGGGTGCAGCAGGCAAAGATTTCACGATTCCAGACCATGACCCGCCTTGAGGATCTCAGGGCCAACGCAATGGCTGAAATTGAGCTGCGTCTGTCGGCCTGGCGTGAGGCAGAGAAGCGCATTGAGGTGCAGTCGAGCACCATTGCCATGGCTCAGCGGGGTTACCGGATATCATTGCTCCGGTTCAGGGAGGGTGTGGGTTCGCGTCTGGAACTGACGGATTCAGAGCTGCAGCTCAACAAGGCAAGGACCAACTACCTCCAGGCCGTCTATGACTGCCTTGTTGCCGGCGTTCTTCTTGATCGCTCTCTCGGGCGTTTTCCCTCAGAGCGAACAGCAGAATAATGAGCGCTGCTTTCAGGGCGCTTTCTGTACCATGTAGATGACTGATGAGCTTCCTGTGGGGTTCAGAAGAGAGCGGAGAATGAAGCGTCCTGCATGAAAGAGTGCGGCAGCTATAGTTCTGATGCCGTAGTGCTTTCGGGTGCTTGTTGCACGGAGCTTTTCACTGAGCAGGGTGTTGTAGAGGGTGTCGGGCAGCCATTGGGAAGTCTTGGTGATGGTGAGGTTGTGGGGCGCAAGCAGTGCTGCAAGAGTGCTTTGCGTGAAGTGCCAGAGGTGACGGGGGGCGTCCCATGCAACCCAGAATGCTTTGTAGTGGCACGCATCGTAGCTGAGCGGGCTTGGAAGGGTGATGATGATCTTTCCGTCTGGCCGCAGAAGCTGCGATATCCGGCGTAGCGTGGTATGAAGATCGTCAATATGTTCCAGTGTATGCCAGAGGATGATGCGGTCAAAGCTGTTGTCGTTTTCCTGAAGTTCATCCGGTCTGTCCGGCGAGTCCAGCTGATGCAGTACCCTCAGCCCGTAACGCTCTCGGGCGTAAGCAGCCGCTTCCCTGTCGGTTTCAATGCCGGTGAGGTTTTCCTTTTGCAGACCATGTTTCCTGTGCAGCTCGGCCAGCAGGGTTCCTGTTGCGCAGCCAATCTCAAGAATATGCGTCTCTTCTCTCTTTTTGTGAAGCCCTTTGAGCACCGCTGCCGCCCGCCAGAAAAGGAGTAAACTATGTGCTGCCTTCTGGAGCCGCTCGGCGGGGGAGTGTGCCGACTGCAGATGAGGGCTGTATCCGCAGTGGTGGTAGTGCTCTGCCAACTCCTCAGGGTTGGGGCGGGGGTTCAGCATAATGAGCCCCGAGGGATTCATCCGTACAATGCTCCATCTGCATCCCCTGTCGGGATGAAAACGGTCTGGAACAGTGAGGAATGGGGTGCACTCAGGCGAACCTGTTATCGGGCAGAGGGTGTTTTCCATTGGCGAAGGCCACTTCAGGAGGGGTCCTTGGCAAGACATTCTCCGATGGCCGCTTTCAGGTTCCTGTACAGGGCATGCATGTCGTTGCTGAGAACTTTGGCTTCGGCAAGTACCGGCATGAAGTTGGTGTCGCCCTCCCATCGGGGGACAATATGGAAGTGGATATGGGTGTCGACACTGCCTCCCGCTACCCGGCCAAGGTTGGCTCCGAAGTTTATTCCCTGTGGCTTCAGCGTTTTTTCAAGTGCTCTGATTGAAAGGTCGGTCAGCTCCATGACCTCAAGTTTCGTCTCCCGGTCGAGACCGGTGAAGGAGGGTGTCTGACGGTAGGGAATGACCATCAGGTGGCCGCAGTTGTATGGGTAGAGGTTCATGATGATGAAGCACCTCTCGCCCCGGTAGAGGACGAAGCGCTCTTCATCCTCCTCGGGAGGAATGTCGGAAAAGACCGATTTCCCCTCACTGCAGGCGCTCTTTTCACTCTTGAACGACTGCATGTATGTTTCACGCCATGGTGAATACATCCTGTCCATGCATCTTCCTGTCTTAACCTGTCGGTTGTTTGTGTACCAAAGGTGGGACTCGAACCCACACGGGTTATTCACCCACTGGATTTTGAGTCCAGCGCGTCTGCCAGTTCCGCCATTCCGGCATTTTATCCTACAACTGGTTTTATTGCGTAAACTCTATTAATGATGGATCATAATCTTCGACATTCTCAAACCCGAGAAGATTTAAAATCGTTCCTGCTACATTGGAAAGGCCGCGTACAGCAAGCTCAGCCATTTTATATTCACCACTATACTGAGGATCAAATATAACAAATGGCACGGGACTAAGTGTATGCG
>JABMPC010000062.1 GCA_013203905.1 Chlorobium sp. | reverse complement strand
GAGCGGCGACTGCAGACGATCCGGATTGAGAAACTCAGAGATCCCGCGAATTCCCGTTAGACTGCTGCCGTTGAAATCGAGTGAAATATCAGAAGAAAACCTCAGATAGAACGGCCCCGAATCCAGCACCTGTTTCTGGTTTATCCTCATGCGCACATCTCCGTCATGAATGTCGAGTACCCTGCCATGCAGCGGGGCAAAAATTCCCCGACAGAACCTGCTCTCCCGGAACTCAGCCTTGTCTCTAACCAAAGCGCCACCGCTCTGGTTGTCGTTGAGCATGAGGAGCGTCAGAGGGGGAAATGAGGGATCACGAAAGAAAATGACATAGTAAACCAGGTCGACCCGATCTGAAAATGCCCGTCCCCAGTACCAGCGGGAAATATACTCCTGCATCGGCATGGTGCCGAGGTTGTGGTCGTGGTAGCCTGAAGCCTGAATCTCCACACTGCGGCCGATCCCTTCCGACTCTGTAATCTCAAGACCTCCCCGAACCTCGGCCTTCGGAACACTTAAATGCCACTGATGGCAGGGTCCCGCCCCCTCATGATTACCATCCTTTTTATTGAAGTTCAGCCTTCGGCACTGAATGAAATGAAGGGTCCCCTGCACCCTTTTCCTACGGGCAGGGAATGTAAAATCAATATCAAGCCGGTACTCGTCCTTCAGCGGATCATGAACAAACCGGTTATTTTCAAATGCAACCTCCGCACCTGTTTTGCTCCCGGTAAACAACGAGGCCCCACCCTCCCTAATGAAGTTGATGGTTTCCCGGCCGTTTTCATAGAGTTGGAAACTGAAACCTGCATAGTTTGACGGATGGGGAGGAGGAGAAGCTCCATCGGCTCGCCACCGGTCGTATTCCTCAGTATAGGATGGAGAAAAAGGGAATCCCGCAAACCAGATTGCAACTACGGAAATACCCCGTTCAGCATCCTCCGCGTCAAAATACCACCATTCATAGGCGCCGGGCTCCTGTATGTCATGCCAGACCTCCTGTGAAGGCTCAGTAGTTATATTCATAACGGGGGAAAAGGGTGTCGTTCATGCTGCAGAAGGAAAAAGCGCGTTGGCGGCGGATGGCAGAAAAACGAAAACCCCTGTTTGTATAGGGGTCTCTGGTGTTTCCGGAAATGTCTCACCTGTATATATGGTGGACAGAGAGGGAATCGAACCCACGACACATGGATTTTCAGTCCATTGCTCTACCAACTGAGCTATCTGTCCATTAAAGAGATGCAAAATATAGGAATTTTCCCATTCATCCAAAAATAAATCAATAAAGCGGAAGCCCTCTGTGCAGCCCCCGCAGAATTCCGACTATTGCTGCGGCACCGTTATAATGGCCATGCCTTTCTGTATCCGGCGCACCACAGCCTCCCTGCCGAGCACCTCAAGCATATGATAGAGACTGGGGCCGAAACTGACACCCGAGGAGACTATTCTCAACGGATGGATAAGTGCTGCGGCCTTCAGGCCTTTAGGGGCAACAAATTCCTTGAGGGCAGCCTCAATTGCCTCAGCCGTAAAGTCAGGCATGGACTCGAGTACCGGTAGAAACTCGCTGAGAAGGCTCTTGGTATCGGGTGTCCAGCGTTTTTGAACAGCCGCCTCTTCATACTCTTCCGGCTCAAAAAAGAAATAGGAGGAAAAAGTCACAAACTCATGCTCAAAACCAACCCGCTCGCGCATCAGCTCTATAACATCTTCCAAATAACGGTCACCGGTAATAGTTGGACGGTCAAGAAGCGTCTCTTTCTTTTCAAGCTCAGAAATCAGAAGAGGCCTGATCACCCGGATAATATCCTCCGCCGGGCGGCTTTTGATATACTGTTTCTCAAGCCAGTTCAGCTTGTCTATGGTAAAAATTGAACCCGCCTTGCCGACCCGTTCGAGAGAAAATTTTTCGGTAAGTTCCTGAAGGCTGTATACCTCCTGTTCGCAGCCTTCACCCTGGTTCCAGCCCAGAAGTGCCACAAAATTCACGATAGCCTCGCTACTGTAACCCTTCCTGATGTAATCTTCCACAGACACATCACCCTGCCGCTTGCTGAGCTTAGAACGGTCTGGGTTCAGGAGTAGCGGAAGATGGGCATATTTTGGCGGTTCCCACCCAAGGAATTCATAGAGCAGGAGATGCTTCGGCATTGAAGGCAACCACTCCTCACCCCTGATGATATGGGTGAACTCCATGAGATGATCGTCTATGACGCTGGCGAAATGATATGTCGGGAAACCGTCCGACTTCATCAGCACCTGGTCGTCGATGGTGGCAGAGTCAAACTCAATAGGACCTCTGATGACATCCTCAAACCATACCGACACATAATCGGGCACCTTCATGCGAACAACGGAAGGAGCACCTTCATCAATTTTTTTCTGGATCTCGCACCGGGGCATTGAACCGCCCATCTCTTCGGGAAGCCACTTTCTGTTGTACTTCGGTTGCAGCCCCTGCTTTATCTGAAGCTGACGGTTCTCCTCAAGCTCTTCGGAAGTCGCAAAACAGTGATAAGCATAGCCCTCCTCAAGCAGCTGCTCACAATATTTTTTATAGATATCAAGCCGCTCCGACTGCAGGTAGGGACCGAAATCACCACCATGCACAGGGCTTTCATCGGGAACAAGCCCAGCCCACTCAAGGGTTTTTATCAGGTTTTCCTGAGCATCGGCAACCTTTCGGCTCTGGTCGGTATCCTCAATTCTGACAATGAAATCGCCATCCATCTTCTTGGCGAAAAGGTAGTTATAGAGAGCGGTGCGAAGCCCGCCGACATGAAGATACCCTGTAGGAGAAGGAGCGAACCTGGTTCTAACCCGTTTACCGACCATCATACGCCTTGTCTTGTTAATACTGAATTGAGGGGGACTGCTGTCTATCAAGAACCTTGAATTTAACAAAACTGAACAGAATTGCAGAGAGAAGCATCGAAAGATTCGACTCAAAAGAAAGTTGAGGGGGGTTCAGTATGAAAAGAGAAACGAACGCACAAGAAATAAACTTTTTGCTTTCCAATGCAGTTTTACTTTTAATTACTTATATGGAAGCAACTTACATTTTGCACAACTCCCTGTCCACCCATCATGCCCGAACAGCCAGTAAAACCACCGGGAAAGGCCCCCTCACGAAACCCCTTCAAGCCGGTAAACGACGAAGAACAGGGGCCCGGATGGTTTCAGGGGAAAGGCGATGCCCCCCGCCCGCAGTTCCCAAGATTTATCCTCTTCATCATGATAGGCCTCATGATGCTCTTTGTGTTCCAGCGTTTTTCATCAGAATCTGCCGGCCCGGAAATCATTTACAACGAATACAGAACCCTTCTTGACAGCAATCTTGTTGCGGATATTGCAGTACAGAACCTTGAAGACCGCTCAGCACTCCTTAAGGGAACGCTCAAAAAGCCCACTTCCCTTCCGCTCAAAGACAGCACGGAGGTTGAGAGTACCAACTTTTCGGTACGCCTCCCCTCATTCAGCACCCCGCAGGCAGAACTGCTTGCCGAAAAAGGGGTAAAGGTTCGCATGGAAGAGGGAAACAACGCCCTTTACACGGTGCTCATCCTCTTTGCCCCCTGGCTTATTTTTGGAGCCATCTATTTTTTTGTCATCAGAAGAATGAGCGGCCAGAACGCCAATCAATCAAAAAACCTCTTCAGCTTCGGCAAAAGCCGGGCAAAAATGGTCACTGAATTTGAAGTGAAAACTACATTCAGTGATGTTGCTGGCGTCGATGAAGCCGTTGAAGAGCTGCAGGAGACGGTTGAATTCCTGACCAATCCGGAAAAATTCCAGAAAGTTGGAGGGAAAATACCCAAAGGCGTTCTGCTGCTCGGCCCTCCCGGAACCGGGAAAACACTCCTGGCAAAAGCCATAGCCGGTGAAGCCAAGGTTCCCTTTTTCTCAATATCGGGAGCAGATTTCGTGGAAATGTTTGTCGGTGTTGGCGCAGCGAGGGTGCGCGACCTGTTTGAACAGGCAAAGAAAAACGCCCCCTGCATTGTCTTCATCGACGAAATTGACGCAGTAGGAAGAAGCCGCGGAGCAGGAGTTGGAGGCGGCCACGATGAACGCGAACAGACCCTCAACCAGCTCCTGGTTGAAATGGACGGGTTCACCACCAGCGACAATGTTATCCTGATTGCCGCAACCAACCGCCCTGATGTGCTCGACACGGCTCTTCTGCGACCCGGACGCTTCGACCGCCAAATCACCATAGACAAGCCCGACATCAGAGGCCGTGAAGCCATCCTCAAGATTCACACGAAAGAGACTCCGCTTGACGGCTCGGTGGACATCAGCATCATTGCTAAAAGCACCCCCGGCTTCTCAGGAGCCGATTTGGCAAATCTCGTCAACGAAGCCGCACTCCTGACAGCCCGCAACATGCAGGAAAAGGTGACAGCATTGAATTTTGACCAGGCCCGCGACAAAATTCTGATGGGACCGGAGCGAAGAAGCATGTACATATCTGACGAGCAGAAAAAACTCACCGCATACCACGAGGCCGGCCATGTGCTGGTGGCCATTCACACCAAAGGCTCTGACCCCATACACAAGGTCACAATCATTCCGCGCGGCCGAAGCCTCGGCCTGACAGCATACCTTCCTCTGGAAGACCGATACACCCACAATAAAGAGTATCTGGAGGCCATGATCACCTATGCGCTCGGAGGACGGGTTGCAGAAGAGCTCATCTTCAACGAAATCAGTACCGGAGCGGCCAACGACATCGAAAAAGCCACCGATATAGCACGCAGAATGGTGCGCCAGTGGGGAATGAGCGAAACGCTCGGCCCCATTAATTACGGCGACACCCACAAGGAGGTCTTTCTTGGCAAAGACTACTCGCATGTCCGTGAATACAGTGAAGAGACCGCCCTGCAGATTGATGTCGAGGTACGCAACATCATCATGGCATGCATGGAAAACGCCAAGAAAATCCTTTCAGACAACAGCACCGTGCTCCACAGTCTTGCCGAAACGCTTATCGAGCGGGAATCGCTCAATGCACGGGAGATAGAGGAGATAACGGGAATCCGTCAGGAACTCTCGCGCATGATGACCACATAAACAACAGGGAAACCATGGAAATCCCTTTCACACAGATCCTCACCATGCTGCTTGTAGGTTCAGCGGCGGGTATTCTGTCGGGCATGTTCGGAATCGGAGGGGGGGTCATCATCGTACCGGCTCTTGTGCTGCTGCTCGGCATGACGCAGCACACAGCCAATGCCACTTCACTCGTAGCGCTGCTTCTTCCCGTAGGCATTCTCGGAGTTCTTGAATACTACAAGGCGGGAAGAATTTCAATGGACAATGTCTGGCTGGGCCTTATTCTGGCAGTCGGACTGTTCGGAGGAGCATATTTCGGAGCGAAAATCGCAACCCATATTTCGGGAGGCGTTTTAAGAAAGGCATTTGCTGTCTTTACAGGAATTGTCGCACTCCGACTGTGGTTTAAGTAATCAGTACAGTCACCAATAACACCAAATCACCATTCAATTATGGGAAACACAACCACGAAAGCGGATCTCGTCAATGTCATAGCCCACAGGACAGGCCTCACCAAAAACGAAACCGAAACGGTGGTGGACTCTCTCTTCGAAAGCATCATTGATTCGCTGAAAACGGGAAAGCGTATTGAAATCCGCGGATTCGGATCATTCAACATCCGCTATAAGAATCTTCGCCAGGCGCGCAATCCGAGAACCGGAGAGAAAGTGACGGTTGAGCCGAAAAATGTGCCTACCTTCAAAATCTCGAAAGAATTCAAGCAGGCCGTCAGCGAAAGCCTGAAAGGAAACATGCCCTGAGAGCTCAACCCCTTTATAGCTCGTAGGGATTGTCGATGATTTCAAAGCATACCGCTTTCTGCCTGTCACAGAAAGCGATGCGGATATAATGCAGGTTTCCGCTTCCAAACACATCCGCACCCTTTTCAGCTGCATGAAGGATGATGTGTCCTTTTTCATGGCCAAGCTCTTTGGCAAGGTCACCCCATTTCCTGAATACCAGATTGGTGAAACTCTCCGTCTCCCTGATTCCAAGAATGTCGGGATTGGAGATATCTGTAATCAGGTCGGGTGCCGAGAGGAGAGACATCTCCTTGCCTATCCATATGCTCAGCAGCTCACAGTGAAACGGCAGGAAGAGTGAATTCCTGATGACAAACCCCGTCTCCCCATTCTTTGAGGCATTGACAAAACTTTTCATGGCAGTGCAATCATTCCGTTTACGGGTTCATCCTTAAAAATTGAAAAACAGCAGCCACAGGACAAGAAAAATCGGAATCAGGATCGGAATGGAATATTTCCAGATATACTCCACAAAATCCGGAACCTCCGCCTCGGCCTGTGCAGCGATATTCTTCACCATGAAGTTCGGGGCATTTCCAATATAGGTCATGGCGCCGAAGAACACGGCTGCAATGGAAATAGCCACAAGATAAATATCAGAAGGCACATCGCCGGGAACAGGAGAAGCTGAACCGGCTGCAAAGGTCCTGATCTGGGCAACAGAATCCGCCGCATTTATGTCAAAACCAAACTTGCCCAGAGCACCAGCAAGGAAGTTGAGGTAGGTCGGAGCATTGTCGAGCACGCCAGAAAGTGCACCTGTCAACCAGTAAAACCTGGTCACCGAAAATTCGCCGGCGTGCAACTTGGCATAAGTTCCGATCAGCTCAAGAGCGGGGATCATAGTTGCAAAGATACCAATGAAAAGAAAGGCGACCTCCTTGATCGGCTCGAAGTTGAACTCATTGCCTTTGAGCGCTTCCTCATCCGCAGTTTTATATGCCACAAATGCCACGCTGAACATAATCACCTCACGGATACCGAAAGGCACTCCAAGCATTTCCTGCAGACTCGGAAATCCCGATATAACGGCCGGGTCAAGAAAAACGGCAACAATAAGGACAGCCAGCCAGGCAAAGCTCTTTGATCCGATGATGGAAATGGCACCTCCGGAGCTCTTCGGAGCCTCCTTGACATCCCCCTCGCCAGCCTTCCAGTCCAAAATCATAAAGATCACAATAAGGGAGAGGATCACACCTAACCAGGGTAGCCATACATTTGAAATCACCCAGAAAAACGGCACTCCCTTAAGGAATCCCAGAAAAAGGGGAGGATCGCCAATGGGGGTCAGCCCACCGCCTATGTTGCTCACAATGAAAATGAAAAAGACGATGTGAAAAGCCTTCAGCCGGCCCTCATTGATGCGCATGAAGGGACGGATAAGGAGCATGGAGGCGCCCGTTGTACCAATAATATCTGCAAGCACAGCACCGAACAGGAGCAGAGCGCCATTGACCAGTGGAGTACCCCGCCTCTCGATGTGGATGAGAATTCCACCCGAGACGATGAAAAGAGATGCGACAAGGGCAATGAAGGAAATATACTCCTCAAGAGTGTGCAGGAGAGTATGCGTCCCGTGATCCATCATAAATCCGTAGTAAACGGCAACAACTGCACCAAGCCCCATGGCCGCTTTCGGATA
This sequence comes from Chlorobium sp., assembly GCA_013203905.1. GTDB lineage: Bacteria > Bacteroidota > Chlorobiia > Chlorobiales > Chlorobiaceae > Chlorobium. The sequence continues at coordinate 5,310 of JABMPC010000062.1, read as the reverse complement.
ATGGTGCTCCCAGAAACGGTGAAACAAGAGCGGACCTGTAGCGATCATGAGAAGAAGAATGACAAAGGGAGTAACCAGCCATAGAGGAGGCAGATGGTGCGCCACAGCCACAGCAGCCTCTGTGGCAGCCAAGGCATCGTGAGGACCGGAAGCCAGAAGCTCGGCAGACGGGATCATGCAGACCGCACCCGCGGCAGGCAGAATCATATTTTTTGCACTCATTTACTCCCCCTCGAACTCGGTGAGCGAAAAGACCCGGTATCCCTTCTCAAGAATCTTCCGCTCGCCACCGATATCAGGAAGGTTCACAATGAAAGCCATCTCAGCTATTACGCCGCCAACTTTCTCCACCAGAGCCGCCGCTGCAAGGGCCGTACCTCCGGTTGCCAGCAAGTCATCGACAAGAAGCACCCTCGTACCCCGCTCAATGGCATCAACATGAATCTCAACCTTGTCGGTACCATACTCCAGCTCATACTCCTGTGAGACAACATCAGCCGGAAGCTTGCCGGGCTTACGAACCGGAACAAACCCCTTTCCAAGCGTATAGGCGAGAGCAGAACCAAGGATGAACCCTCTGGCCTCAACGCCCACAACCACATCAAAATCAACGCCATTCTCCAAATAACGCTGCGTCAGGCCGTCAATAACCAGACGAAACCCGACGGGATCCTTGATAAGGGTGGTGATGTCGCGGAACATAATGCCTTTTTTCGGATAATCAGGAATGGCACGGATGCGAGATTTGATAGGCATGGGTGTCTCGAATTAAGTTGATGAGAAGCCTTGCAAAAATGTGGAAGGTTAAGATAACAGTCTGCCCTCTAATTGCAAACCAGCCCCCACAATGGCCACCGGCAGTTCCCTCCCCGAAAGACTCTTTCCGCCCGAAGGAATTTCCACCCACACCGGCAGATAGTTCCGGCTGTAGCCGCTCCAGCGCAGCATCCCGTTACCGGCCTGGCGGCACTCCTCAAACAGCACCCGGCACCCACGGCCAACATACCTCTGCCGAAACTCCGCCGCTTTCCGCTCTCCGATCTCCTTCAGTATAGAGCTTCTTTTCGACGCCGCCTGTGGCTCCACCCTCAGCCGCTCTCCACGCTCAACCTCCCGGGCAAGCGCCGTTCCCGGACGAAGCGAACAGCTGAATACATGAAGGTAAGCAAGCGGCAATCCCTCAATAAAACGAACCGTCTCTCTGAAATCATCCTCGCTCTCTCCCGGATACCCCACCATCACATCAGCCCCGACTGCGCAATCCTCAATAGCCTCCACCGCACCAAGGAGCCGTTTCCGGTAATCTGCCGTCCTGTAACGCCGTCGCATGGAGCTGAGAATACGGTCTGACCCGTTCTGCAGCGGCAGATGGAAATGGGGAACAATATTGCGGGAAGCAGCAACCAGCGCCACAAGTTCATCAGTCAGAATGTCGGGCTCAAGCGAACTGATGCGGATACGCGCCACATCAACATCCTCAAGCATCCGGAGCAGTTCGGTGAACCCCGTTGCCCCGCTCCGGTAATCCCCCGTATTGACCCCGGTCAGTACAATCTCCCGATACCCGGAATCGGCAAGCATCCGCGCCTGCTGAAGGACGACCTCCGGCGGAACCGAACGGGAGCGGCCCCGTGCAAGCGGAATGGTGCAATAGGCACATCCGTAATCACACCCATCCTGTAGCTTCAGAAACGCCCTCGTCCGCTCTCCCTCAGAACCCGACGGAAGGGAACATGCCCGGTGAGCTATGCCGAACCCGCCCTTGTCCGACACGCAAACAACCGGCGTTCCTACCGGGTGCGGCGCAGCAGCAACATCCATATAATGAGTGGAGTCAAATTTCTCATCGTTGCCCAAAACAGCATCCACCCCTTCAATGCCAGCAATCAGCCCGGGGCTGAGCTGCGCATAACATCCTATAACAACAACCCTGCTACCCGGATTGCGTCGCACAAGCCCCCGAATCTTCTGACGGCATTTCTGTTCAGCCTGCTTCGTTACCGCACAGCTCTGCACTATAATCAAATCGGCATGCTCCTTCGGCCCGGCAACCACCCAACCCCGTTCAATCAGATTCTGCAGTATGGAAGAAGTTTCCGCATAATTCAGTTTGCAGCCAAGCGTAACACCTGAAACCGTTTTCTTTTGATTGCAATCCATAAACAGCACTTAAAAAAGATATAAAAACAACCAGCATGAACCCGAAGAGGAACACCGGCTCTTCAGGGTAATTTTTATTTTTGCGCACCGCGCTCACAACAATAAAGAGAGATCCACATTATTTGCAGAGAACAATGCATTGGCATATATTTCCCCTTGTGAAAAAATAGCATGATTTTCCAATGACCACACATCGAAACAGACCAATGATCCAGACACCAACATCACCCGACAAGTATGATATTTTCATTCAGAAAATTGATCACTTCCAGTCTATGGTAGAAGAAAAAAAAGCACTTCAGGAAAAAATTGCCCGCATGCATGACGAGTTCAAGGCAACCATACTCCCCCTTGAGCAGGAACTCGCAACCATCATGCGAAACCTCGAAAAGAACCTCTCAAAGCTTGAGAGAGGCACTTCAGGCAGAGCGACAACAACCGGCACCCGTTTCTCCCGTGGCCAGCTTGGCAGCGCCATCAAAGGGCTTCTTCGGGCACATCCCCAGAAAGCCTTCAAACCCCGTGAAATAGCCGACGCACTGAACACCAAAGGAACCACCATCAGCATCTGGTTCAATAAATTCGGTTTAGACGACCAGGAAATTGAACGCATACCCACAGGAAAAGAGGGAAAACGCTTCCTCTACAAAATCAGATAACCTTACGGGTCTGAAACAGAAAATACAAAGCGCATTTTTATGCGCTTTGTATCGTTAATAACCCAGCCTCCGCTTATTATGAAAAAAGTTCAGTGCCAGACCAACCATAATCATATTTCCCACCAGTGAAGAGCCCCCATAAGAAACAAACGGAAGCGGCACACCGATGACGGGAATCATGCCGAGAGTCATTCCAATATTGATAATGACATGAACCAGAAGCAACGAAACAAACCCTGCAAGTGTCAACTCCACAAAACGGTTTTTGATTGAAAAAATAGCCCATATCAACCGAATGATCACTATCGCAAACAACAGTATCAAAAGAGAAGCGCCAAGAAAACCGAACTCTTCGGCAATCACACAGAAAATGAAATCCGTCCACTGCGCAGGAATGAATCGAAGCTGCGTCTGGGTTCCCTCAAGAAATCCCTTCCCGAACATCCCCCCCGAACTGATGGCTATTGTAGCCTGAAGCACATTGTATCCTGCACCCTGCGGGTCCGACATCGGATCAAGGAAAGTCTGAATTCTTTTCAACTGATGCGGCTTGAGAATCACATCAGCAAACCGGTTCGCCATCAGTCCGCCAAAAAAACCGAGGCTAACCGTTACCACCTGATGAAGCCTGAACTTATGGTGCTGAAATACCAGTGCCACAAGAAAAACCACTGCCATGACAGCAAGCGCATAGATGCTTATGAAGCCGGTCAGCAAAAGCACCAGAGGAAACACCAGCAACATCAGGATATAGATGTCAAATCCGGCCATGATGATCATCGGAGCAATGAACGAAAGCGCCGTAAGGGTTGTCCCCATATCCGGCTGCAACATGATGAGCACCGCCGGCAGTAGCGGAATAGCAAGCGCTGTCACCAGATGTGGCAGACTGTTGATGTCGGTATTGTCAGAAGAGAGAAAACGGGCAAGCGCAAGAATGGTGGCCATTTTAGCAATTTCAGAAGGCTGAAAGCTGAACCCGGCAATCCGAACCCAGCTCGTCTGACCTGCCACTTTTGTGCCAAGCACCAGCACCGCCACAAGCATCACCATACTGAGAATATAGAACCCGTATGCGCTCTGCTTGAAAAAGCGGACATCATTGTAATACACGAAGAGCATCGCAACACCCCCAACAGCCGCCCAGGTCAGCTGCCGGAAAAACAGTCCCGTATCGCCGGTCCCGTTGGTCGCGCTGTACACCCCCAGAAGGCCGAACACAATCAACCCCCCGAGAGGAAGCAGAAGCCAGAAATCAACCGTCTGCTGTTTTTTCATCTATCCACTCAAGCTCTAAGTTTTTCATTATCACCACAGCCCTTAATTTAGTATAGTACCTTTCACTTTCATAAATGTTCCATCCATAGACCCTTTCGCCCATGCCCGCCGCCGCCCCGTCCTTCTCCTGCGGATTCACCAGCATCATCGGCCCGCCAAATGCAGGCAAATCAACCCTGCTCAACGCACTGCTCGACTGCAAACTCTCAATTGTTACGCACAAGCCGCAGACCACCCGAAAAAAAATAACCGGCATATACAGCGACGACAGCACGCAGATCATCTTTCTCGACACACCCGGCATCATGGAGCCACAGCAGAAACTCCATGAAGCAATGCTCAAGGTCACACGCGACACCCTTAAAGACGCCGATGCCATCATAGCCCTCATCCCTTTCTCCAAAAAAAATGGACCCTTTGACCGCGCCTTCGCCGAAGAACTCCACCGCGACTGGCTCAAGAACAGCGGCAAGCCCCTCGTTGCCGTCTTCAACAAAAGCGACCTTGTCAACGCCGAACAGCAGAAGGAAGCCGAAGCCTTCATCCGACGGGAATGGAACCCCGCCGCAATCCTCTCCATCTCTGCACTCAAAGGGAAGGGATTGCAGGAGCTTGTCGACGCCCTCCGCCCCTACCTGCCGATGCACGACCCCCTCTACCCCGAAGACGCACTCAGCACGGCACCTGAAAGGTTTTTCGCCAGCGAAATCATCCGCGAAAAAATATTTCTCCTCTACGGCCGCGAAGTACCCTACTCCGCCGAAGTCGTTGTAGACGAATTCCGCGAACAGCACGAAAACGACCCCAAACGCAAAGACCTCATCCGTTGCTCCATCATTGTTGAGCGCGACACACAGAAACAGATCATCATTGGCCACAAAGGCCAGGCCCTCAAAAAACTCGGCCAAAGCGCCCGTCAGGAAATAGAACAGCTCCTCGGACGCCCCGTCTTCCTCGAACTCTTCGTCAAAGTCCGCCCCGACTGGAGAAAAAAACAGACCCTCCTCAAATCCTACGGCTACTAACCTAGTGATTGAGAGTTGAAAAAGAGTTGGGGACACTCATGACGGAGTGTACTTAAAAAAGTACACTCAGTCATGAGTGTCCCCATCTCTTTTTCAACTCTCAATCACTTGGTTAGTAGCCGTAGGATTTGAGGAGGGTTTGTTTTTTTGTCCAGTCGGGGCGGACTTTGACGAAGAGTTCGAGGATG
>JABMPC010000061.1 GCA_013203905.1 Chlorobium sp. | reverse complement strand
TCTCCTGACTTTGAGGGTGTCCTTCCATTCCGGCCTTCCCGCTGTGTTCCTGTGAGGAAAACAATGCAGTGACCTGGAACGAACCCGGAAACCGGTGCATGTTGTCATGCAGTGGTTTCAGGGCTTACCGTCATACAGTTGCGGGTACAGTCTGCGATTTTCACGCAGTTCCCTATTCTCCGGTTTTCAAACCGGCACCAGCAGCAATAAAAGAACAGTGATTATGAACGAAAACTAATTCAACGAAATGAAGTGGCCATATCCGAACGGGTCCCACAGCGGATCCAGCGGCTTTTCCTGCTCTCCTGTGCAGCAGCATGCCTCAGGACGGCGGTGCTGCAATATGGCGCGAGCCATTATCGGATTAGTAAAAAGCATGCGACGGCTTGTCGTCATGACATCATAAGGCGGCGGGGTCAGGAAATCAGGCGCCCGTAATGCGGGAAAGAGACTGCGAAGGATGGACATATAAATCCTTCTTCCGGCAGTACGAAGTAATTCAGGGATTTTGCGCACGCCCTTAAGGGGTACAGTATTATTTTTCATGACAGTATTTCAGCTTTATCCCGAAGCGCTTATAAGAAATAATTGCGGCAGGTCTTCTGACTTTCCCGGGTTCTGGCTGCCTTCCCGTCCCGAATGGCTCGGTACAGTGGCATAGTTGCCAGAACTTGTTCACCTCACTCAAGTGAGCTCGGCGCAGGATTACAGCAGCGGGTACTGTCCCGGATTCACACCGGGTTCCCTATTACGCCGGTCTCGTTTCCGATTCCGGCACCGCAGGTTCAAGTCTGATTATAAGAAAGAATCGTGTAATATCAAGCAGCGCCCGACAATTATTGAGTGTGATGCATTTCAGCAAGAGTTCGAAAAATGCTTTTCGCATAATGATGCACCTGCTGCAGCACATTGATGAGCTCCATGTGGAGATCATGGGTCAATTCTGCCTCTGGATGAAGCTGCACCCTTTTGAAATGGGAATTCTGCACTCTCCCCACCAGATCACAGAACAGCCTGTCTTCCTCCAGCATTACCGCTGCCTTGCTCCCGTCCATCTCCTCAAGCAGAACCGGAATTTTTTCAACCTCAGCGCACACAAATGAGTGTACCGAAAGCAGCTCCCGCTTGCCCTCTTCGCTCAACTCAGCCTTCACACTCATTCTAATCCTTACGAGGCGTTCCCTGAGTGCATCAATGACATCACCCATGGATTCAAGGTCCTTGATAGCATCCATAAGAGCAAAAACCTCTTTTGACTGCCCTTCATTCAGCTCCCTGCGGCTGATTTTTATAAGGTAGTCGGAGAGCTGTTTTTCCAGAAAGTCCAGCTTCTCTTCGCGCATTGCCATGCCCCCCTCAACCGTAAGACTTTTATAGACTTCATCACGGCCCGGCCCATCGGCAATGAAGGGATGCAGGGCTGCACATACCATTCGGGAAGCGATTTTCGCCGTTCTGGCAATTTCGGCCCTGGCATAACCAAGTGCGAGTGCAGGAGAATCGAGCGCAGACTCCTGAAGATACCATACTGCGGGTATCTGGCGGATTTCTTCGGGGTCATCGGGATAGATCCGGTAGAGCAGCCGTTCCATCAGCGGGAGAAATGGCAGGAGAAAAAACGCCATAAACACATTATAGATCGAGTGCGCATTGGCAATCTGACGGGGGACGACTGCCCCTGAATCCAGAGAGGCGCCAACACCCGAAGAGAGAGAAAACACCCGCACGGCATCAGCAAACCATGGAATGAACCAGATGAACATGACAACCCCGGCAAGATTAAAAGCGACCTGTGCATAAGCCACCCTTCTTGCCGGCCGTCCCATTCCGGAGCCAGCCAATATACCGGTGATGCAGGTTCCTATGTTGGCCCCGAGCAGAAGGGGGATTGCGGCATCAAGAGAAAGACTTCCCTCCCCCCCGAGTGTCATAACAATTGCAATAAAGGCGCCACTGCTCTGCATGAGTCCGGTAAGCAGGGTACCTGTCAGCACACCGATCACAGGATTGTCGAGTACCCTGAGCAGCACAAGAAACGGCTGATACGCCTCAAGCGGAGCCACCGCCTCCGACATTAGTTTCAGACCAAAAAAAAGGAGGCCGAAACCCGACAGAGCCTCACCGGTAAAACGGATGGTTTCATTTTTAGCTGATGCATGAATCACGAAACCGATTGTAAAAATCACCAGCGCAAAATCATGCAGACGAAAAGCAATAAGCTGGGCCATGGCCGTCGTGCCGATTTCGGCACCGAGAATAACGGCAAGCGACTGACTGAACGACATGAGTCGCGACTGTACCAAACCCACAAGAGTGGCAATGATGGTGCTGCTGCTCTGAACGACCAGAGAGGCGAGAGCACCTGCAAACAACCCCGACAGACGATTGGCGGTGACAGCAGAAATAAATCGTCGAACCCTGTCGCCCGAGGCTTTTTTCATGCCACCCGCCATCATCCTCATTCCGTAGAGGAAAAGCGCGAGGCCTCCGGCAAACAGCAGCGCTATGGCCGGCAATGAGATATGCTCCACCATTATCTCAACGCTTGGGTTTGGATATCGTGTTCATTACTTTGTTACTGCTTTTTCCGTTGATCCCCAAACAATTCATGAACATGCACAGGAAACCCTCCGGACTCCCCCATTTCACCCTCCTGCTTTCGTTCATTCTCCTCCTCTGGGGATGCGGTGCAGAAAAAAAAACAGCTCCGGAACAGGGTGCTGACAGTCCAACCGTCATCAGCCTGGCTCCAAGCATCACTGAAATGATGTACGCCATCGGTGCCGGAGAGCAACTGAAGGGGCGCACCAGCGCGTGCGACTGGCCGAAAGAAGCCGCCGGTGTTCCGGTTGCCGGAGCATTCGGCAGGCCATCACTTGAAATACTGGCGTCAATCCATCCCGACCTGGTTATTGATGTTGACCTTGCCGACGAAACCATGGGAGAAAAAATCGAAGCACTCGGCATCCGGCGCGAAACCATCTCATGCAAGACCCCAGAAGAAATTCCCGATGCACTGAGGAAAATCGGAAAACTGACAGGCCATGAACGCCAGGCCGACAGCCTCGCCTCTGTTATTGAGCGAGGTCTTGAAAAGTATCAGAAAAAAACTGCTGGAATGGAGCACAGACCATCCATCTATCTTGAAATATGGGATGACCCTTTCTGGACGGGTGGCAGGGGAAGCTATACATCAGCTCTGATTTCCTATGCCGGAGCCACCAACATCGGGGACGCGGTTGAAAAAGAATATTTTGAAATATCTCAGGAATGGGTGATACGGCAGAACCCTGAAATCATTGCCTGTATGTACATGGCAAAAGAATCCACTGCAGCCGACGATGTCATAAACCGTCCCGGATGGAACCATATCCATGCCGTGAAAAACCAACGGGTGTACGACCGCTTTGACAATAGCATTTTCCTTCGCCCCGGACCGCGCGTACTTGAAGGCATTGAGGCACTCTACCGGCTTGCTCATCCTGAATCGAAACCATAGGCTGCCGGATAACAAAACCGGACTGCATAAACAGGCGGCTTTTTCGTATCTTTGGGGCTTTAGCTGAACAAACCGGACCTTCTTCATGAAGAAATCGCCTCTCTTCATTCTCCTCCTGACGGTCATGCTGGACCTGATCGGGTTTGGTATTGTCCTTCCGCTGCTGCCGACCTATGCCAAGGACCTTGGAGCCAGCCCCTTCATGATTGGCCTTATTGCAGCGATTTTCTCCATCATGCAGTTCATCTTCTCCCCTCTCTGGGGTAAGCTGAGCGACCGGATCGGCCGTCGCCCGGTTATGCTGATCAGTATTTTCATTACAGGCGTATCATATCTTGTTTTCTCGCAAACAACCACCATAGCCCTTCTCATTTTCTCCCGCGGACTCTCCGGCATCGGCTCTGCAAACATTGCTGCAGCACAGGCCTACATCACCGATGTCACCGACAGCAAAAGCCGTTCGAGCGCGATGGGAATGATCGGTGCAGCCTTTGGCATCGGGTTCATTATCGGGCCTCTTATCGGCGGCCTGCTGAAGCACAACTACGGAATACCAATGGTCGGGTATGTTGCTGCCGGACTCATTTTCATTGACTTCATTCTCGCAATCTTCTTCCTGCCCGAGTCCAACAAAAACGCCAAAAAGCTCTCGTTCAGCCGCCAAAAGAGCGAAAACAATGAGGAACGACCGGCCACGGGGGCCCTTCTCAGCCGAAAGGCAAGCGAATATATAGCCGGAGTAAAGCTCGCCTTCAGCTCCCGTCCTCTGACAATGCTGATGATTGCCAACTATCTCTTCACCTTTGCTATCGTCAACATGCAGGTAGCTTCAATACTGCTGTGGAAAGAGTATTTTCTCGCCAGCGACCAGCAGATTGGATACATTTTCGCCTATGTCGGCCTCTTCTCGGTTATTGTACAGGGGGGAATGATCAGGAACCTTGTCAAGAAATTCGGCGAACACAAGCTCTTTCTCTGGGGCCACCTCTTCACCTTCATCGGCGTCTTTTTTGTTCCTTTCGCCCCCAAGGAGGCCCTCTTCACCATAGGCCTCGCCATCCTCTTCTTCTTTGCAATTGGCACAAGTCTCGTCGCCCCCATCAACCTTTCTCTCATTTCGCTCTACAGCTATAAACAGCAGCAGGGTGAAATTCTGGGGATTTCGCAGTCCGTCAACTCATTTGCCCGCATCATGGGACCCTTCAGCGGCAGTATCCTTTACGGCATGAATTTTCACGCCCCCTATATTGTTGCCGGAGTATTGACCATCATCGGGTTCATTATTGCCCTTGACCTTTTCAAATACAAAATAGATGCTCTTGAATCAGGGGCAGAGACAGCTGCTGAAACCGCAGGCAGCTGAACGCGGCCATTGCGCTTGCATCCACAGGAGAACCCATACTATGAGAATCGGCATTATCGGCGTCGGCAAACTCGGCGAATTCCACACGAAACTTCTGGCTGAAATTGCCGGCGAACAGGATGCGGTTGAATGCGCAGGCGTGTTCGACCTCAACACCGCCCGTGCACAGGAGATGGCCGCTAAATATGGTGTGCCCTGCTTCGCTTCCCTTGGAGATCTTGCCGAAGGCTGTGACGCAGCAGTCATTGCCACAACCACCAGCTCCCATCACGCCATTGCAAAAGAGCTCCTCCAAAAAGGCCTGCACCTCTTTATAGAAAAACCCATCACAGCCACCCTTGAAGAGGCCGATGAACTTATCAGCCTTGAAAAAGAGAACGGGGTTCGAATACAGGTCGGCCATATAGAGCGATTCAACCCTGCACTCAGGGCTGTGGAATCATACATCGGCCAGCCCATGTATATTCAAGCTGAAAGACTCAGTGGTTTTTCGCAGAGGGTGACCGATGTCTCTGTGGTGCTTGATCTCATGATTCACGACATTGACCTTGTCCTCTCGCTCATCAACTCAGAAATCCGCACCATTGCCGCCTCAGGAGTCAGGGTATTTTCCAACGAGCTCGATATGGCAACCGCACGGATTGACTTCGTCAATGGTGCCACAGCAAATGTAACAGCAAGCAGACTCAGCCGATCCCGGCAACGCAAACTCCGGTTTTTCGGCACTGACCCGAAAAGCTATGCATCTCTGGATTTGACGACTGGAAAATCAGAGGTCTTCCGCCTTGTAAAACCAGAAGAGGCAACCACAAAAAACCCTCTGAAAAAACTGGCGGCAAAAAAAATTCTTGAGCAGTTCGGTGAAATCCAGGAAGCAATGGAAGGCCATGTGCTCGACTACATCCACCCGGATCCCCCGAAAGTCAATGCACTCAAAGACGAACTGGAACATTTCATTGACGCTGTCACCACCGGCACTCCCATCGCCGTCAGCTCGGCTGACGGTCGTCAGGCCATCATGGTGGCCGACAGAATCACCCGTGAGATTGCCGCAAATATCGATCTGGTCGAAAAAAGCAGCAACCCTCACACACTGTGAACCCCAGAAGAAACGCCCCACGATGACGACGACTATCCCTGACATTCTTTTCCGTATCGGAGACATCGCCGACAGAAGCGCAATGGGCTGCTACCTTGTAGGAGGATTCGTTCGCGACCAGATTCTCCAGAGGCCCTGCACCGATATCGACATCATGGTCATCGGCGACCCGGTCCCATTTGCCAAACAGGTCCGTGAAGAACTGCACGGGAAAAATTTCGTCCTCTTTGAGCGTTTCCGGACAGCACAACTTGAACTCCCCGGCCCGGAAGGGGTGTATTACAAGCTCGAGCTGGTCGGTGCCCGCAAGGAGTCCTACAATCCCGAATCAAGAAAACCCATTACCCTCACCGGCACGCTTGAAGACGACCTCTCACGCCGCGACTTCACCCTCAACGCTCTCGCCCTCTGTCTCAACCGCCAAGGTCGAGGAGATATTATAGACCAGCACAACGGGCTGCAGGACCTCCACTCCAAAATCCTCCGCACCCCGCTCGACCCGGAGCAGACCTTTTCAGACGACCCGCTACGCATGATGCGCGCAGCACGATTTGCAGCCCAGCTCGGCTTCAATCCTGTGAGCGAAGTCATTGAAGCAATGGAGACGATGCACAAGCGCATCACTATTGTCTCAAGGGAGCGGATCAGCACCGAGTTTCTCAAAATAATGTCCTCACCCAAGCCCTCAATCGGGCTGGTAATCCTCCACCAAACCGGCCTGCTTAAGGAAATCATGCCCGATGTTGCCGCCATGGCAGGCATAGAACAGGTTGACGGGATGGGCCATAAAGACACCCTCTTCCATACCTTTACGGTGATAGACAATCTCTCACCGCACACAGACAAGCTCTGGCTGAGAGTCTCTGCGCTTCTCCACGACATTGGAAAACCCGCAACAAAGCGTTTCAGCAAGCGGCACGGCTGGACTTTTCACGGTCACGACGCCGTCGGCATCCGGACTGCTGCAAAGATTTTCCGCGAAATGCGCTGGCCCATGAGCCATCTCGACTATGTCCAGAAAATGATACGCCTTCACCACCGACCCATTCCTCTGTCCAAAGAAGAAATCAGCGACTCGGCCATCCGCCGCCTCATGTTTGATGCCGGTGAAGACCTTCACGACCTCATGGCACTCTGCCGGGCAGATGTGACAAGCAAAAATCCGAGGAAAGTGGCCAAGATCATGAACAACTTCAACAATGTTGAACAGAAGATTGAAGAAGTTGGAGAAAAAGACCTTCTCGCAAAATGGCGCCCGCCGATTGATGGGCTTGAGATCATGAAAGAGCTGGGAATCGGGGAAGGTCGCCTGCTGGGAACCATAAAGAAACAGATGGAAAACGCCATTATAGACGGCCAGATACCCTACGACCGCCAGGCCGCAATCACCTTCATCAAAGCCGCATACGAACAGCTGCAGCATGAAAAGGAATAATCCTTATATTCAGTTTTTTACCACACCCTAAACAGAAACACCCTTGATACCTCGTTATTCACCCAAAGAAATTGCTGATATATGGACCGACGAAGCCAAATTTCAGCGCTGGCTTCAGCTTGAAATTGCCGCCGTCGAAGCCCGGATGGAAGCCGGATATGTGCCGGAAGAGGCCCTTGCCACAATAAAAGAACGCGCAACATTCAAGGTTGACGAAATCCTTGAAATCGAGAAAGAGACCAAGCACGATGTCATAGCGTTTCTGACCAATGTTGCCGGATATGTAGGACCTCATTCCCGTTATATTCATGAAGGGCTTACCTCCTCCGATGTTGTCGACACCTGCCTGGCTATGCAGATGCGCGACGCCGGAGCCATCCTGATTAAAGACATTGAACAGCTTATTTCTGTTCTCGCAAAACGCGCGGTTGAGTTCAAATACACCATTGAAATGGGCCGCACACATGGCATCCATGCAGAGCCAACCACTTTCGGCCTCAAGCTGCTGCTCTGGCACGAAGAGATGAAACGAAACCTGGAGCGGATGCAGCATGCGGTTCACTCCGTTTCAGTCGGCAAGATTTCAGGCGCCGTAGGCACATACCAGCACCTCTCCCCTGATATTGAAGCAGCGGTCTGCCATAAACTCGGACTGAAGCCCTCGTCCATCTCAACGCAGATCCTCCAGCGCGACCGCCACGCCGAATTTGCAACAACCATGGCAATTGTGGCGGCAAGCATTGAAAAGTTCTCCGTTGAACTCCGCCATCTTCAGCGTACCGAAGTGCGTGAAGCAGAAGAATTTTTCAGCAAAGGGCAGAAAGGCAGTTCCGCCATGCCCCACAAACGCAACCCGATCACCTTTGAAAGGCTCACCGGCATGGCTCGCGTAGTCCGCTCAAATGCCATTGCAGCGCTTGAAAATGTTGCACTCTGGCATGAACGCGACATTTCCCATTCCTCTGTTGAGCGCATTATCATGCCCGACTCCACCACTGCGCTCTGCTACATGCTCAGAACCTTCAGCGAATCGCTTGAAACCCTTCTGGTCTATCCGGAACGGATGAAAGAGAACTTCAACACATCCTACGGCCTGACAACATCACAGACCCTGCTTCTGGCACTCACCGGCAAGGGGTTGACCCGTGAAGAGGCCTACCGTCTTGTGCAGCGCAACGCCATGGAGAGCTGGTCAACAAAAACGCAGCTTCGTGAGCTTGTACTCAAAGACGAGGATCTTCTCCAGCATATCGATGCCGAAGAGATCAAGGAACTGTTCAGCTTTGAAAACATCCAGAACAAGCTGAAAAACAATGTTGACATCATCTTTACCCGAAACGGACTCTCCTGAAATTTTATGTACGCAACCGTAGTCACAGCAAAAACAAAAGGAAAAGCCGAACTTGTCATCATATGTGATGACGAAGCCCTGAAAGGGCCGCACTGCGGATTCTGCAGTGCGGCCTCAGGCTCAAAAGGAAAAGCGCCCAAAGAGACTGTCCTTGCAAAAAACACCTGTGGAGCAAAACCCGGCGACACAGTTACGGTATCACTGGCTGAACATGCAGAACTGAAAGCGGCCCTCATCCTGTTTATCGTTCCGATGCTCATCTTCATGAGTGCGCTTATTCTCACGACCACACTGCCGCTGCCCCTCTGGCAATCCTTCGGAGTAAGTCTTGGATCTCTTGTCATCACTTTTCTGCTGATAAAGGCCGGGCTTGGCGAAAAGACCTACTATGTCATTGACGAGGTAGCACCACAGCGCAAACCGCTCCGTCATAAGTGACCTTCGGGGCTTTTATTTACAGGTTGATTGTGCTATATATAAGGCTTTAATCGTTCAGCAGAACGATGCTTTTCACAGCACGGACCAGGTTCAGTGACCCCGAACCGACAAGATTCATTCGACCGGCAGAACACAATGCCGGCAGGGTATTTTTTTTTCGAGCAACAAACACCGTCCCATGATCAGTGAAGCTTTCATACCAGCCGTAACCAGCCTTGGTTCCCTTGCCCTCATCCTTGGCATCATCATCTATTTTGTCTCGAAAAAGTTCTATGTAGCAGAAGACCCGATGGTCACCATTATTAATGGGATCCTGCCGGGAGTCAACTGTGGAGCCTGTGCCTATCCGAGCTGCAATCAGTTTGCCGAAGAGCTGGTAAGAACAAAAGACACATCGATGACCTGCCCTGTCGGCGGTCCGGACCTTGCAGCAAAGCTTGGTGAATCCCTCGGTATTGAGATGGCTGAGCCCAAACCCATCACCTGCAGCGTTATCTGTCAGGGAAACAGCGACAATGCACGCGCAAGCGCAGAATATGTAGGCATACAGGACTGCTGGGCTGCCATGCAGGCCTTTGCCGGCCCCAAGCAGTGCCGCCATTCATGCCTCGGCCTGGGCTCATGCATCGCCTGGTGCGATTTCAACGCCATGCGCATTGAAAACGGCCTCATCGTCATTGACAAAGAGCTCTGTACCGGTTGCGGCGCATGCGTGCCCGCCTGCCCGACAGGCGTGCTTGTTATGCAGGAGAAAAAAGCAGAACGGATTTTCATAGCCTGCAACTCGCACGACCGTGGCGCCGACACGAAACGGGCATGCGACGCCGGATGTACAGCCTGCCAGAAATGTGTAAAAGTATGCCCTGAAGAGGCCATTGTCATTGAGAATTTCGTAGCAAGGATTATTCAGGAGAAATGCACTTCCTGCGGCGAATGCCTTGAGGTATGCCCCTCGAAGGTGAACTGCATCGTCCTTGAAAAAGACATGGTCAAATCAATAAAAGTCTCATAAATGAAGACATTTAGTATTGGTGGAATACACCCCCCCGAATCAAAACTGACAGCATCGAAAGCAGTTGAGAACATGCCGCTGCCTTCAGAGATTGTGGTCTCAATGAGTCAGCATCTCGGTAAACCGGCAAAGCCTCTTGTCAAGGTAGGCGAAGAGGTCAAAAAAGGCCAGCGAATCGGTGAAGCTGACGGCTTCATTTCAGCACATGTGCATGCCGGCACCAGCGGCAAGGTTAAATCTGTAAAATCGGTTCCCCATCCCGGCGGCAACTACTCGCTTTCTGTCATCATCACGACTGACGGAGAGGATTCGTGGGCAGAAGGGCTGAACACTGCGCCGATTGACTGGAAAGGACTGACAAAAGAATCAATCATTGAAAAAATCAAGGACGCCGGCATCGTCGGAATGGGTGGCGCAGGGTTTCCCTCTTCGGTCAAACTCTCCCCTCCCCCCGACAAAACCATTGACACCATCATTCTCAACGGCGCCGAATGCGAGCCATTTCTGACGGCCGACCACCGAGTAATGGTTGAATCCGCAGAAGAGGTCATCAAGGGACTGGAAATCATTACCTCGCTGTTTCAGGGCAAAGCAAAGCCATTCATCGGCATTGAGGCAAACAAGCCCGACGCCATTGAGGCCATGCAAAAGGCGGCAAAGGGAACCGGCATTGAAATTGTGAGCCTTGAAACCAAGTATCCCCAGGGTGCTGAAAAACAGCTCATCAACGCCATAACGGGAAGAACCATTGAAGAGGGGCAGCTCCCTTTCGACAAAGGATGTCTTGTCCACAATATCGGCACGGCAGTGGCCATTTATGACGCCGTCTGCTGCAACCGTCCACTTGTTGAGCGGGTACTGACCGTCTCGGGAATGGAGATTTCTTCCGCCAGGAACATACGGGCAGTCATCGGCACCAGGTTCAGCTCCATTGCAGCCTTCTGCGGCAACATGAGCGAAAAAACCAATCAGGTCATTACCGGAGGCCCCATGATGGGTCGCTCACAGTTCACACTGGAAGTCCCCGTCACCAAAACCACTTCCGGCATTCTCTTCATCAACAACGCAGCACTGGAAACTTCACGGGAGAGAACCTGCATACGATGCGGCAAATGCATAGATGCCTGCCCGCAGAGCCTTGAGCCATGGCTTCTCGGCAATGAGGCACAGTTTCGCAGACTTGACGATGCTGAACTGTACGGCCTCGCCAACTGTACCGAATGCGGAAGCTGCACCTTTGTCTGCCCCTCAAAACGGGAGCTGGTGCACTGGATCAAGTATGCCAAAGCTCTGGTCAATAACCGCAAGCAACGCAAAACCGCCTAACCGCATTACCGTCATCACACATGGAACCCGTAAAGCTAAAAGTATCGTATGCACCGTTTGTCAGGTCGAAAGACTCGATAGAATCGGTGATGTACAATGTTGCCCTCGCACTTCTTCCGGCAACTGCCATGTCGGTCTACTATTTCGGCATACCGGCTCTTCTTGTAACCATTACGGCTATCGCTGCATCAGTGGGATTTGAATGGCTGACCGACAAAATCCGAAAGAAGCCTGACTCATGCCTTGACGGCAGTGCCGTGGTCACAGGTCTCCTTCTCGCCCTTAATGTTCCCTCCGGCCTTCCGCTCTGGATGGTAGTTGTTGGAGCCTTTGTCGCCATTGTGGTAACAAAGCATCTTTTCGGTGGATTAGGCTTCAACATCTTCAACCCGGCACTTGTTGCCAGGGTGTTCCTCCTCATATCGTTCCCTGTAGCAATGACCAGCTGGGCAGTACCCTTTGCAGTCGACATGCAAACAGCCGCCTCGCCACTTGGCATTCTGAAAACAGATGGCATGGCCGCACTGGCAAACTTCAGCTATATGGACGCACTGCTTGGCAAAACCGGTGGCAGCCTTGGCGAAACATCTGTTCTTGCGCTACTGATGGGCGCTGCGTGGCTGTTCTACAAACGCTACATCACCATCTCCATTCCGCTCTCTTTCATTGCAAGCACACTGGCCTTCACCGGGATTTTTTACCTAATTGATCCCACCACCTACGCTTCCCCCCTGTTTCATTTTCTGACCGGCGGCCTGGTTCTTGGAGCATTCTTCATGGCGACCGACATGGTCACCAGCCCGCTTTCACTAAGAGGACAACTGCTTTTCGGCATTGGCTGCGGACTTCTGACAGCAGTCATACGGCTCTGGGGCGGTTATCCTGAAGGCGTTTCCTTTGCAATCCTCATCATGAACTCTTTAGTCCCGCTGCTCGACAAATGGGACCTCGACGAGATAAAAGCAAAAAAACAAAAGTCCCTTACAACAGCATGAGACCAATAATCATTCTTACCATCGTCGGCCTTCTCAGCGCATCGCTTCTGGCAGTGGTTGACGACATTACCCGAGAGCCAATTGCCAAAGCAAAAGCTCTGATGGAACGCCGTGCAATTGAGGAGGTATTCCCCTTTCCACTCGACAGCCTGAGAACCGTCACCCAGGGAGAGACTTCGTTTTTTGAAGCCCGCGACACCGAAGGCCAGCTGAAAGGAATAGCGGTCAAATCATCCACCGAAAAAGGCTACAGCGGAAAGATTGAAATCATCCTTGCCGTGCAGCCCGACCACACCATCATCGACTACAAGGTCATCTACACCAACGAGACCCCAGGCCTTGGTGACAAAATCAGCAAACCGAAATTCAGGGAGCAGTTCAAAGGAAAAACCCTTGAAGGACCGATATGGAAAGTCCATAAAGATGGCGGATTCGTTGATGAACTGACAGCAGCCACCATTTCCTCACGCGCCATAACCGATGCGGTTCACCGCGGACTTGAACACATCAATCAGCAATACCCTAACACTGCCGCACAATGAACGAAGCAATCAACACACTGACAAGAGGGTTCATAAAAGAGAACCCTGTCACAAAGATGCTCCTCGGGCTCTGTCCCGTGCTGGCTGTCACCACAACAGCGGTCAACGGACTCGGCATGGGTCTGGCAACCACCTTTGTGCTGATAGGCTCGAATGTGGTCATTTCGATGACCTCAAAGATGATTCCCGATACAGTACGGATCCCATCTTTTGTTCTGATCATCGCTACATTCGTCACAATAGTCGACATGCTCATCAAGGCATTTTCGCCTGAACTGAACCAGTCGCTCGGAATCTTTATTCCGCTGATTGTGGTCAACTGCATGATTCTTGGCCGCGCAGAGGCCTTCGCCAGCCGGTCCGGTGTCTGGTATTCGCTGCTCGACGGAATCGGCATGGGAATTGGATTTACCCTTGCCCTGCTTGCACTTGCATCAATCCGTGAAGTACTCGGAAGCGGCACCATCTTCAACATGCCCCTTATTGGCGAGAATGGCACACCGATGCTGGTCTTTGCCCTCCCTCCCGGTGCTTTTGCCGGACTGGGAGCCATTATCGCCCTGATGAACGCACTTGAAAAGAAAAGAGGAGTTAACTGATGGCTGAATATCTGCTCGTTATTGTCAGCGCGGTTTTTGTCAACAATGTTGTCTTTGCCCGCTTTCTGGGAATCTGCCCCTATCTTGGTGTCTCAAAAAAAATAGACACCGCCTTAGGGATGGGATTTGCCGTGACCTTTGTGATGACACTTGCAACCGCCATCACCTATGTTCTTTACTACGGCGTTCTGGTGCCATTCAACATCCAGTTCATGCAGACGGTTATGTACATACTCGTCATTGCTTCCCTCGTCCAGCTGGTTGAAATTGTTCTAAAAAAAGTCAGCAAGTCGCTTTACAGCGCACTGGGCATCTACCTGCCGCTCATCACAACAAACTGTGCCATTCTTGGCGTTGCTCTCATTGCCATTCAAGACAAATACTCACTGGTCATGTCGGTAGTCTTTGCCTTCTTCTCGGCAATCGGATTCATCCTCGCCATTGTCATTTTTGCCGGAATCCGCGAAAAGCTTGAGGATGCTGATATTCCAGCCCCCTTCAAAAATGTTCCCATAGGGCTCATCTCAGCGGCAATCCTCTCGCTTGCGTTCATGGGCTTTTCAGGTCTCGTCAAATAACCCGTCTTATTATTCAGGGCAGCACACCAAACACAGCTATGGCTCACTTCCTACGCCATATTCTTCTCGTTGTGCTGCCGCTCACAGCACTCCTCTCCTGCTCCCCCAAAGCCCCCCCCGTAACGATTTATGAGCAGGAAAAAGTGCTCATGGGCACTGTCTTCAAAATCAAGTCAGCAGTCTCGTCCATTCCGGAAGAGAGCGTCAGAGAATCCTACAAAGAGGCCTTCCGTGAAATTGCCCGTCTTGAATCACAGCTGAGCGAATGGATTGAGGAGAGCCCGGTATCTGAAGCAGCACGCCGTGCAGGAAAATCTCCTGTACCCATCACACCCGATATTCTCACGGTTACTGATCTCGCGCTGAGCATTTCAGAGCACACCGGGGGCGCTTTCGACTGCACCTTTCTTCCATTAGGCAGGCTATGGAACTTTCGACACCGCAAACACCCGCCGACTCAAGACAGCATCAACAATGCGCTTCGGCTTGTCAACTGGCGGGAAGTTGAAAACAATCGGCAGGAAATGACGCTATTCCTCCGCAACAAAGGAATGAGAATCGGATTCGGAGGAATTGGCAAAGGGTATGCAGCAAAAAAGGCAGGGCTCATCCTTGAAAAAAGAGGAATAACAGACTACATCATTGATGCCGGCGGAGACCTCTTCGTGCATGGGAGCAAAGGCAGCGAGCCCTGGACATCAGGCATTCAGAATCCCGACCAGAAAAACGCCCCCCCTGTCGTCCGCTTCAAGATCAAGAGATCATGCGGAATTGCCACAAGCGGAGGGTACGAAAACTATTTTCTCTGGCGTGGGACACGCTACCACCACATTATTGACCTACGAACAGGATGGCCGGCAAGGGGAATGAAAAGCTCAACCGTCTTTTCCGTTGATCCGGCAAAGGCAGATGCCTACGCAACCGCCTTTTATATTCTTGGTCCGGATAAATCTCTGCAGGTCACCAGGCGCGATACAACTGTTGCATTCATTCTTATTGACAGCACGGGAACCATCAAGAAGAGCCCCAATCTCTCAAGGTTCATCGAAGAATGAAATCTGCTCGCTGGAAGGCTTGCTGTTCTGCCCCCTCATTGCCCTGTATGCCTCGATAAGAGCATTCGTTGAACTGTCATGCGCACCACACTCATCATCCCCCTGCAGTTCCGGGAGAATGACCTTTGCAAGCTGTTTGCCCAGCTCCACACCCCACTGATCAAACGAATTGATCTGCCAGACAACCCCCTGTACAAAAACCTTGTGCTCATACATGGCAATCAGAGCTCCAAGCATGAATGGGTCAAGCTCATTGAAAACAAGGGAATTCGTCGGTCGGTTGCCAGGGAATACCTTGTGAGGAAGAAGCATGGCAATGGTCTCATCTGAAAGACCCGCAGCCATAAGCTCATCACGAACTTCCTGTTCATTTTTCCCTTTCATCAGTGCCTCAGTCTGAGCGAAACAGTTTGCGGCAAGAATGTCATGATGCATTCCAAGCGGGTTTTGAGTCCTCAACGGCAACAAAAAATCAGCCGGAATGAAGCCCGTTCCCTGATGGAGAAGCTGGAAAAAGGCATGCTGTGAATTTGTTCCGGGCTCACCCCAGATAACCGGACCGGTTGCATACAGAGCAACATTCCCTTGCCGGTCAACCCGCTTTCCATTGCTCTCCATATCAAGCTGCTGGAGGTAGGCCGGGAAACGGTGAAGGTACTGATCGTAAGGAATTACCGCGTGTGAATGGACATCAAAGAAATTATTGTACCAGACACCCAGCATTCCAAGAATAACCGGGATATTGCTCTCAAGCGGCTCTTCAACAAAATGCCGATCCATAGCAAAGGCTCCCGCAAGAAGCGCCTTGAAGGCATCAAAGCCGAGATAGAGCGCAATGGAAAGCCCGATTGCCGACCAGAGAGAGTAACGCCCGCCAACCCAGTCCCAGAAGCCGAACATATTTGCTGCATCAATACCAAACTCCTGAACCTTTTCCCTGTTTGTCGACACAGCCACAAAATGGCGTGCGATATGCTCCGGCTTAAGGGCACGGCCAAGAAACCACTCTCTTGCTGTCATGGCATTGGTCAGAGTCTCCTGTGTCGTGAATGTTTTCGAAGCCACAACAAACAGTGTACTCTCCGCATTCAGCGGCTTAAGGGTTTCGGCAATGTTCGTTCCATCAATATTTGATACGAAATGGACCGCAATCGAACCATGCGCAAACGGCTTGAGTGATTCAGCAACCATGCATGGCCCAAGATCCGATCCACCTATGCCGATATTGACAACATCAGTGATTCTCTTTCCCGTATACCCTTTCCATTCGCCGGAAATCACCCGGCCTGTAAACTCCTTCATCTGCTGAAGAACAGCAGCCACGGCCTCAGGAACATCAAGGCCGTCAACAATCATGCCCTCCCCCGGCGGACGACGCAGAGCCGTATGAAGTACTGAACGGTTCTCGGTGAAATTTATTGCCTCCCCTCGGAACATTGCATCGCGCCGCTCCTCAACACCTGCCTGTCGGGCAAGCTCCATCAGCAGCTCCAGCGTTTTCGTGGTCACCAGGTTCTTTGAATAATCAAGCAGCAAACCTTTCCACTGAATTGAGAATCGGCCGCAACGCTCAGCATCAGCAGCAAACATCTCCCTCATATGAAGCTTCTCTACTTCATGTTTATGCGATACCAGGGCGCTCCATGCGGCGCTTCGTGAAAGATCCATCATAATAGGCGTTTCCTGTTTTACAGGGTTGGGGTCAAAAAGGGGCAAACCGGAGCTTGATACTACAGCCATCTTCATTGCACTCAATATCATCAATACTGGCAATGCTCCTGATAATATACATTCCCCGTCCGGAAGAACAGAGAAGGCATTGCTCATCGGTCGGGTCCGCCACCGCCTCCAGGCTGAATCCGGCGCCACAATCGCGAACCTCAACAAGCAGAACCCTGGTTCCATCCGTTCCAAGAGCTGTCATCATCACAGTAACAGGGAGCCTCTCGTCATCCCGGTTGCCATGATAAAGGGCATTGACAAAAGCCTCTTTCATTGCACACAGCAAGTCAGAAAGAAAATCATTGCTGTAACCCTCGGACTGCGCAAACGCCACTACCCACAAGAGAAGCGCATCCCACTCCTCCGCACGGCTTGCCAGTACTATTGAGTTGGTTCTCATAAAAGGTCCCTGTAAGCGCAGCCAATAAAGTATTTCTCGTACTCTCAAGATACCACCCAGAGGAGCGCGGAACAAAATCATAAAGCATCTCAAAGAGCCTTACTTTTTTCAGTGAGCCGAAATATTTTTCTAATTATTTATTACCTATTTGTTCTTTTGCATTATTTATTTACTTTAATGCCAGAAGTTCACTTAGAGAACTTCCTATATCTCTCTCAACGCCTTAACTTTTAAACAAACAGTAAACAGTCATCAGTATGAAACGATTAACACTGAAAACGGGAGTCCTCTCTGCAGGCCTGCTTGTGGCTGCCGCTCTCTTCAGTCCGCAACTTCATGCGACTGAGGCTACGGCGGATGCAGTCAATGCCTATGCGATTGACAACTTTTTTCTCTTCATCTGCGCTGTGCTTGTCCTGTTCATGCAGGCCGGGTTCGCACTTGTCGAGACAGGACTCAATGCAGCAAAGAACACGGTCAACATCCTGTTCAAGAACCTGATGGACCTTTCAATCGGCGCCATTCTGTTCTACTTCATCGGATACGGCCTCATGTATCCCGGTGGAGCTTTTGAAGGGGGCTGGTTCGGATTCGGAGGATTCGGAATCGGAAGTGCATCACCGGAAATCGCAGCAGGCGCACTCCACCCTGCCGTTGACTTCCTTTTCCAGGTGGCTTTTGCCGCCACTGCCGCCACCATCGTTTCAGGAGCGGTAGCAGGAAGAATGCAGTTCAAGTCATATCTTATCTATTCGGCAGTCCTTACCGCTTTCATCTATCCGATCAGCGGAATGTGGAAATGGGGCGGCGGATGGCTGAACACCCTCGGATTCCATGACTTTGCCGGTTCGCTTGTTGTGCACGCACTCGGCGGGTTTGCAGGACTTGCGGGAGCCATAGTCCTTGGACCAAGGCTCGGTCGTTTCAATGCCGATGGCAAACCCAATGCAATGCCCGGCCACAACCTCGCACTCAGTACTCTTGGCGTCTTCATCCTTCTTATCGGATGGTACGGATTCAACCCCGGAAGCCAGCTGGCGATCGTCGGAGGCGACAACACTGCAGCTGTCATGATTATTGCAACCAATACCACCCTTGCAGCAACAGCCGGTGCATTTGTGGCCATGATGTTTGCCTGGGCACTGTTCAAAAAGCCCGATCTCACCATGGGACTCAACGGCATGCTTGCCGGTTTGGTTGCCATTACGGCAAACTGTGACGCAGTTAACTATAATGAAGCGCTCATGATTGGAGCTGTCGGCGGCATTCTGGTTGTTTCCGGAATCAAGCTGCTTGATGCTCTTAAAATTGACGACCCCGTCGGAGCATGGCCGGTTCATGGCCTGAACGGCATCTGGGGCGGCATTGCAGCAGGCATCTTCGGAGGCAAACCCCTTATGGCACAGCTGATCGGCTCAACAGCCATCCCGCTCTGGGGTTTTGGCACCATGCTCGTTCTCTTCGGTATTCTGAAAGTCATCGGCATTCTCCGGGTCACCAAGGAAGAAGAGATGAAAGGTCTCGACATTTCCGAGCATGAAGAGGAAGCCTATTATGGGTTTGAAATATTCACAACACAGTAAACCAACCGGAGCAAATTGATGAAATACATTATTGCAATGATCCAGCCGCACAAGCTGCCCGATGTGAAAGCTGCGCTTGCCGAGGTTGGAGTAAGAAAAATGACCGTGACCAACGCACTCGGCTGCGGGTCACAGGGCGGGTACACCGAAGTCTACCGAGGAGTGCCCAGTGAAATCAACCTCCTGAAAAAGATCAAGCTGGAAATTGGAGTCAATGAAGAGTACACCGACAAAACCGTCAATGCCATCATCAAAGGGGCAAAAACCGGGGAAATAGGAGACGGAAAAATCTTCATCTTCGACCTTCCGGAATGCATCAGAATCAGGACTGAGGAGAAAGGATACGACGCTATCGGATAACTGTTCTTTCATTAAGCCAGCGAGCCCCCTCAATGGGGGCACGCTGAAAAAACCACACAACAAAACAACACAGGAGCAGACAAAATGAAAAAGACTACAAAATTTCTTACCGTTGCAGCACTTCTGGCAACCGGCTTTTCAGGCACAGCAATGGCCGATGAAGGATTTTCAATCGGCGCAGATGTTGTCAGCAGCTATGTCTGGAGAGGTACCGAGCTAGGTGACTCCTTCGCCATACAGCCGAGCCTTTCCTATACATTTCCCGGCATGGGAGTTGAAATCGGCGCCTGGGGTTCATACGCCATTGAAAAGAACACCGCAAGCGCTGTTGAAGGGAATGGAGACTACCGTTACAAGGAGATTGATCTTTACCTGACCGTTCCGGTCGGCCCTGCCAGCGTTACCCTCACCAGCTACAGCCTTCCGAACGACACCGAAACCGACTCGTTCGATTTCAGCAGCGACGGCATCAACACGCTTGAAGTCAGCGCTGCTGCAGAGTTCGGTGATTTAAGCCTGCTTGCTGCTGTTTTTGTTGGCGGTAACGACTATGGCAACGCAACTTACTGTGAGGCTGGCTACCAGTTTTACGAAAAAGATGGCTACACAGCATCGGCAGTTGTAGGTGCAGGAGACGAAGACTATTACGGTGACCTTGAAGGCAAGAAGTTCGCTGTTGTCAACACCGGTGTTTCCGTTTCGAAGGATCGCTACACCGCTTCCTACATCTACAACCCCGACACAGCAAAGTCGAACCTCGTCTTTATGGCCTCGTTCTAAACGCGTTACCATGTTCTTTCAAGGTTGTCGTGTGTGACAGCGCAAAGGGGCCCTCGGGCCCCTTTCAATATTCATGTGGCGTAAGAAGAATCCGACCATACTCGGATAAAATCCTCATGATGATCACAAAGGCAAAGAACAGCAGATGGGAAAGCGATTGCGAGATCCTGGACTGGTCGGAAGCCAACCTGATGCACCCGTGCAGAATCCGAATGAAATGCTTTACGCTTGAGACAAGGCTCGTCACAAGGAAACTCGGATCAATTTCAAAGCGCGACCGCATCACAGCAGGCAGCGCACTGGAGCGATACTTCGGATGCTGAGTCAACCAATCCGCTTCTCGTAAATAACATACTCCTTGTAAGGCTTCCCTCCAATCACCTTGGCCAGCTTGCTCATGGCCTCGTTCGCCTTGAGCACCCAACTCATTTCACTGGCGAAAACACCGTGCTTGCCACCATAATCGGCAATCTGAGTATTGAGAATGCTGTCAATCCCCTTGTTCCGGTACTCAGGCAAGACCCCCATGGTGATGGTGCGCACCATGGTGATGTTTCGGCTGTACCAGAGGTATTTGAGGAACCCCCATGGCGAGAACGGATTGCCGTTCACATGGCGAAGAGCCTGGTTGATGTCCGGGAGTGAGAGAGAGAACCCGATAGTGCGACCCTCACAATCTTCAACAAAGTAAATGTAGTGAGGGTTGGCGATGAACTTGAGGTTTTTGGCAAGATAGTTGAACTCTTTGTCGGTCATGGGCACAAAGCCCCAATTCTTTTCCCACGCCTGGTTGTATATCTCTCGTATCAGCTCAATCTCATTGTCGAAATCCCTCATATTGAGAGTCCTGATCGACAGTTTCTCCCGTTTCATCACATGGGCCGCTATTTTGCGAAGGCGTTCTATATCAATTATTTTCTGGTCAATGTACCAGGCAAGAAGCTCCTGGCCGACGCCGTGACCGGCATTGAGTACAAGATCGTTGTAGTAGGGTGGGTTGTAAAGCATCAGGAACACCGGAGGGGTGTCGAACCCTTTGGTCAGCATTCCGCACTGGTCGTTCATTGAGGGACTGACAGGGCCGCGCATAGTATCGAGCCCCTTTCCATTAAGCCATACTGAGGCGGCGGCAAACAGGGCATTTGCGGTATCCTGATCATTGATGCACTCAAAAAAGCCCCAGAACCCGACCCTGTCACCATGAAACTCCTGATGACGGTGGTTGGCGACAGCTGCAATTGTACCTGCCATCTCACCATCTTTCCAGGCGGTAAACATGGCAATCTCGGCATGTTCATAGAGAGGGAACACATCTGTGTCCAGCGTGTTCATATAGTCGGCAATAACCGGAGGTACCCAGTTTTGTCTGAGTTCCGTATCGGAGCGGTATATGTTCCAGGCAAACCTGATGAACTCTCTGCGCTCCTTTTTGGTAAGAACCTGCCTGATTTCAACAGCCATATGCGTTACTCCCGTGGGGGTTAAAAAAAATCCCCCTCGAAAGGGGGACGAGGGCAGCATGGAAACAGCCAGTCCTGTTTACTTGAACGCGTTGCAAGGCTCTACGCCGAGTGACTTCAGAATCAGGGCCATGGGGCAGAACCCCGTAAATGCAGACTGCATCAGCATAAAACCAACGATACCGGTAAGCCAAAGCCAGCTGGTGCTCACCGTAAGAGCAAGCGCGACGCTGAGGAGAATAAGAAGACCTGCGATGGCCAGAACGAGTTTATCGATGTTCATCTCTATTTTTATTTAATGTTAATGATATGGTAAGGTACTACAAAACTGTCCGCATTACTTCAGCCCCTTCACGAAGCATCCGTTCGGTCTCCTTCCAGGAAACGCATTCATCTGTAATGGAGACGCCATAACGAAGCTTGGCGGGATCTTCGGGGAATGGCTGGTTGCCTGCACAGATGTTGCTCTCAATCATGACGCCCGCAATGCTTTTGTTGCCATCAACCTTCTGTCCGAGAACATTCTCCCATACCCTCAACTGCTCGGCATGTTTTTTACCGGAGTTAGCGTGGCTGCAGTCAACAAGAAGAGTCTGGCGAAGACCCCCTTTTGAAAGAAGAGCCTCTGCTGTGGCAATGCCTGCAGAGTCATAATTCGGGTGAGGCCCTCCACGAAGGACGAGATGACCAAACGGGTTTCCTTTAGTTGTAATCACACTGCTGTGACCATCCTGGTCAATACCAAGAAAACTATGCGGATGCATGGCAGAGCGGATAGCATCTACAGCCACACTGATTCGTCCATCGGTTGAGTTTTTAAACCCTACGGGCATAGACAGGCCGCTTGCCATCTGCCTGTGCGTCTGCGACTCAATTGTGCGTGCCCCGATGGCTGCCCAGCTGACAACATCGGCCACATATTGAGGCGAAATAGGGTCAAGAAACTCAGTCGCCGCCGGCAGCCCCAGGGCATTGATATCAAGCAGAAGCTTGCGGGCGTAATAGAGCCCATGCTCAATATCATAGGTATCATTCAAGTGGGGATCGTTGATGAATCCTTTCCACCCGACGGTTGTCCTCGGCTTCTCAAAATAGACCCGCATAACAATACAGAGCTCATTCTTCAGCTCTTCACGCAGCTCTGTAAGATGCCGGGCGTATTCTTCTGCCGCACCAATATCATGTATTGAGCAAGGTCCTACAATAACCAGCATCCTCGAGTCTCTGCCGGTCAGTATATCTTCAATTTCGCGACGGCCGGCAAGAATTACTGACGCAGCCTTCTCATCCACCGGTAATTTCTCTTTCAGCACACTGGGGGCTGAAAGACGAGTAATACTCGAAACTCTTAAATCCTGTAACTGTTCCATCAGCTCTGCAAAAAAAATCAAGCCATTAAAATGTTTGGAAGGAAGATAAAAAAAACCCTGACATATCCGGAGCTCTGGAAGTAATTATATCCATCAGGCGAGTCGGCAGCGTCAGGATGGAACGAAAAAACCCGCCTTGAAGCAGCGGGTTTTTTGTGTAGCGAAACCGTTGAGCGAAAACGGGTCAGTCTTTGCGCTCAAAATTAATGCTGAGCCATTTGTCCTCAAATGTGGCCCCGGTAGATTCCATGCCTGCAAGGAAAATCGGCAATGCAACGATTTTCTGATAATCTCCAATACGAATGGTAAGATCATCACCGAGTTTGAGAATTTTCGGCTCCATACCCATATCATCGATGAAGGGAAGACGGACACGAACAGTGTAATGACCGTCCGACACCTTTTTGATGTCGATTGGATTCTCCGTAAACATAATGTCAAGAGGATTGGCATCGCCATAGACTTTTGCGCCAACTTTGCGGAGCATGTCAAGACCGACAACCTCACCCTCAAAAAGCGGAACCTCAGCAATCGGAATCGGTGCGAATGCTCCCTGAATCTGCTCAATATATTTCTGCTGAATACCACGCCATTTCTGGAAATAGGGATCGCTGCTCTGATCGGGCATGACGCGGTTGATTGTGATGCTGTCAACCGTAATGCCATAGAGATTAAGATATGTCAGAGCCCTCATCGACTCTTTGATGACCATCTTTTCCGGGTTCATGACAAGACGAACAGTTGACTTGGAGCCGTCAGCAAGAAGGTCGATAATTCCTTCGGTTGAAGAGAAGAGGTTGTCAACCTTCTCATATACCTCTTCGGGTGCCACGAAGTCGTCAATCTTCTTGATTTTTTTGGAAAGCGGCCTGATGACCGGCTTCACCATATATTTCTCGATATTGCGTATCATCTTGATGAACCAGCCGAAGGTCTCCGGAAGCGAGAGCAGGCGAAGCGTTTCACCGGTAGGAGCGCAGTCAACAACCAAAAGATCGAAATCAGCCTGTTCTTCGTTGTAGCGTTTGATATAGGAGAGAGAAAAAAGCTCTTCCATGCCGGGCAGCACGCCCATCTCTTCAGCATAGACGCCTTCAATTCCACGCGATTCCATCAGTGAAGCGAAATGCACTCTGACAACATCCCAGTTCAGATTCAGATCACCGAATACACTGACTTCCTGACCCCAGAGATTTTCCGCAATCTTGACAGGTGATGGACCGAGCTGAACATCAAGAGAGTCGCCGAGGCTGTGTGCCGGATCAGTAGACATAATGAGTGTCTTGTAACCCATATCAGCAGCTTTGAGGGCCGTTGCGGCAGCAACAGAAGTTTTGCCTACGCCACCCTTTCCGGTAAAAATGATATTACGCATACGATTTAATGATTCTCGATTAAAGAATTATTGAAAAGCTCCCCATTGATCTCCGGTCATTCGATCAACCTGAAAAGGCTTAAGATAACAAATAATCCATTAAGTGAACATGGCCCGTTCAACTATTCTACAGAGGAAGATCACTATGGAGCCGAAACACGAAGCCTCTGTCCGGAATAAATCACTTTCTTCCCTTTCAGCCTGTTCCAGGAGGCAAGACGGGCTATGCTCACCTTGTATTTTCGGGCTATCTGGCCGAGAGTTTCCCCCCGCCTCACCCTATGGTATTTCACTACAGCTCCTTTTTTCACAAGCAAACCGCCACCCGAAACCTTCTCAACCCGGAGAACCTGACCGGAAAAGAGTGTTGTGGATCGGTTCAGTCCATTGAGCTCAGTCAGTCGTTCGGTAGTTGTAGCATACGAGCGGGCAACTGAAGCCAGAGTTTCCCCACGCCTCACCTTATGGGAAAGAAGACGCGGAGGAACAGCAACCAACGATACCATAAGGCTGTCGTCAACTGGAGTACTCGTTGCAACTGCCGAACTGTCCGCTGCAGGCAGTACAGGGGAATCATACAATTGTGTTTCAACCGCGGCAAATGCTGCGGCATGAGTCCCGGGAAGACGCAGCTCATGGGGAGAACCATCGGATGAGGGAATAATGCCATGGGTATACTGCGGATTGAGAAACCTGAGATCCTCAGCAGAAATGCCTACGGCAGCACTGATGCGTTCAAAAGAGAGCGGACGCATGATGCTGATCTTTTCTATGTCCTGATAGAGATATCCAGGTCGAAGCGGAAGAAGATTATGCTCCTGGTGATAGTTCATGATATAATTCACCGCAATGAATGCCGGAACATAACCGCGGGTTTCAGCCGGCAGATATCTCCAGATAGCCCAGTAATCTTTTCCGCCCCGAGACCGCCGGATGGCACGATTCACATTCCCGGACCCGGAATTGTATGCGGCAAGCGCCAGAAACCAGTCTCCATATCGGTCGTACAGATCTCGAAGATGCCGCGCCGCAGCCATTGAAGCTTTTCTCGGGTCAAATCGGTCTTCAATGAAGGCTGAGGACTCAAGGCCATACATCTTTCCGGTTCCGTACATGAACTGCCAAAGCCCTCTGGCCCCGGCACGGGAAACTGCCGTCGGGTTCAGGGCCGACTCCACAATGGCCAGATATTTCATTTCCGGAGGAACTCCATAGATGGCAAGAGCCTCCTCAAAAAGAGGAAAATACACCTCCCTCAAGCCAAGAATTTTAGCAGTTGCAAGCCGTTTATCCACCGCGTAGACTCTGATGAATCCTTTCACATATTTGTTGTATGTGAGTTCAAACCGGGTTCTGCTGTTAAGCTCAGCAATTCTTGCAGTATAAACCGAATCACTGTACTGGGGAACAAAAGTTGACGGGAACCCCGGCATTGCAGACTCCCCGGAAGGAGATGCAAAATGTTCGTCACTGAAATATGTGGCGTTCATGAGGCTATCGAGCGATTGCGAAAGGGATGCGCTGCTGAATACCACCCGACCTGCAGCATTTTCAGCCGCCGTCGTGTTCAGTAACGGCATACACGCAACCAATAACGCTCCACAGATAGATCTGAAAAATGACATGGGAATCCTGTTGTTCAAAACTAAAAAGGCATGGGAAATGGGGAGAACCGAGAAGAGACGGAACCAACTTAAACACCGTTCCCGACTATTCCAACAGAGAGCACCCGTGCCAGAGCACCATCAATAACGAACGCGCCAGAGAAAAAGCCCTGAAGCCTCAGCCGGCTTCACCCTCATCCCACCCTCTCCGCCGGCAAGCATTCCAAGATACTCCTCAGGCTGAAGTTCACCCCTTCCCGCGCTGAGCATACCGCCAACAATACCCCGAACCATGCTCCTGAGGAAGCGGTTTGCTGCTATATGAAAGACCATCACACCCTTATGGCGGTACCATCCAGCCTCACGAACCGTGCAGAGACTCCCGTATCCATCACGGTCTTCACGGGAAAAAAGGGAAAAATCATGCACCCCCCGCAGACCAGAGGCCAGATACTGCATCACAGAAACATCAACATCCCCGTTTGAACACCCGGTATAACGCCCCATAACGGCCGACGGCTCACCAATGGCAAAATACCGATACTCCCGCTCCAGTGCACTGAATCTGGCGTGAAACTCCTCAGCAGCAAGCTGAGACGAAGTAATCCGTATCGATGAAGGGAGAAGGCAGTTGAGAGAGTGGCGGATTCTTGAATGCTCAAGCACTGAGCGTGTTGAAAAATTCACCACCTGCCCCCGCGCATGAACCCCCCGGTCAGTGCGTCCAGCTGCAGCAAGATTAACTTTTTCCTGGAGAATCTTGCCGAGGAGAGCCTCAATCTCGCCCTGCACCGTCACTATCCCGTTGGGCTGCCGTTGCCAGCCAGCAAAGGAAGTTCCGTCATATTCTACATCCAGCCTGATATTGGGCATCTGAATTGTTACATTTGTATCCATCCGACCATTCGGCTGAACAATTTATGACAATAATATATTCACACCTTACCTCAATATGGAAACGACTTCCGCAATAGACCTTCTCCTCACCAGACTGAAAGCGCTTCAGAGTTCACCTGCCAACTACCAGGTACCAAACCTCTGGAATTCCGAAGTGACAGGCGCCACAGAACATTCACCCGCATCATGGTTCATTGAACGCATTGAAGCAATTCAGCAGAGCGGAAACTCAACGCCACACTTCGCCCTCAAAGAAAACTGGCATAAAAGCGCTGTAGTCTACAACCTTTTTGTGCGATTCGGCACCGCATTCGACCATGACGGCGACGGAACCATCTCTCGGGAGCCGCTTTCCTCAGGCTTCCGCGAAACAGGCACCCTCCTGAAAGCCATTGCCCTGCTTCCATACATCAAAAAACTTGGCGCAAACACCCTCTACCTCCTGCCGCTGACCGAAATCGGCACCGCCAACAGAAAAGGCTCTCTCGGATCTCCATATGCCATAAAAGACCCGATGAAACTCGATCCCAAGCTGGCTGAACCCGCACTCGACCTTTCTCCCGAAACCCTCCTGAAAGCATTTGTCGAAGCAGCACATCTTCTTGGAATGCGCGTTGTCCTTGAATTTGTGTTCCGCACTGCGTCCACTGACAGCAACTGGATAGAAAATCACCCCGACTGGTTCTACTGGCTCAAAGAAGGCGTGCCATCAAATTCGTACGGTCCTCCGCAGTTTGACCAGGACACCCTCAACCGCATCTTTTCGCAGGTCGACCGCCACGAGCTTGCATACCTCCCGGCCCCCTCTGAAGCATTCAAGGGGCAGTTTGCCCCCCACCCGGTTACAGTCAAAAAAACCGATGAGGGCATCGAGGCCAGAGATGCCAATGGCGAGCCCTGCCGAATAGCAAGTGCATTCTCCGACTGGCCCCCAGACGATCGCCAGCCGGCATGGACCGATGTGACCTACCTGAAAATGCACACACCCGAAGAGTTCAACTACATCGCATACAACACCATTCGAATGTACGATGAGGCACTCACCGAACCAACGGCCATCAACACCGGACTCTGGGATGAAATTTCGTCCATCATCCCCCGTTTTCAGGAGGAGTACGGCATTGACGGAGCCATGATGGACATGGGCCATGCCCTCCCTCCTCTACTCAAAAAAACCATTGTTGAAAAAGCCAGGGCAACCCGACCTGACTTCGTATTCTGGGACGAAAACTTCAACCCCACCGCCGAAATCAGAGACGAAGGCTTCAATGCTGTATTCGGCTCCCTGCCCTTTGTCATCAATGACATTATCTATATCCGCGGCCTGCTCAACTTCCTCAACAAAACAGGGGTCGCCCTGCCATTCTTCGGAACAGGAGAAAACCACAACACACCCCGGGTCCCCTTCCGCTTCCCCAAAGAAGCCGCCGGCCGCAACTACTCGCGCTTCATTTTCACCCTCGCCGCCATACTGCCTACACTTCCCTTTATTCAGGCAGGCATGGAAGTCACCGAATGGCATCCCGTCAACCTCGGCCTGAACTTCACCGATGAAGACCGCGCGGCCTTTCCGCCTGAAACGCTTCCCCTCTTCAGTCCGGCAGCCATTGACTGGAAGGAGAGCAACACGCTCCCGCCACTCAACAACTACATTCAAAAAATCATCGCCATCCGCAGCCAATACCTTGACACCATTCTTTCAGGAGAAGCTGGCTCCATAGGAATTCCCTATGTCAGCCATGAGCAGCTTTTCGCCATCAAACGAACCGCCGGGGGCCACTCACTGCTCTTCATCGGCAACAGCAACATGCAGGAACCCATAACCGGAGGACTGGAATTCGGAATGGAAACAGGGGAGCTTACTGACCTCATCAGCGGGGAGGCGCATCCCATTACCAGCCATAGGCTTGAGGCAACACTCCAGCCTGGTGAATGCATGCTCTTTCTGCTGCCAACGGAAAACTGAACAGCTGTTGGAAAGAGAATGCTGTAAATCGTATCTTGCTTACACAATAACCCGCATTACCCGATTTCATTCAACACCGTAAACTCCTATTCCACCATGGCCATACTCATTGTCGGCTCTCTTGCATTTGACGATATTGAAACCCCCTTCGGCAGTTCCATGAACACACTTGGAGGATCGTCTACTTACATTGCCCTTTCTGCAAGCTACTTCTCCGACAGCATACAGATGGTAGGCGTGGTAGGAAATGACTTTGAAGAGAGCCACTTCAAGCTCCTTCACGACAGAAACATCGACACCAAAGGGGTTCAGGTTATTGAAGAGGGAAAAACCTTCCGCTGGGCCGGACGCTACCATTATGACATGAACACCCGCGATACGCTCGACACCCAGCTCAATGTGTTTGCTGATTTCAATCCCCGCGTTCCACAGCGTTATCAGGATACAGGCATTGTCGTTCTCGGCAACATCGACCCTGAACTGCAAATGAAGGTGCTCGACCAGATCCGGAAACCCGAAATGGTCATTCTCGACACCATGAACTTCTGGATTGAAGGAAAACCCGAAGCACTGAAACAAACCCTTAGCCGCGTTGATGTCTTCATTCTCAACGACAGCGAAGCCCGCCTCCTCAGCGGCGACCCGAATCTGGTTAAATCAGCCCGTATTATTCGCGAAATGGGCCCCAAAACCCTTATCATCAAAAAAGGCGAACACGGAGCCCTTCTCTTCACAGACAACGGTATTTTTGCTGCCCCCGCCTTCCCGCTTGAGTCCATTTACGACCCGACCGGGGCCGGCGACACCTTTGCAGGTGGCTTTATAGGGCACCTTTCCCGCTGCGAAACAATCAATGACACAGAGCTCCGCAAAGCCGTTCTTTACGGCAGCGCAATGGCCAGCTTCTGCGTCGAGAAATTTGGCACAGAAAAAATCGCCGACCTCTCCATGCTCGACATTGAAGACCGGTACGACAGCTTCCTCGAACT
>JABMPC010000008.1 GCA_013203905.1 Chlorobium sp. | reverse complement strand
GGCCCTGCGCCTCTTCTTTTTTATTTGCGTTAATCAACAACGTCCCCTAGTTTTTGAAGAAACAGAAAAGCCTGCAAGTTCTTATTTTGCAGGCTTTTCTGTGGGTGTGGGCGATAGAAGATTCGAACTTCTGACCTCTACAGTGTCAATGTAGCGCTCTAACCAACTGAGCTAATCGCCCTTCCTTGGTGAAGGGCTGTTAATATATGACACAACGCATAAACTTGCAAAGCGAAACGGTTTCGGAGTGCTCTTTTATGCGGTTTTTTTCTTCTTGCCGTCTTCGGTAAGGTAGGTTGGGGCTCCAGTGCCATCGATGACTTCCCGGGTAATGATGCATTTGCCGACCCCTTTCATTGATGGGAGTTCGAACATGATGTCAATCATCACATTTTCAAGAACAGAGCGTAGCGCACGGGCGCCGGTACCTCGTTCAAGAGCTATGGCAACAACCCTGTCGAGTGCTTCGGGCGCAAATTCAAGTTCAACACCGTCCATTTCAAAGAGCTTGGTGTACTGCTTGACAAGGGCGTTTTTGGGCTCAACGAGAATGCTGCGCAGTGCGGGTTCGTCAAGAGGGTCAAGGGAAGAGAGAACAGGCAGACGACCGATGAATTCAGGAATGAGGCCATATTCGTGCAGGTCATCCTGCATCACGAATTTGAGGATGCCGGGGTTATATCCTGCTTGTTTTTCTGTAACGCCGGCGCCAAATCCCATTGATGATTTTGAGACACGGCGGGCAATCAGGCGGTCGAGCCCTTCAAAAGCGCCTCCACATATAAAGAGGATGTTTTTGGTGTTGATGTTGATGAGCTGCTGCTCGGGATGTTTCCGCCCACCCTTGGGAGGAACGCCGACAACGGCACCTTCAAGAATTTTCAACAGGGCCTGCTGAACGCCCTCTCCCGACACATCGCGGGTAATGGATACATTGGCGGATTTTCGCGCAATCTTGTCAATTTCATCAACATAAATAATGCCCCGTTCAGCACGCTCCAGATTGAAGTCGGAGGCGTGAAGCAGCCGGGCGAGAATGGTTTCAACATCGTCTCCCACATAGCCTGCCTCAGTAAGGGATGTTGCATCAACAATAGAAAAAGGAACTTCAAGCAGATTGGCAAGCGTCTGGGCAAGGAGCGTTTTTCCTGTACCGGTAGGGCCGATGAGCATGATGTTGCTTTTTTCAATGACAACTTCATCATCGTCATGCTGCCATTCCTGGGAATCAATCCGCTTATAATGGTTGTATACGGCTACCGAGAGGGCTTTTTTAGCCCGCTCCTGACCAACCACATACTGGTCAAGCGACTCCATGAGTGCTTTCGGGCTGATCAGATTGATAGGAAAGGGCTGATCTACAACAGGTTCAGGGTGTTGTATGGCACTGAGCTCTTTGCGGAGAATATCATGGGATGTTCGAATGCAGCGGTCACAGATAAAGGCATCAGGACCGGCAACCATACTGTCTACCTCCTGTGAACTTCTTCCGCAGAAGGAGCAGTACACGGGTTCGCCGGGGCCGCGGGATGCTCTTGCCTTTCCTTTCGCTGGAACTTTGTCTCTTGTCATCTAATTCTTGTGCGTCAACGGTTTATTGAAAACTGACTGCCCTCACAGTCCCATATTGGCAAGGCTGTCAAGCAAATGTTTGATGGTCATGCTGAGTTTGGGATGATCTGCCTCAAAGTGCCCTACAGCGTCACTCATCCTCTCCATAAGAGGTTCGTCTTCAGCTGTTGGACAATTTTCAGCCTGCTTGTCACCTATGTTGCGAATATCATCGCGAAGTGTGGAGAGAATCCGGGCAGTCGTATCGTCAATACAGTC
This sequence comes from Chlorobium sp., assembly GCA_013203905.1. Classification (GTDB taxonomy): domain Bacteria; phylum Bacteroidota; class Chlorobiia; order Chlorobiales; family Chlorobiaceae; genus Chlorobium. Next base: position 3,402 of record JABMPC010000008.1, on the reverse strand, counting down.
TACCTTTTCCAGCTCGTGATGAAGCGCTTCAAGCTGCTCTCTTAGTTTTTCCTGTTCCATAAATAAGCCTCTGGCTGGTTACTGTTTCCCACTCCCCTCTGTTTGTATAACTTCTGGAATGCACAGATCGTTTAGGGTAGCGAAGTTTCTCCCATGAGCATACGATCACACTCACGCGCTGCTCCACGACCCTCATAAATAGCCCATACCACAAGACTCTGACCGCGCCGGGCGTCACCGGCCGCAAAGACTTTTTCGCGGCTTGTCAGGTAGTTTTCTTCAGATGCCTTGATGTTCGAACGCTCATCGCATGCTATACCGAGCTGTTCGGCAAGAGCCGCTTCAGGACCAGTAAAGCCCATGGCAAGAAGCGCCAGTTCGGCAGGAATGATCTCTTCGGAACCAGCCACCGGCTGAGGAATGAACCGCCCGTCCTTCTTGACCCATTCAACTTGTGAAACCTGCAGAGCTTTCAGAGCACCGCCGTCATCGGCAATGAACTTTTTCGTCATCATGCAGTATCGTCTGGGGTCTTCGCCCTGAAGAGCTGCGGCCTCTTCCTGACCGTAATCAACTTTGAGGGTTTTCGGCCACTGGGGCCAGGGGTTGTCATCCGTCCGCTCAAGCGCAGGTTTCGGCATGATTTCAAGCTGCACAACGCTCTGGCATCCCTGCCGCAGTGAAGTTGCCACACAGTCTGTGCCTGTATCGCCGCCGCCAATAACCACCACATTTTTTCCTTCGGCACAAAGAGCGGGCTGTGAGGAGTCAAGGAGCGCTTTGGTGGAGGAACGGAGAAAGTCCATCGCGAAATGAATGCCACCACTCTCTCTCCGACCTTCGGCATCAAGGTCACGGGGCACGGTGGAGCCTGTGCAGAGTACCGTGGCGTCAAAATCCTCATGAAGTTTTTCTGAGGGGTAGTTGCCGCCAACTTCGGTATTCTGCATGAAGACGACCCCTTCCTCTTCCATAATGTCTATACGGCGCTGCACAACAGCTTGTTTGTCAAGCTTCATGTTGGGAATACCATACATCAGAAGCCCGCCGCAGCGGTCATCGCGCTCAAAAACCGTCACGCTGTGACCTGCTTTGTTCAGCTGGTCGGCGCAGGCAAGCCCTGCGGGTCCCGAGCCTACAACGGCAACCCGCTTCCCTGTCCGGCGAACAATGGTTTTAGGGGCCACGAAGCCTTCAGCAAACGCATGCTCAATAATGGCACACTCAATATTTTTTATGGCAACAGGTGGTTCAATAATGGCCAATACACAAGAACCCTCGCAGGGCGCAGGGCATACCCGGCCGGTAAATTCAGGGAAATTGTTGGTTTTCATCAACCGGTCGTATGCGTCCCGCCAGAATCCGCGGTAGACATCATCGTTCCACTCGGGGATCAGGTTATGAATGGGGCAGCCGCTGGTCATACCGCTGAGCATGATCCCTGTATGGCAGAACGGGGTGCCGCAATCCATGCAGCGGGCGCCCTGGCTCTGCAGCGACTCATCCGGCATCTCCAGATGAAACTCTTTCCAGTCCTTTATTCTCTCCAGAGGTGCCCTGTCAGCCGGCAACTCCCTCTGGAACTCCATAAAACCCTTCACTTTGCCCATAGCAATAATTTAGTCTTTTCGTGCCCGGGTCATCTGCCAGGGCGCCATTGGTTTAATTTCCCGACACCCTTGACGGGTCATGAACATTTTTCTCGAATGCGGCCATCACGGCGTCATCGCCGGTAATACCCATGGCCTCAACCTCTTTCATGGCCTCAAGAGCACGGCGGTAGTCATGCGGCATAACCTTGATAAATTTCGAGCAGCTGGAATCAAAATCATCAGCAATACGGCTTCCGAGTGCGCTGCCGGTAGCAGCCACATGCTTTTCTATCAAGGCGAGCAGCATGGCACAGTCCTGCGGCTCATTAACAGGATACATCCCAACCATATCGGTATTGCAATGCTCTGCAAACGAACCATCTTCATCATAAACATAGGCGGCACCTCCCGACATGCCGGCGCCGAAGTTTCTGCCGGTTTGTCCCAGAATGATGACGGTGCCTCCGGTCATGTATTCACAACCATGGTCGCCGATGGCCTCAACAACTGCCGTCAGGCCGCTATTGCGGACACAGAATCGTTCACCGGCCATCCCCCGTATGAATGCCTCGCCTGATGTTGCGCCATAAAATCCAACATTTCCGATGATAATATTCTCTTCCGACAGGAAGGATGATGCCTTTGAGGGATAGACGACAATGCGCCCTCCGGAAAGCCCCTTGCCTACATAGTCATTGGCATCTCCCTCAAGCTCAAGCGTCATACCTTTCGGAATGAATGCCCCGAAACTCTGTCCTGCTGAACCGGTAAATGAAAGGTGTATTGTATCGTCAGGAAGGCCCTCTGCCCCATAGGCTTTGGTGACCTCATAGCCTACTATGGTGCCGACCACGCGGTTCGTGTTTCGAATGGGCAGCCGGCTGACAACCCTCTCGCCCCTCTTGATTGCCGGTTCGCAGAGAGCAAGAAGCGTGGTGCAGTCAAGACTCTCCTCCAGCGCATGCTCCTGAGCCATGCTGCAGTATCGGGTGCCTTCGTCGGGAAGATCCATCTGGTAGAGAATCTTGGAAAGATCTATTCCATGCGCTTTCCAGTGATCAACGGTTTTCTTCATGCCGAGCAGCTCGGAACGGCCGACCAGTTCATTCAGGCTCCGAACACCCAGACGGGCCATGTGGCTGCGTACCCCTTCGGCAATAAAGCGCATGAAGTTCTCGACATGCTCGGGCTTACCCTTGAAGTTCTTTCTGAGTTGCGGGTTCTGGGTGGCAATGCCAACTGCGCAGGAATCGTCCTGGCAGCAACGCAGCATGATGCATCCCATCACCACCAGCGTGGTGGTGGCAAAACCGAATTCTTCGGCACCGAGCAATGCAGCAATAATAATGTCTCGTGCTGTTTTCATCTGTCCGTCAGCTTCAACAACAATACGGCTGCGAAGGTTGTTGAGCATCAGGGTCTGGTGCGTTTCGGCAAGACCAAGCTCCCACGGCATGCCGGCATGCATGATACTTGACACGGGAGAGGCTCCGGTTCCGCCGTCATGGCCGCTGATCAGGACCACATCGGCGTGCGCCTTGGCAACACCTGCGGCAATGGTACCCACACCCACGGTTGAAACCAGCTTCACATTGATGCGGGCTGAAGGATTTGCGTTTTTCAGGTCGTGAATGAGCTGTGCAAGATCTTCAATGGAATAGATGTCGTGATGAGGGGGAGGCGAAATCAGGCCGACACCCGGGGTTGAATGACGAACCTTGGCAACCCATGGATAGACTTTCATTCCTGGCAGCTGACCGCCCTCGCCGGGCTTTGCTCCCTGTGCCATCTTGATCTGAATTTCAACAGC
>JABMPC010000060.1 GCA_013203905.1 Chlorobium sp. | reverse complement strand
TTATGCGAGCTTTGAGGCGAAGTTGAGCACCTTGTCCACTTTCTCCTGTGAGTCGGCTTCGCAGTATATCCTCAGGATCGGTTCTGTGCCGGATGGGCGGATGAGCATCCAGCCGCCTTCAAAGTGGTATTTGTAGCCGTCAAGGTCGCTGTATTTCGTGACCGGGTTGCCGGCAATGGAAGTGAGCTTTCCCTCTTTTGCCTCAGCAATAATACCGGCCTTGCGTTCTTCACTGACGCGGAGGTCAAGCCGGCTATATGCGAAGAATCCGTATTCGTCATAGAGTTCCTGCACCAGTTGTGAGAGGGTTTTTTCTTGACGGGCCATCATTTCGAGAATGAGCAGGCCGATGTAAATGCCGTCGCGTTCGGGAAGGAAACCGGTAATGCCGAGTCCTCCGGACTCTTCACCGCCTATGAGGATGTTGTTGGTGCTCATGAGGGTGCTGACATACTTGAACCCGACTGGCAGTTCATGCATGATGAGGCCGTGTTTCTGGCAGATGCGGTCGATGATGTCGGTCAGGGCGAAGGTTTTTGCTACTTCGCCGGTCTGGTGTTTCTCCTCAACAAGGTCTTTGAGTATGATTGCAAAGAGTTTGTGGGAGTCGACAAAGTCGCCTTTTTCGTCGAGCATGCCGATTCTGTCGGCGTCGCCGTCGTTGATGATTGCCACATCGGCTTCAACCTCTTTGAAGAAGTCGACGAACTCTTCAATATAGGGGGGAATGGGTTCGGGGTTGATGCCTCCGAATCCCGGGTTCAGGCTGCAGTGGTAGCAGTTGACCATGGATTCGTCCAGAAGACGGGTGATGAGGTCCTGCCCGGCGCCGTACATGGCGTTGTGGGCAATTTTGATGCGGGAGTCGCGGATGAGCTTGAGGTCGATGTGGGCTTTCAGGTAGTTGACATAGAACCCTTTCATGTCAACCGGTTCAATCAGTTTTTCATCGGGCTGCACAGGCGCTTCGGGGTCGACGCCCGGCAGGTAGCTCTCTATTTCACTGATGACATCCGGACTGGCCGGGCCGCCGAATGATGATTTGACCTTGAAGCCGTTGTAGTTTGCAGGGTTGTGCGAGGCGGTGATGACAATGCCTCCGGCGAGCTGTTTGGCCTTGGTGAAGAGCGAGACTGCGGGGGTGGAGACGAAGCTGTCGGAGAGAAAGACTTTCAGTCCGCAAGAGGAGAAGACTTCGGCGGTGTAACGGGCGAACTCCTTTGACATGAAGCGGGTATCGTAGCCGACGCACACCCCTTTCGCCCTGTTGGGGTGGCTGAGAAAGTATTTGGCTGAGGCGAGTGCGCAAAGTTTGAGATTGTCGTAGGTATAGTCTTTTGCTATGATGGCTCTCCATCCGTCAGTACCGAATTTGACTTGCATTATCTGGCGTTTTTAATATAATGGGAATTGAATGCGGGTGCATGATGCCTCTAAAAATCTCCCCCAAAATACAGTTTCCCTCCCGTACATCCAATGATCTCCCTTTTTTGATGCCAAAGAAGCTTTTTGTCCTTGCCGGGGAGGTTTCCGGCGATATGCATGCAGCGCCGGCTGTGGCCCGTCTTCTGCAGGAAGTGCCCGCTCTGAAGGTGTTCGGTGTTGGCGGAGAGGGGCTTCGCAGGCTGGGAGCCGAACTGCTCTATGATACCGGGCAGATGAGCATCATGGGTTTTATTGATGTACTTAAGCACGCAGGGTTTCTCCGCCGGGTGATTCGTGAGCTGAAGGCGGCTGTGCGGCGGGAAATGCCCGATGCGGTTCTGCTTGTTGATTATCCCGGAATGAATCTGATTATGGCGAAGTTCTGCCGGGAACTAGGCATTCCGGTTATTTATTATATATCGCCGCAGGTGTGGGCATGGAAGGAGGGGCGGGTGAAGGCTATTCGTGCCTCCATTGACCGGTTGCTGGTGATTTTCCGTTTTGAGGTTGATTTTTTCCGGAAGCATGGTATTGATGCCGAGTTTGTTGGCCATCCGGTGATTGAGGAATTGTCCGAAGTAGAGCTTCCGCCAAAGGAGGCGTTTCTTCGGGCGCATGGCATAGGGGCGGACACGCAGCTTGTTGGTCTTCTTCCCGGAAGCAGGAAACAGGAGCTTGCCCATATTTTCCCCGGCATGCTCAAGGGGGCCCGACTGCTCGCAGGGAGCCGTAGAGTGGTGTTTCTGATGGGGCGTGCTCCCAATCTTGATGGGATCGTCTATCGTGAACTGGAAGATTACGGGGATTTGACGATTGTTGAGTGCAGTGCCTATGAGGTGATGCAGTACAGCGATCTGGGTCTGGTGACTTCAGGGACAGCAACGCTTGAGGCACTCTGTTTCGGTATGCCGATGGTTGTGCTGTACCGGACGGGCAGACTGAACTATATGATTGGACGGATGCTGGTGAAGCTCACGAGCATTTCTCTGGCCAATATTGTGGCAAAAGGTCTCGGTGCCAGAGAACAGGCGGTGCCGGAGCTTATTCAGAGTGCTGCGGATGGTGAGGGCATTTTTCGCGAAGCCTCCCGGATTCTTGACGACCCCGCTCTTGCTGCCGCCATGAGAGCGGAGTTGCTGACTGCCCGTGCTGGGCTTGCAAGCGAGTCGCCTTC
>JABMPC010000059.1 GCA_013203905.1 Chlorobium sp. | reverse complement strand
GTTGGTGTGAACATGGGCTCCCTGATCATTCCTTTCATGAAGATGGAGACAGAAGAGGATCGCGAAAAGTTCATGGAGCTGGTAGAGGAGATTATCGACTGGTGGGATGACAGCGGTCTTGACCACGAGCGGATCGGCGAAACCATTGAGCGCGTCGGTCTCCGGCAGTTCCTGGACGGTGTAGGACTTGATGTTGACATCAACCAGGTCTCCAGACCCCGCGATAACCCCTATTTCAAGGCAAAGTACTGAGCTGGCGCCAGCCATCGCAAGCACTTGCATCAACCATGCAAAACTGAACGAACATTATGAGCAGTCCTGAAAGAACATGGAAGACCATAGAATCGGGCCCCCATACCTATAAAGAGGCGCTCCACCCTGTGGTCATAAATAACTACGGCACATGGAAGTATCATGAAATCCCCCGTCCCGGCGTGCTGAAGCATGTTGGCGAGAGCGGCGACACCCTGTTCACTGTTCGTGCGGGAACGCCCCGTCAGGATACGGTAGACATGGTGCGCCAGCTCTGCGACATTGCCGACCGCTACTGCGACGGACACCTCCGTTTCACCGTTCGCAACAATGTTGAATTTCTGACCCCGAATGGTGAGAATGTGGAGCCCATGATTCGCGACCTCGAGGCCATGGGCTTTCCGGTAGGCGGCGCAGGTAACTGTGTGTCATCAGTGTCGCACACCCAGGGTTGGCTCCATTGCGACATTCCCGCAACCGATGCGTCGGGTGTGGTGAAGTCGATGATGGACTCTCTCTACAACGAGTTCAAGCACATGGAGATGCCCAACAAGGTGCGTCTCTCCACCTCCTGCTGTTCCATCAACTGCGGAGGCCAGGCCGATATCGCCGTTGTTGTGAAGCATACCCGTCCTCCCCGCATCAACCACGACCACCTTTCCATGATTTGCGAGCTTCCCAAAGCGGTTGCCCGCTGCCCGGTTGCGGCTATCCGCCCGACAGTGGTCAACGGAAAGCGCTCGCTGATGGTCGATGAGGCAAAGTGCATCTGCTGCGGCGCATGCTTCGGTGCCTGCCCGGCAATGGAAATTAACCATCCCGAGCATTCCAAGTTTGCCATCTGGGTTGGCGGCAAGAACAGCAACGCCCGCTCAAAACCCTCGACCATGAGCATTGTTGCCCACAACCTGCCCAACAACCCTCCCCGCTGGCCGGAAGTTACCGACGCGGTGGGCCGTATCCTGACTGCTTACAAAGCTGGCGGTCGCCCCTGGGAGCGTGTCGGTGAGTGGATCAATCGTATCGGCTGGAAGCGCTTCTTTGAAGAGACAGGGCTCACCTTCGACGAGGATATGATCGACAGCTACCGTCATGCGAGAACCACCTTCAACCAGTCGGCTCATGTCCGCTTTTAGCCAAAGGAGATATCAATGATGGGAGAATCAAATCCAATTCTCGATTTCGCAACAACCTACCAGTTTCCCGCATACAGCGAAGAGACGGGTGATGGCAAGATTGTTGCATTTGGAGATCATAGCCACAAGTGCCCGGTGTATGTTCGTCAGACACCGCCCTGCTCGTCTGAGTGCCCTGCAGGGGAAGACATCCGTGGCTACCAGCGTTTCCTTAACGGGGTCGACAAAACGGACGACCCCTGGAAGGCCGCCTGGGAAACCATTGTCGACCGCAACCCGTTTCCGGCGGTTATGGGCAGAATCTGTCCGCACCCATGCCAGAACGGCTGCAACCGCCAGTACCATGACGGGAGCGTTGCCATCAACGCACTTGAGCAGGCGCTTGGTGACTATGGAATCAAAGAGGGGCTGAAGCTTCCTCAGGCAGGCTCCGACACCGGCAAGCGCGTAGCCGTCATCGGCGGAGGGCCGGCAGGCCTTTCGGCAGCCTACCAGCTTCGCCGCAAGGGACACGCGGTTACCATTATTGACGGGAATCAGAAGCTTGGAGGTATGGTCCTCTACGGCATTATGGGTTACCGTGTCGATCGCGCTGTTCTTGAAGCCGAAATCAAACGCATTACCGATCTTGGCATTGACACCCGTATGGGAGTAAAGGTTGGGGTGGATGTGAGGCTCGAGCAGCTTGAAAAAGAGTTCGACGCTGTTTTTGTTGGTATCGGCGCACAGGTCGGCCGCTGCATGCCTGTTCCCGGATTCGAGGGAACAAAGGGAGTGACCAACGCAATCGACTTCCTCCGCAACTACGAGGTGCTCGGCGACGACATTCCGGTCGGCAAAAAAGTCATTGTCATAGGCGACGGCAATGTGGCCATGGATGTGGCCCGTCTCGCCCTTCGTCTTGGCTCCGAGGCAGTTCTCGTCTCTGCCGTGCCGCGTGAAGAGATGGCATGTTTTGAGAACGAGTTCGACGACGCAGTGCGTGAAGGCGCGAAAGTGCATTACCAGAGCGGAACGGTTGAAGTTCTGAAAAGCGGAGAAGGCGTTCGCGCGCTTTGCTGCTCAAAAATGGAGAAAAAAGAGAAAGGTGAAGATGGCTGGAACTCGCCCATCCCCTTCCTCCGCTACCGTTCCACCGGCGAAACCTTTGAAATAGAAGGAGATATGGTAGTGGCCGCAATCGGCCAGAGTGCCGACTTGAGCGGTTTTGAAGCGGTTATGAATGGCGGCGGCTGGATGAAGGTCGATCGCTACTTCCGCCTTCCGGGCAGTGAGAATGTGTTCGGTGGCGGTGACGCCATTAAGGTTGACCTTATCACCACGGCTGTGGGCCATGGGCGCAAGGCCGCGGAGTCGATTGACGCTTTCCTCCGGGGTGAAGCTCTGCCCGAGCCTGTGCGTCAGGACATTGCCAAAGCGCAGCGTCAGGACCTGCTGTATTTCCTTCCTGCGCCGCAGGCAAAGCGCATCAACCGGGAGATTGAGAATGTTGTGGGCAACCATGAGGAGCTGCTTCAGGCGCTCACTCCCGAAGAGGTCAAGGCCGAGGCTGAGCGCTGTATGAGCTGCGGGCTCTGTTTCGACTGCAAGCAGTGTGTTTCGTTCTGCCCGCAGGAGGCCGTCATCCGGTACCGCGACAACCCTCAGGGAGAGGTTGTGGAAACCGATTATGAAAAATGTGTGGGTTGCCACCTATGCTCGCTTGTTTGCCCCTCGGGGTACATACAGATGGGTATGGGCGAAGGCCTATAGAACCAGTGACAACAAAAAATCAGGGAGTCGATTACCATGTACGAAGAACTCATCGGGCGTGTTGAAAAGGCCATAGATGCCTCAGAGCGCTGGGCTGAAACGGGATGGCCGGTTGCTTTCGGCAGCCGCAGCATTTCCGTGCCCTCTCTCAAAGAGGCCGAAGCGCTGCCGCGTACAGCAGTGTTTCGCCGGGAGGCCATCAACTACTGGAAGCAGGTGCAGCTTACCGGCACCGATGCTGCCGCTTCGGGGCGCAAGGCTCTTCAGGCACTGAAAAAGGGTGAGCTTGAAATGGCAATCGGAGCGCTCTATTTCTGCCGATATCAGGAGGCCCCATTCGCATCCAGCACCAATACCTGGACGAAGCTCTATGACGCAGTCCTGAACAAGGCTGCGTAAAGGGCGAGGGTGTCGCATCGTTTTTTAGCAACCATTCTAAACAGTGATAAGGTGAAAATAGGAATTCTGCTCAAGGAAGGCCCTTACAACCATCAGGCGGCCGACACGGCATACAAGTTCGCCGAGGCTGCCATCAAAAAGGGCCACACGGTTGACGCCGTGTTTCTTTACAACGACGGCGTCATCAACGCAACCAATCTTACCGATCCGCCCCAGGACGACCGTAACATTGCGGACCGCTGGAGCAAAATGGCAAAAGAGCACGGCGTTGAGATTCTCGCCTGCATTGCCGCCTCGAAACGGCGCGGCATTACCGACGACATCATGATAGACGGGGGTTCCATCACCGGACTTGGCACTCTTACAGACATCGCAATCAGAAACGACCGCCTCTTAACCTTTGGAGACTGAGCACCATGGAAGACAATGTCAAAAAAATCATGCATGTGATGCGCCGTGCACCTCACGGTTCAATTTACACCTATGAAGGGCTTGAGATGATTCTGATCATGGCCGCCTACGAGCAGGATCTTTCCATTGCCTTTATCGGCGACGGGGTCTACGCCCTGAAAAAAAATCAGGACACCGAAGGCATTTCCATGAAAGGGTTCGCCAAAACCTTTATGGCCCTTGATGGATACGATGTGGAGAAACTCTATGTCGACCGCGTTTCACTTGAAGAGCGCGGCCTCACTGAAGATGATCTTCTTGTGGATGTGGAGCTGCTCGACTCGGTCGAAATCGGACGCCGGATGACGGAGCAGGATGTCGTCATTCACCACTGAAGCCAGTTTACCCTAAACCCAGTAACATTGAGAGAGCATCATGCTGCATACTATCAATACATCCCCGTTTGAAAGCCCCGCAATGGAAGAGTGCATACGCTTTGTTCAGCAGGGCGATCCGGTTCTCTTCATTGAGAACGGTGTCTACGCTGTCCAGAACGGCAACCGCTTCACCGACGCCATTGCCGCACTGCAGAAAACAAGTCCCGTTTACGCCCTGCAGCCCGACCTTGACGCCCGCGGCATCAGCATCGTTGCCCCCGGAGTGAAGGGAATTGGTTACGACGGATTCGTCGACCTTGTAGAGGCTCATCAGGTTAACAGCTGGCTGTAAAGAGAGAGAGGAACTATGAAGAGCAACTGGCAACAGATAATTGGTGAGCGGAAGAACGCTATTCTTGAGCAGTGGCTCCAGAGTGCCCTCGCCCTTTTCCCCGAGAAAATGGCGTCCGGAACCCCGACCGGCGAAGCGCTGCTGGAGGGCATGAGTATGGTGCTCGACAATTTTGACGGCAACCAGGAGAGCTGCGGGGAGGGCATTAACTGCATTGCCCGCATCTTTGCCGTTCAACCATTCCGCCCGTCGGTTGCTCTTTCGCTTTTTCCGCTCCTGGGGGAGCTGATTGGAGAGAAAGCTCCGGCATCGGCCGACACCGAAGTTCTCAAGGCCCGCATCAATGCGATAACCTTTGAGGCGTTCGACCGGTTCCTGGAGAACCGTGAAAAAATTTATCAGCTGAAAGTGGAAGAGACCCGCAGCCAGCTTCACATGCTTCTGAGGAGCACAGTGTCATGAAAAAAGTTTTTATGCCTCTCATCATGGTGGCCCTGCTTGCCCTTATTCCCTATGTGGCAGTCACCTATGCCAATATGTCGTACCTGTTTGGCGTCATTATTCCCTACGCCGCCGCCTTCATTTTCATTGCCGGCTTTCTGTGGCGCCTTTTTGACTGGCTTCGCCGTCCCGTTCCCTTCCCGATTGTCACTACCTGCGGGCAGGAGAAGTCGCTCGACTGGGTAAAGCAGAACCACCTTGAAAGCCCCTCCACCCGTTTTGGTGCTGCCGTTCGGGTGCTCACGGAGGTACTCTTTTTCCGTTCGCTGTTCCGCAACACCAAAGCCGAACTCCACACCGGCCCCGAGCTCGTCTATGCATCAAGCAAATGGCTCTGGATGGGGGGGCTTGCGTTTCACTGGTCGCTGCTTATTATAGGGCTCCGCCACGCACGATTCTTCTTTATTGAGCCTCCTGCCTTCATTACGGCTATTGAGCATGCCGACAGCTTTCTGGAGCTGACGCTCCCCGCATTTTTCATGACCGATGCCATTGTGCTCGTTGCCCTTACCTTTCTCGTTGCACGAAGGATACGAGATGCGAAGCTGCGCATTATCTCTCTTCAGACCGACTTTTTCCCGCTCTTTCTGATAGGAGGAATTGTTCTTGCCGGTATGGGCATGCGCTACCTTGAGAAGGTTGACATTCTCTCCATCAAGGCGCTCATGATGGGCCTTGTTTCCTTCAGTTTTGACGCGCCCGGTGAAATCGGCGCTCTCTTCTTCGTCCATCTCTTTCTTGTCTCAATGCTGGCCATCTATTTCCCCTTCAGCAAGTTGATGCATATGGGGGCAATATTTCTCAGCCCCACGCGCAATTTGCCGAACAACAGCCGCGAGAAACTGCACAAGAACCCGTGGAATAAGCCCGGGAAGTTCCGCACCTATGCCGAGTACGAGGAGGAGTTTCGTGAAAAGATGAAAAAAGCCGGCCTTCCGGTTGAAAAGGACTGATAATGTCAAAATACGCACCAAGAAAAGCCCAGCTCGCACGAGAGTTCCTGGAGAAACCGACCCCCCTGAAAGGAGCCCAGGCCGACAGGGAGTGGTGGGAGATGCCGGTCGATTTTCATGACGGGAACTGGTGTTTTCCCGGCAAACCCGAAACCCTCAAAGAGATCGGGTTCCCTAACCCCCGCAAGTGGGCCGCTACCGATGAGGATTGGCAGCTTCCCGACGGGTGGCAGAAAATCATCCACGACGGACTCAAAGAGCGGCTGAAGAAGTTTCGTTCGCTCAAGCTCTATCTTGACGCCTGTGTGCGCTGCGGCGCCTGCGCCGACAAATGCCATTTCTTTCTCGGCTCCGGCGACCCGAAGAACATGCCGGTCATCCGCGCAGAGCTGCTTCGCTCCGTGTACCGGAACGATTTCCCCATGGTGGAAAAAATCCTCAAAGGGTTCTCAGGTTCGCGCAAACTCACCGCGGAAGTTATCAAGGAGTGGCACTCCTACTTCTATCAGTGCACCGAGTGCCGGCGCTGCAGCGTGTTCTGCCCGCTGGGCATTGATACTGCGGAAATTACCATGGTGGCCCGCGAACTGCTGAACCTGATTGGTGTCAACAATAACTGGATTCTTGCTCCTGTAGCCAACTGCAACCGCACCGGCAACCACCTCGGAATTGAGCCGCACACCTTCGTGCAGAACATCATGTCGCTGGTTGATGACATTGAGGAGCTCACCGGAATAACGGTGAACCCCACCTTCAACCGAAAGGGGGCGGAGATCCTTTTCATCACACCCTCAGGCGATGTGTTCGGCGACCCTGGCGTGTATACCATGATGGGGTATCTGCTGCTTTTCCACCACATAGGGCTCGACTACACCATCAGCACCTACGCCTCCGAGGGAGGCAACTTCGGACTCTTCACCACAAACGACATGATGAAGAAACTGAACGCTAAAATGTACCACGAAGCCGAGCGGCTGAAGGTGAAATGGATTCTGGGCGGCGAGTGCGGTCACATGTGGAGGGTTGTGCACCAGTACATGGCCACCATGAACGGCCCGGCCGACTTCCTTGAGGAGCCGGTTTCACCCATTACCGGCACAAAGTTCACCAATGCGGCAGCAACCAAAATGGTGCATATAGCAGAGTTCACGGCCGACCTCATCAAGCACGGAAAGCTGAAGCTCGATCCGACCCGCAACAACCATCTCCGCACCACCTTTCACGACTCCTGCAATGTGTCGCGCGGGATGGGGATGCTTGAAGAGCCGCGTTTCGTTCTCAATGCGGTCTGCAACTCCTTCAACGAAATGCCGGAGAACACCATCCGTGAGAAAACCTTCTGCTGCGGCTCAGGTAGCGGCATCAACGCCGAAGAATTTATGGAAATGCGCATGAGAGGCGGTTTTCCAAGAGCCAATGCAGTCAGAACAGTTAAAAAACAGCACCAGGTCAACGCACTGGTAACCATTTGCGCCATTGACCGGGCAACCCTGCCGCCGCTCATGCGCTACTGGAACCCGGGTGTTGCCGTTTACGGCCTTCACGAGCTGGTTGGCAACGCTCTTGTAATGGAGGGAGAAACCCCCAGAACTGAAGATTTGAGGGAGAACCCGATGGCTATAGCCGACGAGGGGGAGGATGACGATGCGTAAGAAAAATATTCTCATCATCGGGCTGCTTGCCGCCCTTCTTGTGGTTTTGGTCTCGTCGTTCCGTGCCGGAGCAGAGAGCGAGTCTCCCGCCGAAGCCGACGCCGCCAGGGTGGACAGCAGCGCTTGCGTCTACCCGAAAGAGTATATGCAAACGCATCACATGCAGGTGCTTGAAGATTGGAAAAACACCGCTGCTCATGAAGGGCCCGATGCAGTGCATGAAACCGCGGACGGGAGGAAGTTTCAGAAGAACCTCTCTACCTGCCTTGCCTGCCACGGCTCCAACCGTTACTTCTGTTTCAGCTGTCACGCTTACGCAAATGTTACTCCCAACTGCTGGAACTGCCATATATCGCCACTGGACACACCATGATGCATAACGACAGACGAGAGTTTATCCGCAAGGCGGGTATAGGCATGCTTGCCGGAATGGGAGCAGCTTCCGGCATACTGACCGGTGGCGGGTTTGAACGCACCACCTCTGCTGCATGGGCGGCTGTACCGGGTGAGCACGGCCGACGCTGGGGCATGCTTATTGACACGCGGCGCTGCCGCGAGGGATGCACCCTCTGCATTGAGTCGTGCCACCATACCCACAATGTTCCCGCTGTCAAGAGCCCCGACGAAACGGTGGAGTGGATGCACAAAGAGGATGGGCGGGAGCTGCTCGGCTCCCTTTGTTCCTCCACAGCAGCCCTGCCGGCGCTCTGCAACCACTGTGTCGAGCCCTCGTGTGCCCGTGCATGCCCGACCGACTCCATTTTCCGCCGAACTGACGGCATTGTGGCCATAGACTACCACCGGTGCGTGGGCTGCCGCTCCTGCATGCAGAGCTGCCCTTACGGGGAGGTCAGCTTTAACTGGAGCGACCCTCGTGCCTCCCTCAAAAACCCGAGCCTTGACTATCCAACCCGCCAGCGCGGCGTGGTGGAAAAATGCAATTTCTGTTCCGACCGCCTGGTGAGGGGCAAAAAGCCCTCATGCGTAGAGGCTTGCCCCGAAGGAGCCATCTCGTTCGGCAACCTTAACGACCCGTCATCTGAAATTCGCAAGCTCCTTGAAAGCAGCGAAACTCTCCAGAGGAAGCCGGAACTCGGGACAAGGCCTTCAGTTTTCTATATCATTTAAGGATCCGTCATGATTGAACAAGCACTGAAAGGACACCGCAGCTACCTGATATGGAGTTTTGCGCTTCTCGCACTGGCTGCAGGTGCCGCCTACGCCTCTGCACTCCAGAGTGCGGACGGGTTTGTCCATACCGGGATGGGCAATAATGCTATCTGGGGGCTCTACCATGCACAGCTTCCCTTTCTTGCCTCCATTGCTGCAGCTTCACTTGCCATGCTGGTGCCCGGAACGCTCCAGAAACATTCGTTCCTCGCCCCTCTTGCCCCTCTGGCTGCTTTTCTCGGCGCAATCGCTTCGGCCATGAGCCTCCTGTTTATTGCTGCCGATCTTGGCATGCAGCGCCGCATTCTGACGCTGTTCCTGAACCCTTCGCCCGGCGCGCCCGCCTCCTGGCAGGCGCCGCTGCTGCTTCTTTTCCTTGCCCTCAGCCTGGCCGTTGGTTGGGCGCAGGTTGGGGCCATGCGCAAGGGGGTGAAGCAAGCGGTTTGGATTCGTTCCGCCGTTATGATTGCTATTCCTGCGGGGCTCGCCCTCCCGGTTATTTCTGCCTTTAGGCTGGCGGTTGTGCCTGGCAGTGAACTCTGGACCTCCGCGCTTCTCGCCCCGCGCCTGATGGTGTCGGGGGTTGCGGCCTCGGCCGGCATGATGCTGCTTATGGCGGTGACGGCTGAAAAGCTGGCAGGATTCAAGGCCGGAGAGGAAGCGCTGGAGCGGCTCGCGGCAGTTGCAGCATGGGCAGGCCTCGGCTCCCTTGCGCTTACGGGGCTTGAAGCTGGAACCGCCATGCTTGGTAATGTGACGGCCAAAACCACCGCTCTCAGCCTTCTGTACGGCAACTCCCCATTCGCTTTGGCTTCATGGTTCTCGCTTCTTGCCGGCGCCCTCTCCACCGGGTTTTTGCTGATGCCCTCCCTGCGCCGTTCATCCATTGCCGCCGCTTCCTTCGGAGCTCTTCTGGCACTCTCCGTCTGGCTGCAGAGCGGGCTGACCCTTATTCTTGCAGGTCAGCTGAGAAACGGCTCAGTTGCAGTCGGATACGCTCCTGCACTTCCGGAAATTCTGCTGACCACGGGGGTTTGGGCAGGCGCAGTGCTCATTATTACCGTTCTCCTCAAAATCACCGCGTCCGCTCAGCTGGAACGGGAGGGACTATGAGCACCTTTCTTCCTCTCAACATCCGTATTGACGGCAAAAAAATTCTCTTTGTTGGGGGAGGCGAGCTTGCCATGCACAAACTGCAGGCAGTGCTTCAGTTCAGTTCGGACATTACCGTTCTCGACACCCTCTGCACTTCAGAAGTATTGGCAACGGGCGTGCGGGTGCTCAACAAAACCTATGAACCCTCGGACCTCAATGAATTTTTCCTTGTCTACGCATGCACTCCCGATGAGGCTTTGAACCACCGTGTTCTTCTTGATGCGCAACAGAAAGGGATTCTCTGCAACATAGCCGACAACCGTAACGATTCCGACTTCATCTCTCCCGCCCTTTTCCGCCATGAGGAAATGACAGTCAGCGTCTCCTCCGACGGGCGCAACGCCCGGCGCTCGGTGGAGTGGAGAAATGCCATAAAAGAGCTCTTTCTCTCAAAAAGAGAGCCGACGAACACCAATTCATAAAGCAGTACACCATGACAAAAAAGAGCGACACAGCAAAAAAAGGATATGTCTATATAGCCGGAGCTGGCCCCGGTGACCCCGAACTCCTCACCCTGAAGGCTGAGAGGGCGCTGCAGAATGCCGATGTTATTCTCTATGACGATCTTGTAACCAGCGCAATCATCGACCAGTTCGGCGGCCTGAAAATCTATACCGGCAAACGCAAAGACAGCCACCACTTTGAGCAGGATGCAATCAACGAAGAGATTGCCCGCCATGCTCTGGAGGGAAAAACGGTGGTGAGGCTCAAAGGGGGAGATCCCTTCGTGTTCGGGCGTGGCGGGGAGGAGATTGATGTACTTAGAAAATACGGGATCGACTACGAAATCATTCCCGGCATCACCGCCGCCCACGGGGCAAGCGCCTACAGCGAAATACCCCTCACCATGCGAAAGGTATCCTCATCTGTGGCCTTCTGCACCGGACATCCTGTCAACAAGATACAGGTTCCCGATGCCGACACCCTTGTCTACTACATGGTGGCCTCTTCAGTGCACGAAGTGCTTGATGCCGTTGTGAAAAAAGGGCGTCCCGAAGAGACCAAGGTTGCCATTGTCCAGAACGCCACCCGCTACAACCAGCGGGTATGGACGGGAACCATAGGAGAACTCCGCAGAAAAGAGCGCGCAGCATATTCTCCCGCCCTTCTCATTATCGGAGAAAACATCAACCAGTTCATTGAGAACAACTGGTTCAGCAGGAAGAAGAAAGTGCTGACGGGTGAGGCCGACCCCAAACGCTACAGCAGCCATGAATGGCTTATTGTGAACTTCCCCTGCCGCCGGGAGGAGGCTTCAGACCGCGAAAGGCTGCAGGAGTGCATTTCCAGTGTTGCCGACTATCCGGTGCTCTTTTTCCCGAACAGGTTTGCGGTCAAGTATTTTTTCACCTACCTGATGGAGTTCAACCGCGATGTGCGCCATCTGGCAAACTGTACCATCTGCACACTCGGACGGCCGGCGGCAACGGAACTGCAGAAGTATGGCATTATAGCTGATCTTGCGCTTGAGCCCGACAGCCCTTCGGATATTGCCATACAGCTTAAGAAACGCTCCATCACCGGAAAGAAGGTGCTGCTTCCCGGCTCCAACCTTGTTGACGGTTACCTGATGAACGAGCTTTCGGCACTCGGCAACTCCGTCACTCCGCTGAGCGTTTATCTTGATGGACAGCAGGAGCAGGAGGAGAGCATTGATTTGGAGTTCATTGATGAGATTTTCTTCTCTTCAGACACCTGCGTCAAAAATTTCAGTGCACTCTACCGAACGATTCCCGGTGGCATTACGGTTACTACTGCAGACAGCGAAACAGAAGCGGAGTACTGTCGGTTATTCGGCAAAAGAACCTGAACGAAAGAAGAGACCGTTATGGCATTTGAAACACAATCAGTCATGTTTTCCCGATGCAGCCGCAACCGCCGCACGGAAGAAGAGCGCCCTTCGGCAGAAAAGGGGGGCAGTGCGGAGCGGCAACGGAGCGGGGAGCTGATGGCTGAGACCTGCGGCTGCTGCGAACTCCCCCGTGCAGAGTGCCGTGTGAACGGCTTGCAGGCAGAAGGGAGACGGCTGGAGAGGGAGTGAGGAAACGGTTAATTTCCTCTCACCATGACCATGGAGGCTGTGTATTGTTTTAAAAGGAAGTATATTCTCACAGTCTGTTGAACCGGTCATCCCTCGGGTTCCCCTTTTGTGATCAGGGCGGAATAGTGTTGGGTGGAAAACAAGTTCCTCTATGCTGGGTGATGTTTTACTGATAAGCGACAAGCACATAGCCGCAGCGGCCGTCATAGCTGAACGGGTTATGACAGAGTTTCAGACACTCCTGAAGGAACATTCCGGGCACAAGTACATTGTTGCCATATCGGGCGAGTCGGGCAGTGGAAAGAGCGAACTCTCCCACTCCCTTGCCATCCGGCTCAAAAAAGAGGGCGTTCGCCCCAAGATTCTCCATACAGACAACTACTACAGGGTGCCACCCTCAGAGCGCCTTGCCTCGCGCCTTGC
>JABMPC010000058.1 GCA_013203905.1 Chlorobium sp. | reverse complement strand
TCAACCGTGAAGTGGTTGAGGAGCTGCGAAAAAATCTGAATCGAGGTCTCAAATTTCTCCGTAACAACCACATCAGCACCGGCTGCATAGAGTTCGTCAATACGGTCAAGAGTCCTTGAACGCACAATAATGAAGGCCTTGGGATTAACCTGGCGTATCATAGGAATGCTTTTGCGAATGGCTGTTTTGTCGGAAATACTCAGAACAACAGCCCGGGCATGGTCAACACCTGCCCGAAGCAGCGACTTGCGCTCCATGCAGTCACCATAATAGATTGGCTCCCCTTTCCGACGCATGGTCCGCACCAGTTCACGATCAATTTCAAGCACGGAATAGGAAATGTTCGTAGCGTGGAGCACAGCAGCCACATTCTGGCCGTTCACCCCGAACCCGATAAGCGCCGCATGGATTTCCCCTGCACAGATAATGGCGCTATCTTCAGGCTTGACGGAGGCAAGAGGGGCATCACGCGAAACCAGCGGAATAAAGCCAAGTACCGGGGCCATCTGTTCAGCAAATCTCGGAGCAATGGAAATCATTGCCGGAGTGACGATCATGGTCACAACGATAATGGAAAGCATTGCCTGAAAAACCTCATCGTTTATCACATTGTTGCGCAGTCCGCTTTCCGCAAGCACAAAGGAAAATTCCCCTATCTGTGCAAGGGCCATACCAGCCATCAGGCTGACCCGTAGAGAATTACCCAGAACAAGTGAAACCATTGTGACAAGAAGCCCCTTGACAAGCAGAACCACAAGGGCGATAAGGGCGAAAAAAGGAAGATCGACCATCTTCACATCAAGAAGAAGGCCGACGGATATGAAAAAGATGCTGGTAAAGGCTTCGCGGAAGGGGTCTATAGTGAGGCTGATCTGATGGCTTTCATCGGTACTGGCAATAACCATACCCGCAACAAAAGAGCCCAAAGCGAGCGACAATCCCGCAAGCGAGGTGAGGTATGCGGCTCCGAAACAGATGACAAGTGCGCCAATGACAAGAACCTCCCTTGCATGCAGAGAAGCAATGATGCGCACCATTCTGGGCATAAAGATGCGAAACCCCAGAAAAATACCGGAGGCAAAAAGGACAATGAAACCGACTTTACGAAACACCATTTCAAGTGAGGGCACAGCATCCGGATTGAGAAAACTGATGCCGATAATCAGAGGCACAATGGCAATATCCTGAAAAATCAGAATCCCGAGCGCAATCCGCCCGTGAGGCAACTCAAGCTCGTCCCTGTCAGTAAGAATTTTCAGGCAGATAGCCGTACTGCTGACCGAAAACGCAAACCCCAGAAACACAGCTGCTGCCGTACTGATGCTATGGCCAATGGCCTGCATGAACCAGAACGCAAGAAAACTTATTGCCATTCCGGTAAAGACAATCTGCACAACACCGCCAATCAGCACAATATTCTTCAGCCGTTTCAGGTCATCAAGTGAAAACTCCAGCCCGATAGTAAACAGCAACAGCACAACGCCAAGCTCGGCGAGTGTTGAAATCAGCTTTTCGTCGTACACAACGCCGATTCCGGAAGGGCCGAGAAGAATGCCGGTAAAAATCAATCCGATAACCGGCGGAATCTTCATGCGCTGGAAAATCAGAATAATGGCGACAGCCATCGCACCAATCAGAACCAGCTCACCGAGAAAATCGAATTCGTGCATAACTGTTTTGCCTTTATCATAAAAGAAGATGCGGGAGAACAACACCTATAAATAGGTAGCCTTTCCAGAGGAAAATACCAACAACTTTCAATGCCATTCCCCCCCTTTAGCACCAGCACTGTATCCGCCCGGCATAAAAAGCCATAGAACCCAAGATGAAAAGTGCCGCCTGTATTGATAAATGACCTCAAAAAAAGTATATAGCTGTCCTTCCCGCACCGAAGCGCCTCCATCTCTGGCGGCCCGGTTCCCGTTCATTCTTTTTCTTTCCGCCATGTTCAAGCCAAAGTTCTTTACTGTTCTTCCCGAACTCACCCCTGGGCAGATCGGTCGGGATGTCGTTGCAGGCATTCTGGTAGGCATCGTCGCCCTGCCGCTTGCAATCGCATTTGCCATCGCCTCCGGGGTCTCCCCTGAAAAAGGGCTGATTACCGCCGTCATCGGCGGATTCCTCATTTCATTCCTTGGAGGCAGCCGCGTCCAGATAGGAGGCCCGACCGGAGCCTTCATCGTCATTCTCTACGGCATTGTTCAGCAATACGGAATCAACGGGCTGATGGTGGCCACCATCATGGCGGGCGTCATCCTGATGATGATGGGCTTTGCCCAGTTTGGCTCACTGATCAAATTCATCCCCTATCCGGTTATCGTCGGCTTCACCAGCGGCATTGCGGTCATCATCTTTTCAACTCAAATCAAGGATCTCTTCGGACTCCAGATAGGCTCAGTGCCGGCAGATTTCATGGGGAAATGGCTCCTCTATGCCGACCGGTTCTCAACCCTCAACCCTCTGAGTACCCTTACCGGCGGCCTGGCTCTGTTCATCATCGCTATCTGGCCGAAAATCTCACGAAAGATACCCGGCTCCATCATAGCACTCATCCTCACCACTATCCTCGTCCAGGCTATGCACTGGGATGTTCCGACCATTGCAACCGAGTTCGGAGAGATTCCATCCACCATTCCCCCGCCCTCGTTTCCCGTTTTCGACCTGCAGACAGTCCGCCAGCTTATCATGCCTGCAACAACCATCGCCCTGCTTGGAGCCATTGAAGCACTGCTTTCAGCCGTCGTTGCCGATGGGATGATAGGATCACGACACAAATCCAACATGGAGCTGATTGCTCAGGGGGCAGCCAACATCATTACCCCGCTGTTCGGCGGAATACCCGTAACAGGAGCCATTGCGCGCACCGCCACCAACATAAAAAACGGAGGAAGAACGCCGGTTGCCGGCATAGTTCACGCGCTCACACTTCTGCTTATTATGCTGCTGTTCGGTCAATGGGCAAAACTGATTCCCATGCCCGCACTTGCAGCAATTCTCATAGTCGTAGCCTGGAATATGGGAGAGTTCCATGTGTTCCGCCAGTTACTGAAAAGCCCGAAAAGCGATGTCATCGTCCTTTTGACAACCTTCAGCCTCACCGTGGTATTTGATCTTACCATAGCCATTGAAATAGGAATGCTGCTTGCCGTCATTCTCTTCATGCGCCGCATGGCAGAACTCTCCAATGTGGGCATCATCACCGGTGAGCTCAAAGACAGGGACGAAGAGGACGACCCCAACACCATTGTTACCCGAAGCGTACCTGAAGGCGTTGAGGTATTTGAAATCAGCGGCCCGTTCTTTTTTGGAGCCGTAGCAAAGTTCCGCGACGCCATGCATCTTCTGGAAAAATCTCCCCAGATCCGCATTATCAGGATGCGTCAAGTGCTCTCCATTGACGCCACCGGGCTGAACATGGTTAAAGAGATGCAGCGTGAAAGCCGAAAAGCCGGCTCTCACCTTATCCTTTCAGGCGTTCACGCTCAACCGCTCTTTGCCCTTCAGCAGTACGGCCTTGCAGATGAGATTGGCGAAGAGAACATTTTCGGAAACATTGACGATGCGCTCGACAGGGCCCGGGAAATGCTCGGGATGAAAAAAGAGGTGCGCACACGCAGCTTTGTTCCATCGGTAGAGAGGGAAAAATAATAATGAGAAATTCATTGTTTTATCTTAAATATTATTGACAAAAAGAACATTTATCTTATTTTTTTATATAATAAGACTGTTTTGACGCAATAATACCCCCGATACCTGACAACACACTTATATATCCTCAGAGAGCCATGAACATACCATTCCGCCCGCTCGGTCCACTGATGCAGCTTCTTGAAGAGCTTGGCCATGAAGTGACTTATGCATATGACGACCTTGTTTTCATCAACAACAACGACTTCCTGATACAGTTCGCCTCGTCGGGACCTGAACTGCACCTCTTTTTCAATCACGACTGCAGCAAAAAAATCGCCTCCGGTATTGAAGAAAGCATTATTCCGGCTGCTGACAGCAAAGGACTTGCCATCATAAGGAAGGGCCGGTACAAACTTGTTGGTGAGCAGGATGAAACCATGCAGCTCCACTTTTTTGACGCCTGAGAATTATGGCAGTTTTGTGCTGAAGTTTGCCGTTGCGTACATTGGCATTAGCAGAGACGCCAGCAAAACACAACCGCAACAGCAATGAAATACTCTGAAGCCAGACCGGGAAGAACCTTTGTCATTCGGCTTGAGGATGGGGAGATTCTGCATGAGTCACTTGAGGCATTTGCCAGCGAACAAGGCGTTCAGCGGGCATCACTGACGGTGCTCGGCGGAGCCGACAGGGGAAGCCGTCTTGTTGTGGGGCCTGAAGAAAGCCGCGCAGAAGTCATCAACCCTATGACCCTTGAGCTCTATGACGCTCATGAAATAACCGGCACAGGCACCATCTTTCCCAATGCTGATGGCAAGCCGATCCTCCATCTGCATATTGCCTGCGGTCGAGAGGAAAATTCCGTCACCGGATGTGTGCGGGCAGGCGTCAAAGTATGGCATGTCATGGAAGTGATCATGACTGAGCTGCTTGAAAACAGTGCGCAGAGAGTGCCGGACAAAGCCACCGGGTTTGAGCTGCTTATTCCCTGATGGAATTTCTGACTGACACCTTCTGGTGGCTGACCGCCGCAATAGCTGCATGCGCTGCTTCACTGCCGGCCATTACCCGCTCGTTGCGCCTCAGGACGGTTGTGCCCGCCGCACTCATCTGGACGGGAGCGCTCATTGCCACACTCTGCCTCAGCGGCCCCTTTGCAGCGATTGCCACTTCCCTGCTCTCCAGTGCAACGGGAGCGATTCTGCTCGGCACTGTCATATTCTTCAGCGGAATCAAAGGGATGGCTAACAAACGCTACAGGTAATGACCCGTCACCCAGCCGGGAATATATTTCCAGGCATCGCGCATGGCACGGTCGTGCTGGCGAAAATCGGGATCGTGCCTTTGCACCAGACGCCAGAAAGAGCCGGAGTGGTTCATTTCAGCAGTATGGCAAAGCTCATGCGTCATAATGTATCGGGCAAGCTCAGGAGGCAGAAACAGCAACTTGGTATTCAGGGTTATCCTTCCCCGTGTCGAACAGCTTCCCCATCGGGATTTCTGCAACCTCACACCCGCTGACGCATACCTTAGGCCAAGAGCCTCAGAGCGCTCTTCAAGCATTGGCAACAGAATGGCCCCGGCCCTTTTGCGGAGCCACAAAAGCAGATGGTCACGGGCTGCATCACGCCGTGCACCCTCAAAGGGAAGCAGAATGGAGCAAATACCCTCCACATGTCTCTCCACGCTCCTACTGCGGGAAGGGTCATACTCCACCCGCCACTCCTCTCCCACGGAGCGAAACACCACAGAAGAGGGCAGACCATTTGGCAGCACCGGATGCTCATCTGGCTGGCAGTGGCGCTCCAAACGCTCTGCGGCCCGCTGAATCCAACCTTCATAGCGCTGGAGGAGAACGGGAATCTGCTTCCGGTCATACCCTTCCGGAACCACAACAACCAGCCCTTCACGAGGCACCATCTTCAGGCGCGCATGCTTTGAGCGCAGGCTGACCTTAAGGGTATAGGAGATGCCGCTCATGCCATCTCTTCTCCTTCCCTCACGGAGGCGCATCCAGGCCCCTTGAGGATACTTTTCCCGCCCGACTGCGGCAGAATGGCGATACGGGTACTGATGCGCTCCTTCAGTGCGGGCACATGGGATATGACGCCTATCAGCTTGCCGTCCTGCTGAAGCCCCGACAAGGTTTCCAGAGCGGTTTCCAGCGTTTCTTCATCCAGAGTGCCAAATCCTTCATCAAGAAAGAGGGAGTCCACCCGTACTTTCCGGCTGGCCATTTTTGAAAGCCCCAGTGCCAGCGTCAGGCTGACAATAAAACTTTCGCCACCCGAAAGGTTCCTTGTCGACCGGATTTCACCGGCCTGATAATCATCGACCACATTCAGTTCCAGCGGTTGCTGTTCATCACGAATCAGCAGATAACGGTCGGTCATTTTTTCCAGCTGCCTGTTGGCATGCGAGACCATCAATTCAAAGGTCAGGCCTTGTGCAAAGTTACGGTACTTTTTCCCGTCAGCTGAACCGATAAGACCATGCAGCTTCTCCCAGCGATGGCACTCTTTCTTCCGGGCCTCGATGGCGGACTGCTTTTCCTTTATCCGCTCTTTGGCAGCCGCATTTTCACTCAGCTTGTGTTTGAGACCGGCAACGGCATCGCGCAATTCTTTCAGCAATTCTTCAAATTCTTTGAACTGCGGCTCCAGTTCCTCAAGCGTCTTGTCCGTGAGCTTTTTGGCGGTCTCCGTGCCCAGCCGCATCTCCCGGTCTTTCTGTTTGGCTTTGAGCTCTGTTCCCGCATCATCGAGCTCTTTAGCCCGGGAAGATAAAGATTCCCGATCTTCCTGTGACAGTCTGGCTTCGAGGAAGGCTTTCTCATCTGCAAAGCCTGCCGGAATCAGGGCTGCTGAAAAGTCGGTTTCCGCTTTTTTCAATTCAGGCGTTCTTTGTTCAATGCGTTTCTTCAGGGAGTCAACATGGGTCTTCGCCTTTGTCAGTTTCTGCTGCAGCTCGGTGTTCAGGTCTCTGGCTTTCTTCTCGGCCTTTTCGGCATCGGCAATGGCTTTGTTCAGTCGGCCTTCTTCATCATCAGGCTTTCTATCGCCATACAACTGCTTCCGCTCTTCCGTTCCGTCGGCCAGGTCCTTTTTGAGCTGTTCGAGTTTTTCCTGTTTTTCAGCCAGAGCCTTGACCTGCGTATCAATCACAGCATCCAGACGCCTCAACTCGCTGTCGATATCGGCAATCTGTTTTTCGATGTCGGTCTTATGTTTTACCTGCTCCTGCCATGCTTTCAGTCGTGATTTGAGGGATTCGAGCAGCGCCTCAACCTCTACCTCCGGTATTTCAGTAATGCCAAGTGGCTGAAGTTTCCCGGAAACGGCCAGCTTGAGTTCATCAAAGCCGGTCCGAAGTTTTGTGAGGGCATCCGTCAATTCTGTGAGCGACTTTTCAGCGGCCTTCTTGTTATTGGCCGCTTCGGTTTCCAGCTTCTCGCTATTGTTCAAATTGTTACGGGCAGAGGTTTCCGCCTGTTCCAGATTTTTGATGGCGGCTTCCTGTTCGTCTGCCTTGTCGATCACCTTGGTCAGTGATTCTATCTTTTGCTCGATTTCATCGGGAACCGGAACATTGCCCTCGGCAAAGGGATGCTCGGTCGAGCCACAGAGTGGACAGGGTTTACCATCTTCCAACTTGGCCCGGTGATCTTCAAGCTCCTCGATTTTCTTGATAAAGGCCATCTCACGAAGCAGGGTTTCCTTCTCGGTACGATACTCCCGGAGTAGTTTGTCACCCAGCAATTGGTTCAGAGCATCCTTGCCTTGCTGCAGATTTTTACCGGCGGTGTCCAGTTCCTGTTTTTTGAGCCCACATTGCCTGGAAGCTTCCTCCAATTTTTTTGCAGCATCTGCTACGGCCGTATCGGCTTTTTTGAGATCGGCTTCTTTCTGCGTAGTCTCCTGTTGTTTGGCGAGCAGGTTGCCGAATTGTTCTTCAACACCGGCCAGCCCACTGATCAACCATTCATCCCGGGAATTTTCTTTGAGGTACAGCTCTGCGGCCTCCAGTGTTTTCTCTGCGGCGGTCCGTTTTTCCAGCTCCTTCACCCGGAACTGCTTGTCGCTCTCAATCTTTCCGGCTTCCTTGGTGCAGGCATCAGCGCCTTCTGATACAGCCTTTGTCTGTTCCGCAATCTTTTGATCAAGCGACCGGATTTTCTGGATCAACGGGGCTGCCGTTTTCAGCTCCTCTTTGGCTTTCAGGGTGAGCTGTTCGGCAGCTTTGAGAGTC
>JABMPC010000057.1 GCA_013203905.1 Chlorobium sp. | reverse complement strand
GTATCAATAGAGAACAATGCCTCTGTCCTCCATCATTCCCGAAACTAAAACTAGGGGACGAAACTAGGGGACTTTGTTGCTTAACGCAAATAAAAAGAAGAAAGAGATGGGAGTCAGCTTCTTCTTTTTTCCTGAAGGTGGTTATTTGCGATACTAAACAACGTCCCCTACTTTTCAATGCTTATATTTCCCTCGGGCGGTTTTAGGGGGGGGCTGGGTTTTTGGATCCCCGTAGAGCCTTTACTGGTGCGGGTGTGGGCAATAGTGGATTCGAACCACTGACCTCTTGCGTGTGAAGCAAGCGCTCTAACCAACTGAGCTAATTGCCCTGATAAAAACAGCCTGTCAAGGTAATGATTGGAAGTGATTTGGCAAAATAGTTGTTTGCATATGGCTTGTTTCGAGGGGAGTGGGACGAGAGGGGATTTGTATTGATGATGGGTCTTGTGATATATTAAGCCATAGGTGGATTTTTCAAGAATATTTAAATCCTGAATCGATGAATGACAGTCAGATTGATATGGTGAAAAAGACCATAGGGGCTGGTGGAGCTGTTGCAATCGCCCCTCTTGCTGCTCCCGTTGTTGGACCGGTATTGAGCGGCGTTGCTGGTATTGCGATTCTCGGACTTGGCGCTTTTGCGGTTGGCTCGCTGGTTGGGAAGGTTGCCGGGTTTATAACGAATGGGCCAGATTCCTCGGCTGCTCCGGGCAGCAGGGCTGAAGAGTAAGGGAGTCTTTCACCCTTTTTTATTGTCAAAGCCGCAGTGATGCGGCTTTTTTTTGTGTGGCTGGAACCAAGTTCCTTTTTGTCTTGTTTGATGAGTATGAGAATAATTTCAAGAGGCATTCGTTCCGCCATAATGATTATGGTGGTATGGTTTTTAACTGCAGCATCTGCCTGCACTGCGCCAACACAAAAGGAGGATAGCGTGAGCTTTAATGATCTTTCACCTGAAGAGCAGAGGGTTATTGAGAATAAGGGGACGGAGATGCCGTTCACGGGTAAGTATTATCTCAATAAAGATACCGGGGTGTATCTGTGCCGTCGGTGCGATGCCCCTCTGTTCCGTTCTGAGGATAAGTTCGAGTCAGGGACGGGCTGGCCGAGTTTTGACGATGCTATTGCGGGAGCAGTTCGCGAGGTTCCGGATGCTGATGGTAGCAGGACGGAAATTGTGTGCAGTAACTGCGGTGCGCATTTAGGGCATGTGTTTTTTGGTGAGTCGATGACTGAGAAAAATGTGCGTCATTGTGTCAACTCTGTTTCGCTTGATTTCAGCCCTCGGGCAACGCCGCCCAGTTCGGAAGAAAAGGCGGTGTTTGCAGGCGGATGTTTCTGGGGTGTGGAGCATCGTCTTGCTGCATTGAAGGGCGTGCGTTCAGTTACTTCGGGTTATACTGGCGGTACGCTTTTGAATCCCTCGTATCGGGAGGTATGCAGCGGGACAACCGGACATGCTGAGGCGGTGGAGGTGGTGTTCAATCCTGATGAGGTCAGTTATGAAACTCTGGCAAAGATGTTTTTTGAGATTCATGATCCTACCGAGCTGAACCGTCAGGGGCCGGACAGGGGAACACAGTATCGTTCTGCCGTGTTTTACCACAATGAGGAGCAGCGGGCGGTGGCTATGAAATTGATTGAAGAGCTGAAGGCGAAAGGGTACCCGGTGGTGACTACGCTGGAGAAGGCGGATCGTTTCTGGCCGGCGGAGGAGTATCATCAGGATTATTATGAAAAGACCGGCCACGAACCCTATTGCCATATTTATCAAAAGCGTTTTTAAAAAAAAGAGGCCATCTCTCTTGACAGGTGGCTTTTTTTTGGCTATGTTATTGGCATATGCTAATAATGAGTCACAGAATTTCTTCTTTATCGTATGCCGCGACCAGTCAAATGCAGAAAAATAGGGTGCAGCCCGGAGTTTGTTGTCTTCAAGCCTGCCGGGGTGCCTCTTGATGAGCTGGAAGCAATTGAGCTGACGGTTGATGAGTTTGAGGCTATACGGTTGGCGGATTTTGAGGGACTCTATCAGGAGGAGGCTGCCGGGCGGATGCATGTTTCGCGACAGACTTTCGGCAATATCCTCAGCTTGGCGCGCCATAAGGTTGGCGTGATGCTGGTAACAGGAAAGCAGTTAACAATAACAGGAGGAACAATTATGATGACGGAACAGAGACTTTTCAAGTGTGGCGGTTGCGGCCATGCATGGGGTGTTGGCCACGGTGTGCAGCGTCCTGAGGTATGCCCATCGTGCGGTAGTGAAAACATTCATCGCAGTTCGCCGGGTGGCGGATTCGGTGGCGGAAGGGGCGGTGGAGGCCGCTGCAGGGGCCTGAGGACAGGGCTTCACCGCGAAGGAACCGGTATGGGACAGGGTGGTGGCGGTGGTGTGCATGAGCACCATCACGATCATGACCATGATCACGGTCATTCCAATAACGACGGAAACGGTGGCCCTGGTGCTGCTGAAGGAGAGAGCATATGAAAGTGGTTATTCCTCTTGATGACAATGCTGGCGAACAGTCGGCAGTTTGTGAGCATTTTGGTAGTGCCCCATGGTTTGCCATCACTGATACGGAAACGGGCGAGGTGCAGATAACTGAAAACCCTAATAGCCAGCATGTGCATGGTCAGTGTACGCCGGCTGAGGCATTTATTGACATGGGCGTGAACGCTGTCATCTGTAATGGCATTGGCGCCAGAGCGGCTTCAAGGCTTCAGGTGCTTGGTATTGATGTCTATGTGGCTGACATGGCTCCTACCCTTGGTGTGGCTCTTGAGCGGTTTGCCGGCGGGGCTCTTATTAAACTCACTGCGGAGCAGGCCTGCCAGGGCCACGATTGCCACTGAGGCTTTTGGTTTTGGGCCTGCTTTTCCTTTCTGAAAGACTCAGGCGAGGAGGAGCAGGCTGAGGGCCATCACGGCCATGCCGGCAATAAGCCCGGTAATTGCCAGGTGGTGCTCTCCATACTCTTCTGCTGTCGGCAGAAGTTCATCCAGCGAAATATAGACCATAATGCCGGCTACTGCGGCCAGCACGCTTCCAAATACTGTGGGGGTCAGCCATGGCTTGAGGATTGCAAATCCGATTATGGCGCCAAGTGGCTCGGCAAGACCTGAAAGAAAGGAGTACGAGAAGGCTTTCTTTCGGCTTTTGGTGGCGAAATAGATGGGTACGGCTATGGCCATTCCTTCGGGAATATTGTGGAGTGCTATGGTTGCGGCAATGACTATGCCCAGGTTCTGGTTGGAGAGAGCACTGAAAAAAACAGCCATGCCTTCCGGGAAGTTGTGAATGGCTATGGCGGCTGCGGTAAAAAGCCCCATACGGTTCAGGCGCATGCTGTCGGGAGTGCGTTCTTCCATTCTTCCGATGTATGACATTTCATGCGGGTTTTCAATATCGGGTACCAGCTGATCGATGGCCCAGATAAAGAGGATTCCTCCGAAAAAAGCGAGCGTTGCCATCCATGCTGCGGCTCTTGAGGACATGCCGGTAAGAAGAGCGGCCTCTGATTGGGGCATGAGTTCAATAAAGGAGACATAGAGCATGACGCCTGCCGAGAAACCAAGTGCAAGCGTCAGAAACCGCGTGTTGGTGTGTTTTACCACGAGAGCCATGGCGCTGCCAATTCCGGTGGAGAGACCGGCTATGAGGGTGAGGAGAAGCGCGGGGTAGAAGTCGTTCATGGAGTGGTTTCGGCTGTTGTGTTATGGCTTCCGAGGAGGTCTGCAACCTCTTCTGTGGTGTTGCAGATAGTGTAGTAGTCCTGGTAGCGGTTGTTGACCATTCGTTCTTCGGCAATGCGACGGAAAAAATCAAGCAGGGGATTCCAGAACCCGTTGAGGTTCAGGAGGATGATGGGTTTGTGGTGGTGGCCGAGATGTTTCCATGTCATGACCTCCAGCAGTTCGTCAAGCGTTCCGAGCCCCCCGGGAAGCACGAGATAGGCGTCTCCCCATTCAGCAAGCTTCATTTTCCGCTCATGCATGGTTTCAACCACCGTGAGTTCGCTGAGCCCGTAGTGGGCGACTTCCCGCTCTTCAAGAAATCTGGGGATGATGCCTTTTGCGGTTCCGCCGTTCTGCATCACCGCATCGGCAATGCAGCCCATTAGCCCGACCCTGCCTCCACCAAAGACAAGGGAGATGTTCATTGCTGCACATGATTTGCCGAGTGAGGCGGCTGCCTCAAAATATTCGTGGGGTGCCTCGGTGCTGGAGCTGCAGTAGACGGTCAGGGCGCTGATCATGGTTTCTGGTAGTTTTTGGTGATGCTGTCGGGGGACTGCCGGTAGAGATAGGTTTTGGGTTCTTCAAGCCTATGAGTCTTCCAGCCGGCCACTTCGGCCCGTTCCCAGAGGTCGGTATCTTCTGCATAGGGCAGTTCCCGGAACCCGTCAAGAGAAAAAAACAGTTCTCTCCTGCCAAAAAAAGTGGCGCCTGGTATGCACTGCTCAAGCGGAATAAGAAGCTCGGGGTTGGTGCGGTCGCGTACCGTGGTGCCGGGTGGGGCAAGAATGCCTCCCACAAGAAGGTCCGGGGGAGCGGGCTCTGCCATGATGCTTATCCGGCTTGCAAGATGGTTGGGCAGGTAGTGGTCGTCGCTGTCGAGAAAGGTGATGAACTCTCCGAATGAGGCTTGCATGCCGGCGTTTCGTGAGAGAGAGGCTTTCCGGTTCCGGTGTTTTATGTAGCGGATATTCTGATGCTGCAGCAGGTAGGGGTCGACAATCTGCATCGTATCGTCTGTGCTGCCGTCATCGACGATGAGCAGTTCCCAGTTGGTGAATGTTTGCTGGAGAACGCTCTCAATGGCAGTTTGTATACAGCGGCCTCTGTTGAATGTCGCCATGATGACTGATATGCGGGGCTGTGGAGAAAAGTTCATGGCCGCGCAGCCTGAATGGCAAGAGCTGAAACAAGCATTCCTGCAACCAGGAAGTTCTGGGCAAGGGCATTGTAGCGGACATCCATGGTTCTGGGAGAGCGTACAAGGGGGAACTGGAGGATGAACTGGGGAATGATGAGCAACAGCACGATGGTTCCGTATATCATCTGCTGGCGGGAAAACAGGTAGAGTGCAGCCATCAGCTGTCCCGTATTGATCAGGACGGCTGCGAGCAGGGCGGCGTTGGTTTCCCCGAATGCCACGGGCAGTGTTCTGATTCGAGAGCGGGTGTCGCCCTCAAGGGACTTGAAGTCGTTGATTGTCATGGTTCCGGTGCTGGAGAGGGTGAAGAGTCCGGCAACAATGAGCGAAGGGGTGAGAGAAGAGAGTGTGATGTTGCTGCTGTAGGCAATTTCTCCTGCCATCCATGGAATGATGAGATAGGAGAGGGCAACAATGATATTGCCTGCCCAGAGCCGTTTTTTGAGTTTTATGGGGTTGGCGCTGTAAAGGTGGGCATTGATGATGCCTATGATGACATAGAGCCCTATGACCGGATGGATAAGCAAGCCGGCAATGACCGAAAGTGCAGACCAGACCGCTATGAGGATGGTTGCGTTTTTGAGTGATATGGCGCCTCCGGGAATGGGGCGATCGGGTTCGTTGATTTCGTCAAGGTCGCGGTCGAAATAGTCGTTGAGCATCTGGCAAGTGCCGGTTGCCAGAGGGCCCGTGAGCAGCATGCCCAGAATGAATTTTTGCCCGGTCAAGTCATTCCAGCCAAACCCACCGCTGGCAACGGCTCCGCACAGGAAGCTCCACATAACCGGTATCCATGTAATCGGTTTGAGAAAGCGGATGATGAGCAGGGTGGCTGCAAGGGGTTGTACTGGCTTCTGCACCTCGGTGTTGTGGCGTTAGGGTTTGGAAAAGAT